>JBFMBB010000224.1:0-1527 GCA_040755435.1 Pseudomonadota bacterium | reverse complement strand
GTTGCCCAAATCCTGGATCTGACTGGCGTGGCAGCGCAGGGCGGCGATCTTCTTGTCAAACGTGGCCGCGATATCGATGTGGTGGTTGATATCCTCGGCGCCGAAGAAAAGAATCTCCCGCACCTTGTGCGGCTCCAGGCCTCTTTCGATCAGGTCGGGATAGGCCATGTGATCGCGGGCGAAGGGAAAGACCGCATCCATGACGACCTGGCCCACGACGCGGTGGTCGCGGTGCCATAAATAACGCCGGTACGGGTCCGTGGACACCATGGTCACGGGCTTGAATGCGCGGATGACTTCCACGACGTGCTTCCTGAACTGCGGGGTTTCCTCCAGTTCCTGGTCCCGGTAGCGCAGGAAGACGACTTCGCGCACACCGAGCACCCGGGCGGCGGCCTGCTGTTCCGCTTCGCGGATGGCCATCAGGTCGGCGGGCTTCAGGCTGCGGTCGCTGGTGCCTTTGTCGCCGCTGGTGCAGATCACATACGCCACCGATTTGCCTTCGGAGGTCCAGCGGGCCACACTGCCCGAAGCGCCGAACTCCGCGTCGTCCGGGTGGGCGGTTAACACGAGAATATCCACGGGTTTAGGCATTGCATGCGTTGTCGCTGTCTGTATCACGTTGGTCCTCTTCAACTTTGCAGGACATTGCTGACGGTATAGTACTCGGTTGCCTGAGCCGGATCATGGTCCATCAGCAAGGCGGCGTAGGACTGCCGGACAGCCCTGGCGACCTTGTCCCAGCTGTAGTTTTCCACCGAGGCGCGAATGCGCCGGGTTGAAGCGCGCCGCTGCGGCGGGCGCGACAGAATGCGCGCCATGCCCTCGGCCACGTCGGCGGCCGCGGGGCTGGCCACGACTTCACCATTCACCCCGTTGCGGATGATCGTCTCCACGGCCCCCACGGGCGTGGACAAGACCGGCGTTCCGCAAGCCAGGGCTTCGAGCACCACCAGGCCGAAACTTTCATAATGCGAGGTCACCGCCAGCAGATCGGCCGCGCTGTAGTAGGGCGGTAATTCCCGCTGGTCGATGCGGCCAAGAAAAGAAGTGCGCGAACCGACCCCCAACTCGTGGACCAGCTGCTGCAGCCCGCGCGTGCTCTGTGCATCGGGCCCATCTCCACCGATCACCAGCAGGTGGAGGCGGGGAAAACGCTCTTTGAGCCGCGCAACCGCCGCGAACAGGCGGTCGATGCCTTTCAGGGGAGCGAATCGTCCGACATACAGCGCGATCTGCGCATCGGCGGCAAGACCCAGCATCCGCCTGGCGGCAAGACGATCCCGGGGCTTGAACGCATCGGGATCGACACCGCAGGGAATGATGCTGACCCGCTCGGCGGGCGCGTGATAAAACGTGAGCAGGTTCTGACGCTCGCGCTCGGCAGGTACGATGATCCGGTCCGCCACCTTGGCCAGCCAGCGTTCGTGGGCGATGCGCAGCTCCGGCTCGTTTTCCGGCGCGGCGGTATTGTTCTTGACGATCCCCAGGGTATGGAACATCGTCAGGTGCGGGCAGCGCCAGCGG
>JBFMBB010000223.1:0-1581 GCA_040755435.1 Pseudomonadota bacterium | reverse complement strand
GCACAGGACGAGGTGCTTGACGGCATCGAAGCCGATGGCGCCAAGATCGATGGCCTGTTCGACCGCCGCCTGGAGATCGGCGAGGGTGAACGTTTCCAGCAGGCGCAGTACCTGCACATATTCGCGCCTGCCATGTTTGTGCATGCGCCCTTCCATCAACCGCTGCAGTGTCGTGAACGCTTCGGGCAGGTCCCAGCCCTGCAAAGGCGCAGCCTGGTCGAATGCGTTGATCTTCTGCTCGATCAGCGGGAGATAATGGAGCGGGTCGAAGACAACCTCCTCGCGGGCATAGCAACGAGGATGACGGGCGATGACTTCGCTGCGGCAGCCGATCACCACCTCATCGACATAGGCCCTGATCCAGACCTCCTGATGGCCCCAGGCCACCGGAACCGAATAATCGTTGGTCCTGTAGCGCACCAGGGATTGCGAGGAGACCCGCCCGCCTTTCTGATCGCAGGCCTCGAAGGGTGTAGCGGGCAGAGGCTGCATGGCCGCGAGATCGCGCTGCAGCCGCTCACCGATCGTCTCGCTCTGCCCGCGCACCTTGTCCTGCTGGCGCTCGCGGCATTGCTCCTCCAGCCACAGGTTGAACGCCTCCCAGGTCGGGAACTTCGGGATCGGCACCATGAAGTTGCGCCGGCAATAGCCTACCAGCCCCTCCACATTGCCCTTCTCGTTCCCCTTGCCCGGGCGAGCATAGCGGTCGCGGATCACGTAATGTGACAGGAAAGCGCTGAACAATGTTGCACGCTGCCGCGTGCCGTCGGGCAGGATCTTCGCCACAAGGCAGCGATCGTTGTCATAGACGATCGAGCGCGGTACCGCGCCGAAAAACGCGAAGGCATGCACGTGTCCGTCCACCCAGGCCTCCGCCACCGCCGCCGGATAGGCCCGCACATAGCAGGCATCACTGTGCGGCAGATCGAGCGCGAAGAAGTAGGCCTTCTGCTCCACCCCGCCGATCTCCACCAGCGCTTCCCCGAAATCGGCCTGCGCATCTCCCGCAGGGTGCGCCAGCGGCACGAACATCTCCCGGCTGCGCTGTTCGCGCTCCCGGATGTAATCCTTGATGATCGTATAGCCGCCGGTGAAACCATGCTCGGTGCGCAAACGGTCGAATACCCGCTTCGCCGTATGGCGTTGCTTGCGCGGGACACTGCGGTCACCCTCAAGCCATCCATCAATGATCGCCACAAACCCGTCCAGCTTCGGGCGCTGCGGTACGGACTGGCGCCGGTAACCCGGCGGCGATGAAAACGACAGCATCTTGCGTACCGTATCGCGCGACACATTGAAACGCTTCGCCGCCGCCCGTTGGCTCATGCCATCCGCGCAAGCCAGACGGACCTGAAGATAAAGTTCCACGCTGTAGATCCCCACACCTCCCTGACTCGGCAGAAAGGCTTCAAGGTGGACGACTTTTACGCCGCCCGCAGCAGGACTATCCCGCCGCTACCGTGGTCGAATATTGCTCCGCCGTTCTCACTACCGCCATTACGGGAACCCGGCCTTCATTATCGCGATAGGTGCCCAGGCCCAGGTCGATCTTTTCATTGCGCTGATCGGCCCGGAACAGTT
>JBFMBB010000222.1:0-1597 GCA_040755435.1 Pseudomonadota bacterium | reverse complement strand
CTCCCTGATGGCGGTGGTTTCCGTTGCATGCCTGGGCGGCGTATTCGCCGTGGGCGCGGCGGCCGTCGCCTCCGGGCTGCGCTGGCAAGCGCCAAGGCCGATCCCGGCTATGACGGCGATCATGCCGAGGTATGGCGTCGCTCGTGGAAATCTGGAAATCGTCATGGGCTCTCCCTGGGTGGAATACGGGTATGGGTGATTGGAATGGCTCATTGTAATCCACCCCCGCGGTTTCGTTCTCTATCTGCGGGCAACTATTTCCTTTCAATGCCGGTTAAGCGGCAGGCGCCCCGGACTGGCTTCATACATACAGCAGAATCGCCACATAGTGGCTGATGCTGCCGGCCAGCACGAACAGATGCCAGGCCCCGTGCATCCATGGGTAACGCCGGTCGAGCGCGAAGAACACGATGCCGGAGGTATAGAAGATGCCGCCCGCGAGCAGCCAGTGGAACCCGGCGCGTGGCAGCGCCTCGAGCAGCGGGTCGAGGGCCAGCAGAATCAGCCAGCCCATGGTGAAATAGATGACGAATGGCACGACCCGTGCGCCGCGCCGCGGCAAGGCATCCAGCACCAACCCCAGTATGGCCATGCCCCAGATCGCGCCGAACAGCCACCACCCTACCGTGCCGTTGAGCGTGACCAGCGTGAACGGCGTGTAGCTGCCGGCGATCAGCAGGTAGATCGCCTGGTGATCGAGCACGCGAAAAACGTGCTTCGCCCGCCCCGGCAGACTGTGGTAGAACGTGGAGACGAGATACAGCAGAAACAGCGTCGTGCCATACACGCTGAATGCCGTAATGCGGCGCGCGCCGCCGTCCTGCGCCGCCAGTACCACCAGCACCACCGCGCCGGCCAGCGCCAGAGCGGCGCCGACCATGTGAGAAATGCCGTTGAATCGTTCGCTGGTGATCATGCCGGCCGCAGCCGCTATCCCTTGCCTGCTCCAGGCTATCAGTAAATCCCGGACGAGGCGCGGCAGGCAAGCGTGGCGATGCCCCGTACGCCCGGCCCCGCCATGCCGCGTGGACCCGGCGACCAGCCACGGGAAATATGCCGGAATCCCCGGTTTTCACGACGAACGGTGTCTGTCGAACCGGGGTGTTCGGCTAGGCTCAACATGAATATACACAGGGAGGTTCCATGCGCCTGCTTCTGCTCGCCTTGTCCGTCCTGGTCACCGCCGACGTCAGCGCGGCAGAGTCCGCCCGCCCGCATACGGTGAAATGCGCGGCCGCGATCAACGTCTGGGTCGAGGTGGACAGCGAGAGCCTCCCGAAACGTCAAACCACCAATACCGAGAACAAAAAGCGCGTGCAGTTCAGCCTCATCGATTCCGCCGCGTATCGCGGCGATGCCGTGCTGTGCAGCTACGCCACGCGCCGGCGCGACGTGACCTCCTCCTACTCCATCCGCTGCCCGCAGCCGCGCAAGGAACGCGGCTACCGGCATTCCTATTCCTGCAGCTGAAGCGATAAGCCCGTCTCTGTTTTTTATTTCCGGCCCGGCACCGGGCCGGTTTCGACGTTGCCGGCGATGTCCACCGTGGCGGCCCGCCGGGGGCGGCGGCGGGGTTGCGGTCCCCCAGAAGGCCGGC
>JBFMBB010000221.1:0-1627 GCA_040755435.1 Pseudomonadota bacterium | reverse complement strand
CCCCGCGCATCCTGTGGACCAGACCGAAATGATGCCAAATCGCAACACCAGTTGAGCGGCGAGCCGAGGGCGTAAGCCCAATGGCACTTGTGTTAGTTGAGCGATGGTTTGGGTGTTCTTTTTTGGAAGGAGTTGGACTTTGGTCGGCGCGAGTACGTTTCTCGTGGGTACTTCCGTCCGGGGCGGTTGGGCAGTTTGTCCGTCATCGCGTAACCCAGGGCCTTACGGTATTCCTCGCGCCAGGCGGCGGCGGTGGTGAATGTCGCGGGTAGCAGAAAGGTACGGAACGTCGTCCAGGTCCGTTTGAAGCTCATTCGTCGCGGCGGCTGGTCGACCAGTGCGGCGGCCTGGCGGCGGAACTGGATGACCAGATTGTACGAGACGATCGAGCCCATCAGCTCCTTGAAGAACGTGTCCACGCTGCGAGCGCGAATGTTCTCCGCATCCAGCACCACTTTCAGATTCCGGATGTCCACCTCCACGTCGAAGCGGCGTTCGTACAACTTCGCCAACGCGGCGGCAGCGTGGGGAACATCGGTGACCACCAGCAGCGTCAGGTTTTCATGAACTGCGATTTCGTGCAGGCGAACATCCAGCACGGCATCCGCCGGAAGGTCGGGATGGTTCGCACGCTCCTTGGCGCTGGGACACCACCGATGAGACCACGTCCTCGAGTTCGGTCCCTGCTCGACCAGCTGCGCCTTCCGGGTCAGGGCGTCGAAGCGCTGTCGCGTCATCCGCAGCACGAAGGAATGCCCCGCCGTGAAGATCTGATGCGCCACCGCGAAAATTCCGAATCCCGCATCGGCCATCACCACGCTGTCGGCCGGCAGACGCTGCAACGTGTTGTGCATGAGAGCCGTTTCCGAAACCGCGTTCGGCCCGTACATCGCCCCCACTTCGGGCACGAGCGCCGCGCCGCTGGACAGCTCGTGGGCCACCGTGAGCAGCGCCACCGGCCAGACCCCTTCGCCATGCTGGTTGCAAGCCGCCGGGAACGCCCGCCGCAGTTCCGGCTCCGGAGCCAGCGTGATCGTCGTGCCGTCGTACAGGAACACGCGGCGGCCGTCGAAGCTCGGCTGCGTCGCGTTGATCAGCGACGCGCTGACCTGCTCGGCCAGCCAGCGGGCCGCTTCGCCGGGCATGCGGCTGCGCGCCAGCGAGTACGAACTGGAATTGGGAGACAGGGTTCCTTTGGTAACCCGTTTGTTGGCCGGCAGAATGGCCGGTCTGGCGCGCAGCAGCTTCTTGACGGCCGCCTCCAGCGACGAGTCTTTGCTCATTCGCTGGTACACCAGCATCCAGAGCACCACGCTGGTTTTGTAAACCGCATTTCCCCGCACGGGGTGCCTCCGATCAGCCTCTTCCAGGTCAACGAACTGCGTGAACTGCTCAAACGCCCGGTCGAACTCACGATCCTTCTCCGGGTCCACCGGAACCGTTTGTCTTGCCGCCATGCCAAAATGACTCCTTTCCAAGAGGTGTCATCTGCCTGGCGCAAATGCCGTGCCGAAATGCAGCCAAACGAAGTGTGTCATTAAAACAAGTGCCATTGGGCGTAAGCCCTCGGGTACTCGGGCGTACCGGGCCAGCAGAGAAGCCCGCAGGCTCACGCCTGCAGCTCGCC
>JBFMBB010000220.1:0-1692 GCA_040755435.1 Pseudomonadota bacterium | reverse complement strand
AGACGTGTTGGCGCTGTCATACTGCCTCATCGGTACGAGCGAAACTGGCCAACAACCACGCCTTGTATGCGCACACGCGCAGCGTTGTAACGCATAGGCGAGAGGGCGGCGTTGGCCGGCCGCAGGGTCACGCTGCCGTCGCGGTTCTTCTGCAGGCGCTTGAGCGTGGCCTCGATACCGTCGATAAGCGCCACCACGATCTCGCCGTTGTCGGCGCTGTCGCGCTTCTCCACCACCACCATGTCGCCGTCGAGGATGCCGTCCTCGATCATGGAGTCGCCGGCCACGCGCAGCACGAAGCGGTTGTGGTTGACGAAGAACTCGGACAGGTCGATCTCGTCCTCGCCCGGGATGGCCTCGATCGGCCGCCCGGCGGCGATGCGTCCCAGCAGCGGCAGCAATCCCGGCCGGGATGTGGCGGCGCGCCCGCGCAGGCGGATGCCGCGCGCCCGGTCCGGCTCGATGCGCAGCAACCCCTCCGCCTCCAGCGCCCGCAGGTGGCGGTGCACCACGCCGCGCGAGCGGATGCCGAGCTGCGCCCCGATTTCGCGCAGCTTGGGCGGGTAGCCGTGGCGCGCGGTATAGGCACGCACGAAGTCGTACACCTGGCGGGAACGGTCGGTCGGCATGCGCTCAGACGCCCTCTTTTAAAATGTTCTCATTTTGTTCTCGCTCAGAATAAGCCTTCCCCGGGCCGGATGCAACCGGGCGCCGGGGCCGCGGTCCCGGGCAGGCGAAAAACCCTGTTAAACTGGAAAATGTGAACAGTCAGCAAAGCGTCCAGTGTCCGTACTGCGGGGAAAGCTTTGAAACCGCCATCGACACCTCGGCCGGCAGCCAGGAATACGTCGAGGACTGCTACGTCTGCTGCAAGCCGATTGTCTTTAGAATCGAGGTGGACGTGGACGGCGAGCTGATGGGCATCGAGGTGCAACGCGAAAATGACTGAACCGCTGAACCAGGACCCGTACTCCCCGATCGCCTGCGCGCGCTACTCGGAATACGAGGTTGCCATCCTGCACCGGCAGAAGCTGCGCCTGCGCTGGCACGAGGGCAACGTGCACTACGACCAGATGGTGCTGCCGCTCGACCTCAAGACCGTCAACCATGAGGAATTTCTCGTCTGCCGCGACAACGCTGGGGCAACGCTCAACATCCGGCTCGACCGTATCCAGCGCATGGAGCCGGCGTGAGCGCGCGCCTCATCCTGGGCCTGCTTGGTTTTTTCTGGATCGCGACCGCCACGGCGCAGACCTGCGGCACTGCACCGGTGCAGGTACAGGTGCTGGGCTCGGGCGGTCCGGAGCTGCAGGACCGGCGCGCCTCCAGCAGCTATCTCGTGTGGATCGACGGCAAACCGCGTGTACTGGTGGACATCGGCGGCGGCGCGGCGCTGCGCTTCGGCGAGTCCGGGGCCACGGTAACGGATCTCGACGTCATCCTGTTCACCCACCTGCACGCCGATCACAGCACCGACCTGCCGGCGCTGGTGAAGTCGTCCTTTTTTGAGGAGCGCACGCGGCCGCTGCCGATCTACGGCCCCGGTGGCAATAAGTTCATGCCGTCCACGGTCGCGTTCGTGCGCACCCAATTCGACAGCGTGCGCGGCGCCTACCGCTACCTCGGCGCCTTCCTGAATCCGCTGGCGCGCGGCAGCTACAAGCTGCAGCCGCAGGACGTGCGCCCGCTGTC
>JBFMBB010000219.1:0-1739 GCA_040755435.1 Pseudomonadota bacterium | reverse complement strand
ACGTTCGGTACATCCTCGAGCATTCGGAGTCGCGTGTCGTCCTGGTCGACGCGGCTCTCATCACCCGTCCCGGGTTGGCAAAGCTGTTCGCCGCCACGCCCGGGCGCGGATGGGTGCTTGAAGGGCCGGCCCAGGCCGGCTTCGGCGCGTTCGCTCAGGCACTTTCGCGGCAGCCGGCCGTGGAGCAGGAGGTCGAGGTCCACGACCGCGACGTGGCGCAGATCATGTACACGAGTGGGACCACGGGGCGGCCGAAGGGCGTCATGCAAAGCCACCTCGCGGTGGTGATGGCGGCGATGAACAATGCCATCGAGTTCGGTCTGTGGCGCGACGCGATCTGCAACGCGACTCTGCCGCTGTTCCATTGCGCACAGCACACGCTGGTCTGCGGGCTGCTGGCTGCCGGCGGTACGGTGATCGTCACCAAGAGCTTCGACCCTGGCCAGATGCTCGAGATCATCGAGCGGGAGCGGTTGACCTTCTTCATGGGCCTGCCTTTGATGCATCAGGCGTTGCTCGAGCATCCGTCACGACCGGGGCGCGACCTGTCTAGCCTGCGAATGTGCATGTATGCAATGGCGCCCATGCCCGAAACCCTGTTGCGCCGGTTGGTCACCGAGATCTGTCCGAACTACATGCTGGGCACCGGGCAGACCGAGATGTACCCGCTGACCGTAGCGTTCCGGCCGGATGAGCAACTCCGGCGCTTCGGCTCGTACTGGGGCGTCAGCGCGATGATCAACGACACCGCCGTCATGGACGACGCGGGAACTTTGCTTGGCGAAGGAGAGGTTGGCGAGATCGTGCACCGCGGCCCGAACGTGATGGAGGGCTACTTCAAGAACCCGGAGGCCACCGCCGAGGCGCGCGCCCACGGCTGGCACCACACCGGCGACCTCGGCATGTGGGTCGACGGTCAGCTCATGTTCAAGGACCGCAAGAAGGACATGATCAAGACCGGCGGGGAGAACGTGCCGTCGATCAAGGTCGAGGCGGTGCTGCTGCGACATCCGGCGGTGGCGAATGCCGCGGCGGTCGGACTGCCGCATGCGCGTTGGATCGAAGCAGTGACGGCGGTTGTGGTCAGACGCCCTGGCGCGGAGGTCACCGAGGAGGAGTTGCTGCAGCACTGCCGCAAGCACCTTGGCGGCTTCGAGGTGCCCAAGGCCGTGGTGTTCGTCGATGCGCTGCCTATGACCAGCACGGGCAAGATCCAGAAGCATCCGCTGCGCGAGCAACTGCAGGACCTCTACGCCGACCGCGCCGGATGAGTCGGTCGGCCCAGGCGCTTTGAGCTAACGTTTGTTAGGTTAAAGTACGTTTCTTCCTCTTCGTCATTCCTTGTTCATGACTGCTACTGCAGAACGTCACCCGGAGCTCCGTGCTGCGCTGAGAGACCTGTCCAAGCGCTTTCCCGACGAGTACTTCCGCAAGGTCGACGAGGCGCGCGGCTACCCCGAGGAATTCGTCGACGCCTTGACCGAGGCCGGCTGGCTGGCGGTGATGATCCCCGAGGAATACGGCGGCGCCGGCCTGGGCCTGGCCGAAGCGTCGGTGGTGATGGAGGAGGTGAACCGCTGCGGCGGCAATGCCGGCGCCTGCCACGGCCAGATGTACAACATGGGCACGCTGCTGCGCCACGGCTCGCTGGAGCAGAAGCGCCGCTACCTGCCCGGCATCGCCAGCGGCAAGCTGCGCCTGCAGAGCATGGGCGTCACCGAGCCCACCACCGGCACCGA
>JBFMBB010000218.1:0-1748 GCA_040755435.1 Pseudomonadota bacterium | reverse complement strand
GCTACCCCGATGCGGACAAGAAACGTTTTCTGACCGCCATCACCGCGGCCGAGACGCTCGAGCGCTACCTGCACACCCGTTATGTCGGCCAGAAGCGCTTTTCCCTCGAAGGCGGCGAATCGATGATCCTGGCGATGGATCAGCTGATCGGGACCGCCGGCACGCTGGGCGTCAAGGAAATCGTCATCGGCATGGCCCACCGCGGACGCCTCAACGTGCTGGTGAATACCCTGGGCAAGCAACCGGGCATGTTGTTCGCCGAGTTCGAAGGCAAGAAGAAATCCGACCTGCTTGCCGGCGACGTGAAATACCACATGGGCTATTCCTCGGACGTGGCCACGCCGGGCGGCCCGGTGCACCTGACGCTGGCCTTCAACCCGTCGCACCTCGAAATCGTCAACGCCGTGGTCGCCGGCTCGGTGTATGCCCGCCAGCTACGCCGCGGCGAGGCGGGAGAGAACGAGGTGCTGCCGGTCCTGATTCACGGCGACGCGGCCGTGGCCGGGCAGGGCGTCAACCAGGAAATGCTCAACTTTTCGCAAACGCGCGGTTACGGCACGGGCGGCACGGTGCATATCGTCGTCAACAACCAGATCGGCTTCACGACCTCCGACCCGCGCGACCTGCGCTCCTCGATCTATTGCACCGACATCTTCAAGATGGTCGAAGCGCCGATCTTCCATGTGAACGGCGACGACCCGGAAGCGGTCGCCTTCGTCACCCAGCTGGCGCTGGAGTTCCGTCAGACGTTCAAGAAGGACGTCGTCGTCGACATTGTCTGTTTCCGCAAGCTCGGCCACAACGAGGCCGACGAGCCGATGGTCACCCAGCCGCTGATGTACAAGAAGATCGCCGCGCATCCGGGCACGCGCAAGCTCTATGCCGAGAAGCTCGTCGGCCAGGGCGTCATCGCTGCCGGCGAAGACGAGCAGATGATCCGGGATTACCGCGCCGCCCTGGATCAGGGCAGGCATCTCGCCGACCCGGTCATCACCAATTTCAAGAGCGCCGCGGCGGTGGATTGGAGCCCGTATGTCGGCGCAGCCTATACCGAGCTCTGCGATACCCGGGTTTCCCTTCCGGAGTTGCAGCGCCTCGGCCGGCATCTGACCGAGCTGCCGTCCGGCTTCACCCTGCATCCCCGCGTGCAGAAGGTCATCGACGACCGGCGCCTGATGATCGAGGGGAAACTGCCGGTGGATTGGGGCATGGCCGAGAACCTGGCCTACGCCACCTTGCTGGCGGCGGGCTACGGCGTCCGCATCTCCGGCGAGGACGCCAACCGCGGCACCTTCTTCCATCGCCATGCCGCCTGGCACGACCAGCAGCGCACGAAGTGGGACGAGGGCATCTATCAGCCGCTCGCCAATCTGTTTCCCAATCAGCCGCGTTTCCAGTGCTGGGACTCGGTGCTCTCCGAAGAGGCGGTGCTCGGTTTCGATTACGGCTATGCGACCGCCAACCCCAACGAACTGGTGATCTGGGAGGCGCAGTTCGGCGATTTCGCCAACGGCGCGCAAGTGGTGATCGACCAGTTCCTCGCCTCCGGCGAGGCGAAATGGGGCCGTTCCTGCGGCCTGGTATTGCTGCTGCCGCACGGCTACGAAGGGCAGGGGCCGGAACACTCCTCGGCGCGCATCGAACGCTACATGCAGCTATCGGCCGACTTCAACTGGGAAGTGTGCATGCCGACCTCGGCGGCCCAGATGTTCCATCTGCTGCGCCGTCAGATGCTGCGCAAGCAGAGG
>JBFMBB010000217.1:0-1819 GCA_040755435.1 Pseudomonadota bacterium | reverse complement strand
GGGACGGAAACCCTGCCACGCTCCAAATCGTGCACGCCCTTCCCTCCGTGCACCGGGAGGGTGCAAACGCCCTGCGCTCTCCGGTTCTCGCGTAACTCACAGCGTTTTCAATTCAACGAGTTATATCCGTATCCACGTGCGCGCCCGCTGGCACGCGGGTTGCTATATGGGCGATGGCGACAAAACCATTTCAGCACCACGGAGCCTATGGAAAAAGAAAAGCTGGTATTGGTCGGCAATGGCATGGCCGGCATGCGCACGCTCGAGGAGCTGCTCAAGACCGCGCCGGACATGTACGACATCACCGTGTTCGGCGCGGAGCCGTACGGCAACTACAACCGTATCCTGCTCTCGCCCGTGCTCGCGGGCGAAAAGGCCTTTCCCGACATCCTGCTGAACGACGAGCCGTGGTATGCGGCCAACGGCATCACGCTGCACAAGAATTGCGAAGTCACCGAAATCAACCGCCGGGCACGCAAAGTCGTCGCCCGGGATGGCACCACCGCCGAATATGACCGGCTGCTGCTGGCCACCGGTTCCCATCCGTTCATTCTGCCGGTACCTGGCAGCACTTTGCCCGGTGTCATCACCTTCCGCGACATGAACGACGTGGACACCATGATCAGCGCGTCCAAGTCCTTGCGCCACGCCGTCGTCATCGGCGGCGGGCTGCTGGGCCTGGAGGCGGCCAACGGACTGAAGCAGCGCGGCATGCACGTCACGGTGGTGCATCTTTCCAGGACGCTGATGGACCGCCAGCTCGATGAGGTCGCGGGCGACATGTTGCACCGCTCGCTCGAAGAGCGCGGCGTGGAATTTCTGCTCGGCGCGGAAACCGCGGAGATCATCGGCAAGAAGCGCGTGCAGGGCGTCCGCTTCAAGGACGGGCGGGAAACCACCGCCGACCTCGTGGTCATGGCGGTGGGCATACGCCCGAACATCGATCTCGCGAAAAAATCCGGCATTTACTGCGAGCGCGGCATCATCGTGAACGACACCCTGCAAACCTACGACCCGAGCGTGTATGCCGTGGGCGAATGCGTGCAGCACCGGCGCCAGACTTATGGACTGGTGGCGCCGCTGTTCGAGCAGGCCAAGGTCTGTTCCGATCACCTGGCCCGGCTCGGCATCCGCCGTTACCAGGGTTCGGTCACCTCGACCAAGCTCAAGGTCACCGGCATCGACGTGTTCTCCGCCGGCGATTTCACCGGCAACGAGCAAACCGAAAGCATCGTGCTGCAGGACCCGGGCGCGGGCGTGTACAAGAAGGTCGTGCTCAGGGACAACCGCATCCAGGGCGCGGTCATGGTGGGCGACACCGTGGACGGCCCATGGTATTTCCAGCTCATGCGCGAGGGCACCGACGTCAGCGCCTTCCGCACGCGCCTGCTGCACGGCCAGGCGCACCTGGGCGATGCCGGGCACGGCGGCGCCAACGCGGTCGCGGCCATGGACGACAAGGCCGAGGTCTGCGGCTGCAACGGCGTGTGCAAGGGTGAAATCGTCCAGGCGATTGTAAGCAAAAAACTGTTCACTCTCGAAGACGTGCGCGCCCACACCAAGGCCTCCTCCTCCTGCGGTTCCTGCACCGGGCTGGTGGAACAGATACTCGCGATGACCCTCGGCGGCGATTATTCCGCCGCGCCCAGGGCCAAACCGCTGTGCAAATGCACCGAATACACCCACGACGAGGTGCGCGCGCAGATCCGCGAACGCCGCCTGACCAGCATTGCCGCGGTGATGCGGGAACTGGAATGGAAAAATCCCGACGGCTGCGCAACCTGCCGCCCGGCGCTGAACTTTTACCTGATCGCCACCT
>JBFMBB010000216.1:0-1830 GCA_040755435.1 Pseudomonadota bacterium | reverse complement strand
GGACCGTCGTATCGACGATGCGAATGGCTTCGAGCAGGTTGAGCGGACCGATGCCGGTAATCTGCGCGGTCGTCAGCGGCTGGTCGAAAGACACGCCGACGAAGCTTTGCGCCGCCAGATTATAGACTTCTTGCGCTTGCGACTGCTGGAGCAGCCGGATGGAGGAGGAGAGGTCGGTCAGATCATATTCGACCAGCCGCAGCTCGGGATGGTCGGCGATGCCGAGTTCCTCGATCCGCCACAGATTGACCGAACTGGTCCTGCGAAACGTGCCATGGACCCGGTAGCCCTTGTCCAGCAGCAACTGCGCCAGATAGGCGCCGTCCTGGCCGGTAATGCCGGTGATGATCGCGCTCTTCATGCTCGCGCCAATCCGCTCAGCTACCCAGACCGCCAACGCGGGTGAGGGTGAAGCCTGCGTCCTGGGCTTCGGCGAGCGGGTAGATGTTGCGCAGGTCGACCAGCGCCTTGCCGCTCATCGATCCGGCGATGCGCTTGAGGTCGAGCGCGCGGAAAATATCCCATTCGGTGACCAGCACGAGGGCGTCGGCGCCCTGCGCGGCTTCATAGGCGTCCCTGGCCATGGTGACGGACGGCATCATCGGGGCTGCGACATCCATGCCTTCGGGATCATAGGCGACGATCCTGGCGCCGGCGTCTTCCAGCGCCTGGACGATGGCGAGGCTGGGCGCGTCGCGCATGTCGTCGGTATTGGGCTTGAAGGTGAGGCCGAGCAGCGCGACCGTCTTGCCGCGCGCGTCGCCGCCCAGCGCCTTCACGATCTTGCGGCCCATGGCGCGCTTGCGCAGGTCGTTGACCTGCACCACCGTTTCCACGATGCGGATCGGCGCGTCATGATCCTGGCCGGTCTTGACCAGCGCCAGCGTATCCTTGGGGAAGCAGGAGCCGCCATAGCCGGGGCCGGCGTGGAGGAACTTGCCGCCGATGCGGTTGTCGAGGCCGATGCCGCGCGACACGTCCTGCACTTCGGCGCCCACCGCCTCGCACAGGTCCGCCATTTCGTTGATGAAGGTGATCTTGGTCGCGAGGAAGGCGTTGGCGGCATATTTGATGAGTTCGGCCGTGCGGCGGCCGGTGAACATCAGCGGCGCCTGATTGAGGTTGAGCGGCCGGTAGATCTGGCTCATCACCGCGATCGCGCGGTCCGATCCGGTGGTGCCCACGACCACCCGGTCGGGGCGCTTGAAGTCGCCGATCGCCGCGCCTTCGCGCAGGAATTCGGGATTGGAGACGACCTGGATGTCGAGGTCCGGGCGCAGTTCGCGCGCGATCCGCTCGACTTCGTCGCCGGTGCCCACGGGCACGGTCGAT
Source organism: Pseudomonadota bacterium (assembly GCA_040755435.1). Lineage (GTDB taxonomy): Bacteria > Pseudomonadota > Gammaproteobacteria > Acidiferrobacterales > Sulfurifustaceae > Sulfuricaulis. The sequence continues at coordinate 498 of JBFMBB010000216.1, read as the reverse complement.
TTCGTGACGATGACCGCCGGGCCATCCAGCGCGGCGACGATTTCCCGCGCTGCAGCATAGACATAGGAGAGGTCTGCATGCCCGTCGCCCCGGCGCGAGGGCGTGCCCACCGCGATGAAGATCGCGTCCGCGCCCTTGACGCCGGCGGCAAGATCGGTGGTGAAGGTCAGCCGCCCGGCCGCGGCATTGCCGCCCACCAGCTGATCCAGGCCCGGCTCGAAGATCGGCATGCGGCCGGATTCGATCGCCGCGATCTTCCCCGCATCCTTGTCGACGCACACCACGTCATGCCCGAAATCCGCAAAACAGGCCCCCGACACCAGGCCAACATAACCCGTGCCGATCATCGTGATTTTCATGAGGTCTTCCGGCTCCGCCTTAGAGATTGGAACGTGCAACGCGGTTGTGACATAGGCGCCGCTTGTGACAAGCTGCTGCATTGCAGCGCGGAAATACACAAGATGTTCAGCGGCTGTATACCAATTTCTGCGACAGGCG
>JBFMBB010000215.1:0-1867 GCA_040755435.1 Pseudomonadota bacterium | reverse complement strand
GGCAACGTCCATCTGGCGCGGCGCGAGGTTCAACTTGCGGCGAATTCCCTGCTGGGCGTGATTGTTCACGGGGTTCTTGCTCTTGTCATGCCCGCCGGAACCCCACGGCAGCGGACCGACAATCGTCATCTTGAATAGGGGAATTTGGCTTGTCAATCGCCCCCCGCCCCAAGAATTTGCCAGAATTCTTGTGTTTCCCGGGCGCGCGATTGGTCTTGATCGGGCAGCCAAGGATGGGTATTTTCCCGCCTTATGAAGCTGCGGGAACCGAAGTGCGATTCCGAGCATGACCGCCTGGCCCAACGCATGGCCAAGCTGGAGGAAAAGCTGTTCGGGGTGATGGAACGTAACGCGCAGTTGGAGGAGGAAAACGCCCGCTTGCATGAAGAAGTCGCGCGGCTGCGTCAAGAAGTTGCCGACCTGAAGCAGCAGTTGGCCGCCGCCCGCAAGGATTCCTCGACATCTTCCAAGCCGCCGTCGAGCGATATCGTCAAGCCGAAGAAGCCGCCAGCCAAGGGCGGCCAGAAGCGGAAGAAGGGCGGACAGCCAGGACACGACCAACACTTGCGGTCCCCCTTCCCGCCCGAGGCGGTCGATCATTTCCAGCCCCACACGCTCGACTGCTGCCCGGACTGCGGCGGCAGGCTCGTGCTTTCGCGGTGCGAACCCGAAGTGCTCCAGCAGGTGGAAATCACGGAAACGCCGACCGTGGTCACGGAACATCAAGGGTTGGCTTACTGGTGCTCGCACTGCCGCAAGGTCCATTACGCCCCGATGCCGGAGGCGGTGGTGAAGGCGGGACTGTTCGGTCCGCGCTTGACGGCCCTGGTGGCCTTCATGAAGGGCGTCTGCCACGCCTCGTTCTCCACGATCCGCAAGTTCCTCCGCGACGTGGTGCGGGTCCAGGTTTCTCGCGGCTATCTGGCGAAGCTCATCGGCAAGGTGAGCGAGTCGTTGGCTGCGGCGTATGCCGAGCTGTTCGAGCGCCTGCCGGGCGAGGCCGTGCTGAACATTGACGAGACCGGGCACAAGGAAAACGGCCAGAAGTTCTGGACCTGGTGCTTCCGCGCCCAGCTTTACACGCTCTTCCGCATCGACAAATCGCGCGGATCGCAAGTGCTGGTGGAGGTGCTGGGCGAGGAGTTCAACGGGGTGCTCGGCTGCGACTACTTCAGCGCCTACCGCAAGTACATGCGGGAGTGCGACGTGCTGGTGCAGTTCTGCATGGCCCACCTGATCCGCGACGTGAAGTTCCTGCTGACGCTCCCCGGACGCGAGGTCCAGGCTTACGGCCAGCGGCTGCGGGACGCCTTGCGGGACCTGTTTCGCGTGATCCACCGCCGCGAGAAGATGACGACCGCAGGTTTTCAGAATGCGCTGGAGGCGGCACGGGAGCAGGTGATGCAGGCGGCCACCACCCGCGTGCCGGACACCAAGCATGCCCGGAACTTGGCGAAGCGGTTCCGCGAGAACGGGGAAGCGTACTTCCGCTTCATCACCACGCCGGGCATCGACCCGACAAACAACCTGGCGGAGCAGGCGATTCGCTTTGTGGTCATCGACCGGCACGTCACGCAGGGGACGCGGAGCGAGAAAGGCCGCCGGTGGTGCGAGCGCATCTGGACGGTGATCGCCACTTGCGCCCAGCAGGGTCGCGCGGTCTTTCAGTTCTTGCTCGACTCGGTGCAAGCTCATCTCTGCGGTACTCACCCGCCCTCGTTATTGCCGTCAGGCCCCTAACGGCATCCCTCGTTCTGTGCTATTCCGTAGTCTTCTGCGGTCGCCCCACGGACCCGCGTGAACGCTCACCGGCGGCGAGGGTATGCTGGGTGGAGGTGCGGGTACCGATCATGATACGAGTTCGTCT
>JBFMBB010000214.1:0-2038 GCA_040755435.1 Pseudomonadota bacterium | reverse complement strand
CGTCCACGTGTTGCAGGTTACACTGAATGATCGCGAGATGTCCGTCAACCCTCTGGATGGCTTCTGTGATCAGACGGTCCGCGTATGACTCAGCGCTTCTCTTTCCGCGGTTTGGACGGCTTTTTCACCTTGGCCAGCCTGAGGCCGTCGAGATAGCCGTCGATCAGGGGTCCGGCGGATTTGGCGAGCGGGACGTATTTCGGATCAAGCACCCAGTTGGTGATGAGGCCGTCCACCAGCGCATGCAGGCCGACGGCGGCGATACGCGGATTGACCGACCTGTCCAGCAGGCCCCTTTTGGCGGCGTTGCGCAAGCCGCGCTCGATGCGCCCGAGGCATTCGGTGCGGCACTCGATATGACGCGCGCGCAGCGGTTCCATCTCGTCGGCGTATTCGACCTTGTAGCGCGAAATCTCCGCCACGCGCCGTGACTGCGGGTCGGTGGTGACGCGCTCCAGCACGGCCAGGGCGCAGCCGCGCACGTAGGCCAGCGGATCCTCGATGTTCTCGTCGCCGGCGCGCGCCACCATTTCCTCCATCGGCAACGACACACGCTGCATCATGGCGTCGAACAGGTCGGCCTTGTTCTTGAAGTGCCAGTAGATGGCGCCGCGCGTGACCCCGGCGGCGTCGGCCACGTCGGCCAGCGAGGTGGCCGCTACCCCCTTCTTGAGAAACACCTTCTCGGCGGTGTCGAGGATGCGGTCGCGCGTTTCCAGCGCCTCTTCCTTGGTGCGTCTTACCATGTTTGCGTCATTTCCATGAAACCCTGATCACCCGATATCGACACGGGAAATACGGCCCGGTGCCGGTGGGTGCAGCCGGGGGGCTTTACATACATTCATGAATGTATATTATACGGGCTTCCGGGGAGAATCAATCGTGCCGATGCCGGTGGGCAAAACCGGCAAGGCGCGGTTATTCCGCATCGCTTGACCTTGCCACGATGGCAAGGTGCAGACTTGCTCAAGAACAACCGTGGAAGGAGCAACGAAGATGCATTACAGACATCTGTTTTCATCCAGGCGTCACCGCGAGAGCGGTGACCTGTGCCGGCTGGAGACGCTCGCCGCGGCCGCGCGGCTCGGCACCGCCTGGCTGCACGGCGATGCCATAGACCCGTCGGCGCCCGGCAGCGCCCTTCCCCGTGTGCGCCACGACCGCGGCGGCGCATCCTGCCGCTGCACTCCGGAGCATTATCATGGCTGAAGACCCGATCCTTGCGCGCATGCTGGCCCGCACGGCGGGCGCGACGCTGGCCGTTCTGTTCGCCGCCGCGCTCCTGGCCGGCTGTGACGGCGCCAACTCGCAGCCGCCCGGCGGCATGCCGCCTCCCGAAGTGACGGTGGTGACGATCGAGCCGAGGACCATTCAGGCCACGTTCGAATACACCGGCCAGACCGCCGGATCGCGCGAGGTCGAAGTGCGGGCGCGCGTCTCCGGCATCCTGCTGAAGCGCAATTACGACGAAGGCAGCCGCGTGGCGGCGGGCCAGTCGTTGTTCAGCATCGACCCGGCCCTGTACGACGCCGCGCTCAAGCGCGCCGAGGCCGACCTCGGCGCGGCGCAGGCACGGCTCCAGCAATGGCGGCGCGAAGTCGCGCGGCTCAAGCCGCTGTTCAAGGCCAAGGCCGTGAGCCAGAAGGATTACGACGACGCGGTTTCGAATGAAGCCATCGCGGCGGCCGACATCAAGGCGGCGCAGGCGCGCGTGGTCGAGGCGCGGCTCAACCTCGAGTACACGCGCGTCGAATCGCCGATCGCCGGCATCGCCGGGCGCGCGCTGCGCTCCGAGGGCAATTATGTGACCGGCCCGGACGTGCTGCTCACCACGGTGACGCAGATCGATCCGATGTACGTGCTGTTCGGCATTTCCGACGAGGAGCGCCTCAAGCTGCATCGCGAAACCGAGGCCGGGCGCCTGGTGTTGCCGAAAGACGGGCAGTTCGACGTGAACGTGAAGCTGGCCGAGGGCGGCCTGTACGCCAAAACCGGAAAAATGAACTTCACCGGCGTGATCGTCTCCGGCACCACCGGC
>JBFMBB010000213.1:0-2046 GCA_040755435.1 Pseudomonadota bacterium | reverse complement strand
GGAGAGGGGGAGATCGCTCAGCTAGATGTGCGATCTCCCCCCGCCGTCCGCTACCTCGAAATCGACGAAACCCGCGCCGGCCAGCGGCTCGACAACTTCCTGATCGCCACCCTCAAAGGCGTCCCCAAGAGCCGGATTTACCGTATTTTGCGCAAGGGCGAGGTACGGGTGAACAAGGGCCGGGCGCGCCCGGACTACCGCCTGGAAGCGGGGGACGTGGTGCGCATACCCCCCCTGCGGCAGGCGCCCCCCAAGCTGGACGCGGCCGAGGCGGCCGAAGGTTTTGACTGGCTGTTGCCGCGCATCCTGTACGAAGACGAAGACCTCATGGTGGTGAACAAGCCCGCCGGCCTGGCGGTGCACGCCGGCAGCGGCGTGGCCGTGGGGCTGATCGAGGCCCTGCGCGCGCTGCGGCCGCAGGCGCCGTTCCTCGACCTGGCGCACCGCCTGGACCGGGACACCTCCGGTTGCCTGTTGCTGGCCAAGACCCGCCCGGCATTGCTGGCGCTGCACCGTCTGCTGCGCGAGGGCGATATGGAAAAGCGCTATCTTGCCCTGGTCGCGGGCACCTGGCGCGGCGGCCAACGCGAAGTGACGCTGGCACTGGAAAAAAACCGGCCGCGCTCCGGCGAGCGCATGGTGGAAGTGTCCGAAGAGGGCAAACAGGCCACCAGCGTGTTCGTGCCGCACCAGCGCTACGGTTCCGCCACACTGATGGAAATCCGCCTGCTCACCGGACGCACCCACCAGGCGCGCGTGCACGCGGCGCACCTGGGCCATCCGATCGCCGGCGACGACAAGTACGGCGATCGCGAATTCAACCGCCGCCTGCACAAGCTGGGACTGCGGCGCCTGTTCCTGCATGCCCAGCGGCTGCGGTTCGTGCATCCGGTGAACGGCAGTAAAATGGACGTGGAGGCGCCGCTACCGGACGAGCTTTCCGGGGTACTGGAAAAACTTTGATTTTGAACCGCCAAGACGCCAAGAACGCCAAGTTTTTTATATCTGAAAAATGCTTTTCTTGGCGACCTTGGCGCCTTGGCGGTTAAATTTTTTTTGTTAGGTATTCTAAATTTCACCATGAAACCAAGGCATGAACTGATCATTTTCGACTGGGATGGAACCCTCATGGATTCCATCGCCAAGATCGTGCGCTGCTTCACGGCGGCGGTGGAGGATGTCGGCCTGGCCCAGCCGGGCGAGGACGCCACGCGCCATGTTATCGGCCTCGGACTGGCGGAGGCGGTGGCGACACTGCTGCCACAGGCGGACGCGGCCTCGCGCGCGCAGGTGGTGGAGCGCTATCGCGAGCATTTCCTGCATCTCGATCAGACCCACATGCCGCTCTTCCCTGGCGTGCGCGAGGGGCTGGAGTCGCTGGTGGAGCAGGGCTACCTCCTGGCCATTGCGACCGGCAAGGCGCGCCGCGGGCTGGAGCGCGTGTTGCGCGACACCGGCATGGCGCACCTGTTCGCGGCCACGCGCTGCGCCGACGAGGCCTTTTCCAAGCCGCATCCGCGCATGCTGGAGGACATCCTGGAGCAGACCGGCATTAACGCGGAGCAGGCACTGATGGTGGGGGACACCACCTACGACATGCAGATGGCGCGGCATGCCGGCATGGACGGCCTGGCCGTCACTTACGGCGTGCACGGGCGCGCGCAGCTGGCGGAACATGGCCCGCTGGCCTGCCTGGATTCCTTCCGCGAGGTCTATGCGTGGCTGCAACAGGCGAGCCGTCCGTCATCTGCCGCAGCCGCGAGCTGATCGACCGCGGGCGCGGGATCCGCTTCGCGGTGCGCCGTCATGGCGAGGCGGTCCCCGCCTTCGTCGTCCGTTTCGGCGGAGCCGTGCACGCCTATCTCAACCGCTGCGCGCACCGGTCGCTGGAGCTCGACTGGAACGAGGGTGAATTCTTCGACGCCTTCGGCGAGCACCTGCTGTGCGCCACGCACGGCGCGCGCTATGCCCCCGCCAGCGGGGTCTGCGTGGGCGGGCCCTGCGGGGGCGCAGGGCTGGTGAAGCTGGCGGTGCGCGAGCAAAACG
>JBFMBB010000212.1:0-2048 GCA_040755435.1 Pseudomonadota bacterium | reverse complement strand
ATTCCCCCTCGCCCTTGTGGGAGGTGAGACGGAGTCTCCGCTAATGTCCGGTGGACTTTCGCGCCGTCGAACGGGCGCGCATGATTTCGCGCGCCCCGGCGGGAATATCGGGGGAGAGGGTGTTGGGAAAGGAATGGCAGGGTTTATCACCCTCTCCCCTTCCCCCTCTCCCGCCTTCGCGGGAGAGGGGAGTTGAATATGAAATCCAGCGAAATTCGCCAACGCTTCCTCGATTTCTTCAAGCGCCACGGCCACACGGTCGTGCCGTCCAGCCCGCTGGTGCCGGCGAACGATCCCACGCTGCTGTTCACCAACGCCGGCATGGTGCAGTTCAAGGAAGTGTTTCTCGGCCTGGAGAAGCGGCCGTATGTCCGGGCCGTGAGCTCGCAACGCTGCGTGCGCGCCGGCGGCAAGCACAACGACCTCGAGAATGTCGGCTATACCGCGCGCCATCACACCTTTTTCGAAATGCTGGGCAACTTCAGTTTCGGCGATTACTTCAAGCGCGAGGGCATCAAATACGCCTGGGAGTTCCTGACACAGGACCTGAAGCTGCCCGCCGAGCGGCTGTGGGTGACGGTATATAAGGATGACCACGAGGCCGCCGACATCTGGCTCAAGGAAATGAAGGTGGACCCGAAGCGTTTCGGTTACCTCGGCGAAAGCTCGAATTTCTGGCAAATGGGCGACACCGGCCCCTGCGGACCCTGTTCCGAGATTTTCTACGACCACGGCCCCGGCATTCCCGGCGGGCCGCCGGGCTCGCCCGACGAGGACGGCGACCGTTACGTCGAGATCTGGAACCTGGTGTTCATGCAGTACAACCGCGACGCCAGCGGCAAGCTCACGCCGCTGCCCAAACCCTCGGTAGATACCGGGATGGGGCTGGAGCGCATCTCGGCGGTGCAGCAGGGCGTACACAGCAATTACCAGATCGACCTGTTCCAGAACCTGATCCGCGCCGCGGTCGATATCACCGGCGCCAGCGACCACCAAAGTCATTCGCTGAACGTGGTGGCCGACCACATCCGGGCGGCGGCATTTCTCATCATCGATGGCGTGCTGCCGTCGAACGAAGGCCGCGGCTACGTGCTGCGCCGCATCGTCCGCCGCGCCATTCGTCACGGCCACCAGCTCGGCGCGCACGAGACTTTCTTCTACAAGCTGGTAGAGCCGCTGTGCCGGCAGATGGGCGATGCCTATCCCGAGCTCAACAGGGAGCGCGCCCAGGTCGAGCGGGTGTTGCAGCAGGAAGAAGACCGTTTCAACGAAACCCTGGACCAGGGACTGAAAATCCTGGAGGACGGCATCGCCGGGCTCAAGGGTGACACCATCCCGGGTGAGCTGATTTTCCGGTTGTACGACACATACGGTTTCCCCGTGGACCTCACGCGCGACGTGGCCATGGAACGCAACCTGAAAATCGACATGGCTGGTTTCGAGCGCGAAATGGAAGCCCAGCGCGAACGGGCGCGCGCGGCCTCGTCGTTCAAGACCGCCGCGACCGGTGCCGTCACCGTGGACCAGCCGACGCAATTCACCGGTTATGAGCGCCTCAGCGACGCAGGCAAAATCCTGCAAATCACGCGCGGCACCGATCTGGCGCAGACGGACACGCTGCGCGCCGGCGAAGCCGGCAACATCGTGCTCGACCGCACGCCGTTCTACGCCGAATCCGGCGGCCAGGTCGGCGACCGCGGCGTGTTCCGCATCGGCGAGGCGCTGTTCCGCGTCGAGGACACGCAGAGGCACGGGGCGATTCACGTGCACCAGGGCCGGGTCGAGAAGGGGCAGTTCCGCACCGGCGACAAGGTGACGGCCGAGGTCGATGCCATGTTGCGCCGCGCCACCGTGCTGAATCACTCGGCCACGCACCTGATGCACAAGGCTTTACGAGACGTGCTTGGCGCGCACGTGCAGCAGAAGGGCTCGCGGGTGGACGAGCAGCATACGCGTTTCGATTTTTCCCATTTCGCGCCGATGACGCCGGAGCAGATCGCCGAGGTCGAGCGGCGCGTCAACGAACAGATCCTGCGCAACGACGACAC
>JBFMBB010000211.1:0-2076 GCA_040755435.1 Pseudomonadota bacterium | reverse complement strand
GCAACAAATCCATGTTCCGATGAAGGCACACAAGCTGAATCAGGCGATTCTTGCGGGCGCGGCTCTGATCCTGACCGCGGGCCCGGCCCTGTCGGCGCCGGCGGGCAAGCTTTCCTGGTTTAACGAAACCCCCTTCGCGGGCGTCGGTCCCGTGGGAGCTCCTGAAATACGCCCCCTGAATCCGGCGGATTACACCTCCTTCGGCATCGATCTTTACAGCTCCCGGAAGGGCGCCGTGGAGGAAGCCTATGCAGCGGATGCCCGTGACGCTGCCCCGGATGCCAATACGCTCCGCCTCTACGGCGAGGTCGAATCGTCCCGTTCCGGGACCGGCAGTTTTGCTCTCGAGGATTCTTCGCCCGGCCGGGTCAACGTCTTTGGCGTCGCCTGGCAGCATCGCCTGAATGCCATGAACACGCTGGCGGTGTCGGCGGAATACGGTGAAGGCACGGCGCTTTACCCGATGTCGCCGGACACGTTCGATACCCGCGCGGCGTTTTCCTGGACCAGCGCGCTGCCCGGCGCCGTCAGGCCGAGCGTGACCGGCAGCGTTTTTCTCGGCGATGAAATGGCGCGCGAGGAAATCTACCGGCATCTGGGGCGCAAGTATTACGGCTTCAGTGTCGGCGGCAGCCTGACGCTGTTCCAGTCGCACACGCCCTACGTGTCGTTCAGGATGCAGCGCAGCGTGTATGAAACCTCGGACGACCCGCTGTTCCTCGCGCCGCGCACCGGCGACCGCTCGCTGCTGTCGGCGGGCTGGAAATGGCAGGCGGGCCGGGATCTCAGCCTGCAGGCCGAGGCGAGTTACGGGTTGGGTGAAACTTCCGGCAGCAGCCTGGATCCCTACAGCCTGGAGCGCAGCCGCATCCTCTTCGGCACGCGTTTCGGGTTTAAATAAAATTCAAAAAACTTCAGCCACAGAGATCACAGAGTTCACAGAGAAAGAAATCGGGTTTTACTCTGTGCCCTCTGTGATCTCTGTGGCCAGCTTTTCCTAACGCTGTAACCCGGCCTCGACCTGGTCGCGCTTTCCCCTGTCAGACAATTTCTCAATCAGCTCGAGCGCGAAATCCATGGCGGTACCCGGACCCCGCGAGGTGATGACCTTGCCGTCGGTGACGACCGGTTTATTTTGCAGGTGCACGCGCGGCCACTGGGAGGGATCGAGCGCGCCGGGGAAAGACGTGGCGCGTTTTCCATCGAGCACGCCGGCGCGGGCCAGGACTCTGGGCGCGGCGCAGATGGCGGCGGTGAAACGGCCGGCGCGCGCCATTTTTTCGATCAGCGCGAGCAGGCGTCCGTCCTGTTCGAGATGCGTCGCGCCCGGCTGTCCGCCGGGCAGCACCAGCATGTCGTAGTCGCGCGCGAGCGCCCGGTCCAGCGTGGTATCCGGCACCAGCACGGTGCCGCGGCTGCCTTTCACCGGCGCGGCATCCAGGCCGGCCGTGATCACCTCGATGCCGGCGCGCCGCAGCAGATCGATGACGGTGACCGCCTCCAGTTCTTCCACGCCTTGCGCCAGAGGAACCAGGACGGTCGCCATTCGCGTGCCGCTCAGTTGCTCTGCGCCCTGAAGAAACTGATGCCCTTGAGCAGGTTCAGGGCTTCCTGCAGCTGATAGTCCTCGGCGGCCGGAGACTTGCCGGTTTCGTCCTTTTTCTTGTCATCCTTCCTGTCATCTTTTTTCGGCTCTTCCTTCGGCCTGGCAATCTCCTCGCCGTTTTCCAGATGCCGCGCCAGATCGGCTTCGCGCAGCCGGTCTCCGGTTTCGCTCCGGGTGACCCGGGCTTCTTCGGCGAGGATATCCGGTTCGATGCCGGAGGCCTGGATGGAGCGTCCGCTCGGCGTGAAATAGCGCGCGGTCGTGATCTTGAGCGCGGCGCCGTTGCTGACCGGGATGATGGTCTGCACCGAACCCTTGCCGAAGCTCTTGGTGCCCATGATGACGGCGCGCTTGTGGTCCTGCAGCGCGCCGGCGACGATTTCCGAAGCCGAGGCCGAGCCGCCGTTGACCAGTACCACGATCGGCGCGCCGTTCAGCAGGTCGCCCGGGGTCGCGGTCAGTTTCATGCG
>JBFMBB010000210.1:0-2201 GCA_040755435.1 Pseudomonadota bacterium | reverse complement strand
ACCGCGGATCCTCCAACTCGGCGAAATGACAAATGACCTCGTCCAATCCAATCCGTGCTTCGTTCGCCATCGCACATCCTCCGTGAGTGAATCGACGCACAAACACGGAGAACGTCTTACCACATCAGCACGCCGGGCGCGAGTCACCCCAATTTGCCAAAACCACGCAGAATGCGCGCTGGCCCTGGTTCCCCAATCGGATATTTACGCGTTGGGAATGACTGCGTATGAGCTATTCGGCGGCGATATGCCTCTGGCGCAGAGCGTTGATCCAGCGGTAGCATTGCAATTGTCTGATATTCCGGACCTTCCCCAAGCGTTGAGCGATGCGATCCGGAAGGCAGTGAATTGGGACGTTCAGCGGCGTTGGCTTACGCCGATTGAGTTTTCTGATGCAGTGGCAACGGCGCTCGGCTTCGAAAGAAGCGCTGCGCAAGGCGCCTTTCGTGGAGAAGAGGTGGTTAAAGAGCCACGTGCCGTACGACTGACGCACTTAATAGGGCAGTGTGTACTCTGCGGAGCCGTTACCGAACCGTAACCGTTCACACCCCGAGATTGCTCTTTCGCTGAAGTGAAGGATTTGCGACACCACGGGCATGACACGGATGTCGCCCGAACTGTGGGAGCGGATTCCGCCGGAGGCTCAGGTCATCTTTCTGGAGATGGCCCAGACGATCAAGCGGCTGGAGGCGCGTGTGGCGGAGCTGGAACGACGGGCTGGGATGACCCCGCAGAATTCTTCGCTGCCGCCGTCGAGCCAGCATCCGCACGCCAGGCCCGCCCCCAAACCGAACTCGTCGGGACAGGGACGCAAGCCGGGTGGGCAGCCCGGACACACAAAACACGAGCGTGCCCTCGTCTCCCCGGAACGTGTCCACAAAACGGTCATCCTCAAGCCCGACGCCTGCCGACGCTGCGGCACGCGCCTGCGCGGCAGCGATCCCGATCCGCTGCGCCATCAGGTCTGGGAACTGCCCGAGATCCAGCCGACGATTACCGAGTACCAGCGGCATCGCCTGACGTGCGCGTGCGGGACCACCACCTGCGCGTCGCTCCCGCGGGACGTGCCGACCGGGCAGTCCGGTCCGCGGCTGGTGGCGCTGGTCACGCTGCTGATGGCGCACTTCCGGCAGTCGAAGCGCCGCGTCAGCCTGTTCTGCGAGAGCGTGCTCAACACGCCCTGCAGTCCGGGTCTGGTCGTCAAGCTGCAGCACATCGGCGCGCAGGCGGTCGCCCCCTGTTATGACGAACTCGCCGCCGCGCTGCCGCAGGCCGAGGCGGTCAACCTGGACGAGACCGGCACCAAACAGGGGCCGCACAAGGGCTGGATCTGGGTCGCGGCCACCGCCGCGTACACACTGTTCGCGATCCGGCTGACGCGCAGCGCGCAGGTCGCGCGCGAGTTGCTGGGAGCGGCGTTCCGCGGGGTGATCACGACCGATCGCTACGGCGGGTACAACGACTACCGGCGGCGGCAGGTGTGCTGGGCGCATCTGCTGCGGGACTTCCAGGCGCTGATCGACGCGGGAGGCGCAGGGAAACGAATCGGCCTGCGGCTGAGGGAGGTCGCGCGCGAGTTGTTTGGCCACTGGCAGCGAGTACGGGACGGAACGATCACCCGCGAGACGATGCGGCGCCACATCCATCGGCTCAAGTACCCGCTCTGGGAAATCCTGGAGGATGGGCAGCGTTGCCGTCACGCGCCGACAGCGGCGTTGTGTCGGGATCTGTTCGAGCGGTTCGATCAGTTGTGGCTGTTCCTGGAGCATTCGGATGTCGAACCGACGAACAACGCGGCCGAGCGGGCGTTGCGTCATGCGGTGATTTGGCGGAAACTGTCGTTCGGGACGAAAAGCGCTGGGGGCAGCCGGTTCGTGGAGCGTCTGCTGAGCGTGATCGAAACCTGCCGCCAGCAGGACCGGGCGGTGCTGCCGTTCGTCACACAGGCAATCGAACGCCACTTCGCCCAACGCAACGCCCCGTCACTGCTGCGCGGGGTGTGAACGATTACAGGTCATTCGTCTGTGGACCCGTCCTGCGGCGAGCGAAGCTGTGGTGCGGCGAAGCAAGTCCCCCCACGGTCGCCGCTTCCACGCGGCAATGCCCCGCTGATCGTCGCGCCTCAGCGGCTTTGCGTCGGTCTTCCCCGCGCGCACCCCCGCCCCCTCAATTAGGACGGCATCCCGGCGCGCGCCGGACAA
>JBFMBB010000209.1:0-2221 GCA_040755435.1 Pseudomonadota bacterium | reverse complement strand
GTAGTCGGGCACGCCGACCGCCGGGCAGACCGTGCGCACGGCGGTGATGCCGACACCCTGATCAATCACCAGTTCACCTTCGCGCGCACACCCGGCCAAAGCCAGAAGAGCCAGCGGCAACAGGGTTCCGGCGAAACGGGCTGATGGCATTGGACAACTAATCCTTCGAGTTAAACCAGGGCGAACGGCGCCGGGACAGCGCGCTTCGCCGCCGGAGACCTAGTCGCCGGGCTCGCGAAGCGCTAGAGGGCAGATTATGAACGCTCCCTTGCCTTTCCAAGCAGACCTTTCTTCCAAACGTGGCGATCTACCCGGCCTGACCCTGCTTATCGCCGCCCCGCGCGGATTCTGCGCAGGTGTGGACCGTGCCATTGAGATCGTCGAGCGGGCGATCGCGAAGTACGGCGCTCCAGTCTATGTGCGGCATGAAATCGTGCACAACCGCTATGTGGTCGACTCACTGAAGGCCAAAGGCGCCGTTTTCGTCGAGGAACTGGATGAAGTGCCGGATGATGCGCCAGTCGTTTTCAGTGCTCATGGCGTGCCCAAATGCGTTCCTGCCGAAGCCGAGCGGCGCAAGCTGATCTATGTCGATGCCACCTGCCCCCTCGTTAGCAAAGTCCATCGCCAGGCCGAGCGGCAGCTGGAAAAAGGGCGGCACATCCTGTTCATCGGCCATGCCGGGCATCCGGAAGTCATCGGCACGATGGGCCAGGTACCGCCGGGCACGATCACCCTTATTGAAACCTTGGACGATGCGCGCAACGTCAGCGTCCCGGTTGGTGTCGAACTCGCCTATCTCACGCAGACAACCCTGTCGGTTGACGACACTGCCGAGATCACCGCCGAATTGGAACGCCGCTTCCCGACCATAGCCGCGCCCAAGGCAGAGGACATCTGCTACGCCACCTCCAACCGGCAGGCGGCGGTCAAGCGCATCGCGCCGGGCAGCGATCTGGTGCTGGTGATCGGTGCGCCCAACTCCTCCAATTCGGTGCGGCTGGTCGAGGTCGCCGAACGCTGCGGCACTCCGGCACGGTTGATCCAGCGCGCATCCGACATCGAGCCGGACTGGCTGGAGGGCGTGGGCACCATCGGGCTGACCGCCGGCGCCTCCGCACCTGAGGAACTGGTGCGCGAGGTGGTCGAGCGGCTGGCCAAATGGCGTAGCGTGGACGAAAAGACCGTGGTGAGCGCCGAAGAGAACATGGTCTTCAAGCTGCCCCGGCAACTGGCCGACTAATCAGCGGGCACGCTCCGCTCTGGCCGTCTACACCGATCTCGATGCGGCAACGCTTGGGAGCCTGATTGCGCAGTTCGATGTCGGCAGGCTGATATCGGCCGAGCCGATCGCGGAAGGGGTATCCAACAGCAACTGGCGGGTTGAAACGACCGGAAGCGCGGCCGGCGAGCGCTTTGTGCTCACCATGTTCGAACGCCGGATCGAGCACGCGGAGTTGCCGTTCTTCCTCGAACTGCTCGGACATCTGGCGGCCAAGGGCTGCCCGGTGCCGCGCACCATTTCCACACCTGCGGGCGAACTCTTCCTTCTGCACAGGGGAAAAGCCGTCGCTCTGATCGAGTTCTTGCCCGGCATCGTGGTCGAGCGTCCCAATGAAAAGCAGGTTTACGAGGTTGGCCGCACACTGGCCGGAGTCCACCGCGCCGCAGCCGATTTTTCCCTGCATCGTGAACAGAAATTGGGCCTGACAGCATGGCGTTCGCTGATCGAGGCGACCGGCACCGCCGGCTTGGCCGAAATCCAGGCCGAACTATCCGACCTGATGGCCGAAGAGCTGCTTTTTCTTGAACGATCCTGGCCGATCGACCTCCCCTGCGGGATTACGCACGGCGATCTGTTTCCCGACAATGTCCTGATGTCCGGCGATGAGGTGACGGGCGTCATCGATTTCTACTTCGCCGCGCATGACATTCTGGCCTACGATTTGGCGGTCACCCATGCCGCGTGGTGCTTTTCGGATGACGGCAGGCATTTCTGCACCGGTCTGTCGGCCGCGCTTTTGCAAGGTTATGAAGATGTGCGTCCGCTCCTCCCAGCCGAACGGGCCGCTTTGCCCGTCCTCGCGCGGGGCGCGGCCATGCGCTTTATCGCCTCGCGGGCGTTCGACTGGATCGACACTGCGGAAAGCTCCACAGTCCGGCGCAAGGATCCGCTCGCATTCGTTCGGCGCCTCCGCTGGTATCGGCAGCATGGAGCGAA
>JBFMBB010000208.1:0-2224 GCA_040755435.1 Pseudomonadota bacterium | reverse complement strand
AGCAGACCGGCGGCAAACACGACGATAACTGGCCGCAGTGGTACGCCGACTACATGGTGGCGGAGCAGGCAGGGGCGCCATTGCCGGCATAAGCGCAGGAAGCTCTGGCGTTCTTGCGGGATGTTAGCAGTAGCGCAGCCGGGCAGGGCGGAGTAGATAGCCGAGCCATGGATAAGGCACGACCGGGCCGTATGGCGATGCCATGCGGCGGGAAGGCTTGTTGCCGGATTGAAGCAATGAAAGGACAAGAGACATGATTGAAACGGTTGGCATTATCGGCGCCGGCACCATGGGGAACGGCATCGCGCAGATCAGCGCGGCTGCGGGGCTCCAGGTGGTGATGGTGGACATTTCCGACGCAGCCGTTTCGCGCGGCGTTGCCACCATCAGCGGCAGCCTCGATCGGCTGGTCAAGAAAGAGAAGATGACCGCGGCCGACCGCGACGCCGTGCTGGGGCGGATCAACGCGACCACCGACAAATCGAAACTGTCCTCCTGCGACCTCGTGATCGAAGCCGCCACCGAGAACGAGGAATTGAAAATCAAGATCCTCAAGGATCTCTGCGCCAACCTGCAACCGCGCGCGCTGGTCGCCACCAACACCTCGTCGATCTCGGTCACCCGTCTTGCGGCGGCGACCGATCGTCCGGATCGCTTCATCGGCATGCACTTTTTCAATCCGGTGCCGGTGATGCAACTTCTCGAGCTGATCCGTGGCTTGCAGACCTCCGACGACACTCACGCCAAGGCGCTCGCGTTCGCCCAGCGCGTCGGCAAGGTGGCGGTCACCGCCAAGAACAGCCCGGGCTTCGCGGTTAACCGCATCCTGTGCCCGATGATCAACGAGGCGGTGTTCGCATTGCAGGAAGGCATCGCATCGGCGGAAGAGATCGACGCCGGCATGAAGCTCGGCTGCAATCATCCAATCGGCCCGCTGGCGCTGGCCGACATGATCGGCCTCGACACCATGCTGTCGGTGATGGAGGTGTTCTACACCGGCTTCAACGATCCGAAGTACCGGCCCGCGCCGCTCTTGAAGGAAATGGTCGACGCCGGTCATCTCGGCCGCAAGACCGGCCAGGGATTCTACAGCTACGCAAAGGCGTGAGCAGGTCTTGGCCTTTTCGTCTGACTCACTGCTCGGCCGGTTAACGGCAGCGCCGGTCCGGCCGGGCGAGTTGGTGTGGATTGGCCTGCGTCCCGCGCGCCGCGCGGGCATAGTCACACCCGCATCGGCCAGGCTTGTCGCCCAGCGCGGCATCGAAGGTGACCGTTACAAAACCAGCAGCAACGGCGCTCGGCAGGTAACGCTGATTGCTGCGGAGGACATCGCCGCCATCGCGGCGTTCCTTGGCCGCGATGCTGTCGCGCCAGACCTGCTGCGCCGGAATTTCGTGACGCGCGGTATCAACGTCGCGGCGCTGAAGGGCATGCGTTTTCGTATCGGCCACGCTGTCCTCGAAGGATCGGGTGACTGCGCGCCATGTAGCTGGATGGAGGAGGCGCTCGGTACCGGGGGCTATAATGCGACGCGCGGGCACGGCGGCATCACGGCGCGCATCATTGAGGGCGGCGACGTTCGCCTCGGCGACGCGATCACGCGCCTCGACCCACCTTAGGGCCGCATGAAGGCGAAGTCCGCATCGGGGTCGCAGTTGTCAGCAAGGAAGTGCAGTTCCGACTGCACGTCCGACACGCTCCGCGTTTCGAGATATTTGCCGACCACGAGACCGAGCAGCGCGCGGCACAGGCCGTCGCTGTCGAGGTTCGCGGCTTTCGCCTCGGCCAGCGCCGCCGCGAAATGACGGCTTGCGATTTCGGATGCGGACATGCGTGTCTCCTGTCGCGGTGATACCGATTTCAGCACGGGAAACTAGACGGCGCCTTGACCCGGATCAAACGGGAAGTGCGCTCGCGCTGTTTGAAACAGCCTGCAGGAAGATTTTGTCCCGGCACATTTTTCTCAGGTTGCCGTAGCGAAATCTTTGCTGCGCCGACATGTGCGAGCTTCTTTTGAATGAAGCTTTTTCCGATAGGCGAGTCTTTTCGGTTACCGGCTCCAGCGGGCGGCGGCGCGGACGGGATCTCGTTGCCCTGTCTGTTTGGATAGTTCGCAGACGGGCGATCTGATGTAATCTCCATACGGCTCACAGGCTTGGCGCAGGAGGCCGATATGGTGCTTATCAGGTTGCTGGCTTTATCCATTGTCGTGACGTTCTTCACC
>JBFMBB010000207.1:730-2228 GCA_040755435.1 Pseudomonadota bacterium | reverse complement strand
GGACGGCCTGCGACAGGCGCCCGACCGCGTGATGCGCATGGCAGATGGCGCAGGCGAGCGCGTCAGCGGCGTCGGCCTGCGGTGAAGCATTGAGCCCGAGCAGGGCCTTCACCATGTGCTGCACCTGCTGCTTGCCGGCATGGCCCTTGCCGACGGCGGCGCGCTTGATCTGCAGCGCGGTGTACTCGGCAATGTCGAGCCTCTCGTTGGCGCCGGCGAGTATCGCCGCGCCACGCGCCTGCCCGAGCTTGAGCGCGGAATCCGCATTTTTCGCCATGAACACCTTTTCAATCGCCAGCACCGTGGGTTGGTAGGTCCGGATGATCTCCGCCACGCCATCGTATACCGTCTTGAGCCGGCCCGAGAGTTCGGCCTTGGGCACGCGCACGCAACCGCTGGCGATGTACTCGACCCGCCCGTTGCGCAGAACCTGCACCACGCCGAAGCCGGTGATGCGGGAGCCGGGGTCAATTCCTAATATTCGCATCAGCGAACAAACTCCCCCTCTCCCGCGCCAGCGGGAGAGGGATGGGGAGAGGGCAACATTTTGTATCTACGCATCAACTCGCCTGCTTGAGAAGCGCGTCCGGGAGGTCGGCGTTGGAATATACACTTTGCACATCATCCAGATCATCCAGCGCCTCCAGCAGCTTGAGCAGATTCTCCGCATCCGCGCCGGCCACGGGCGCCGAGGTCGCGGCACGCTGTTGTATCTCGGCCTGCGCGGGTTTCAGGCCACGCTGGCCCATGGCATCGAGCACGGCATGAAACGCCTCCGGTGTGGTCAGCACCTCGATAGAGCCGTCCGGGTCCGTGACCACGTCATCGGCGCCGGCTTCGAGTGCAGCCTCCATGATCCTGTCCTCGCTCGTGCCCGCGGGATAACCGAGCACGCCGGTTCTGGTGAACAGAAAGGCCACCGAGCCGTCCTGGCCCAGATTACCGCCGTGCCGGGAAAAGGCATGACGCACCTCGCCCACGGTGCGGGTGCGGTTGTCGGTGGTGCATTCGACCAGGATCGCGACCCCGGCCGGGCCGTAACCTTCGTAATGCACTTCCTCGTATTGCGCGCCTTCGAGTTCGCCGGTGCCGCGCTTGATGGCGCGCTCGATGGTGTCCTTGGTCATGTTGGCGTCGAGCGCCTTGTCCATGGCGGCGCGCAGGCGCGGATTGAGCCTGGGGTCGCCCCCGCCGCCCAGGCGCGCGGCGATGGTGATTTCGCGGATCAGCTTGGTGAATATCTTGCCCTTTCGGGCATCCTGGACGCCTTTGCGGTGCTTGATATTCGCCCATTTTGAATGCCCAGCCATAACTAAGCCTTTCCTTCTCCTGAAGCATGGCGCTCACCGCAAAGGCTTGGACTGTGCATGCCGTCCTTGGCGCAGCATGGGATGCTTCGAGTTACCCCAGCCCGACCATCCCTGGTCGGGCGCTCAGCGGCGCGAATGCACGTTAAGTGCAATAGCGACAACACCCCGTCGCCCAGGACCCCCTTACA
>JBFMBB010000207.1:0-720 GCA_040755435.1 Pseudomonadota bacterium | reverse complement strand
CGCCGCCTCACCTCTTACCGCCCCCCCCCCACAACTCCGCTTCGCCCTGGACCCCTTTCCTGTGCTTGATATTGGCCCATTTGCTATGGCCGGCCATGAGAATTCCTGTATTGCCCCCTGCGGCAGAGTCCAGCAAGTGTAACATCGGGCCCGGACTTGCCCCAACCGCGCACCGGCGCCTGTCCCCTCATCGCTCGAAACGACCGGCATTCAGGAACGCCGCAATCTGGCGCGCCGCCGTGCGTGAAAACATCATGCCGGTATGCGACACCGGCAACACCAGGTGTTCCTGTGCGGCGGGGAAGGCGCTTTCCTTCACCGTCAGCAGGCCGTCGTTCGGCCGCGGCAGGCCGCGATACAGGAAGCGCCCGAAACCGAAGGATCGCGTGCCGCAGATCGCGCCGATTTCGCGCGGCGGCGGTGTCCATTGCTGCGTCTCTCCCGCCAAGAGCTGCGCCACGCCCTGGCCCATGGCGCGGCGCCAGAAGGCGTGACGGTTCAGGTGTTGCGCCACGCGGCAGCCGCCGTGCGGCGTACCCAGCGTGACGATGCGTCCCGGTTTCTGTCGGGGATAATCGTGGAACAGCGCGCGGATCAGGATGCCGCCCAGGCTGTGTCCCACGAGATGCACGGTCGCGGCGTCGAGGGACTCGAGAAAACGCGCCAGCTGCGCGGCGTTGGCGTGCAGATCGGCGCGGACGGAAGGATAGGAAAACGCAT
>JBFMBB010000206.1:0-2271 GCA_040755435.1 Pseudomonadota bacterium | reverse complement strand
CGAGGAGTTGCCGGCCGGTGGCGTTATCGACGCGCGCCTGTGGGAAGACAGCGACCGGATTCATATCCGGGTCGCCAACCCCCTCCCCAAGACCCGGCCGAAAAAGGCAAAATCCACCCCGGGCCAGTCGCTGGACAACATCCGCCAGCGCTTCCAGAGCCATTACGGCGAACAGGCGTCGCTCGCCAGTACGGAGGAAAACGGATTGTTCATTGTCACGGTGGTACTGCCGATACGCGGAGATGACCTATGAGAGTGCTGATCGTAGATGACGAGAAACTGGCGCGTGACCGCCTGCGTGAGCTGCTGAACGACATCGGCGGCTACACCGTGGTCGGCGAGGCCATGAACGGCACCGAGGCGGTGGAAAAATCCGCCGAGCTCAATCCCGACGTGCTGCTGATGGACATCCGCATGCCGGGCATGGACGGCCTCGAGGCCGCGATGCACCTGATGGGCATGGAGAACCCGCCGGCGGTGATCTTCACCACCGCCTACGACCAGCACGCGCTCGACGCCTTCGACGTCAACGCCGTGGATTACCTGCTCAAGCCGATCCGCAAGGACCGCCTGGCCAAGGCGCTGTCCAAGGCGCACAAGCTCACCGCCAAACAGATCGCCGAGATCAGCCAGGCGCGCCCCGAACCGGCCGCGCGCACCCACATCAGCGTGCACCTGCGCGGTAACATCCGCCTGGTGCCGGTGCCCGACATTCTCTATTTTCTGGCCGACAGCAAGTACGTCGTCGTGCGCACCGCCGCCGAGGAACACCTGATCGAGGACTCGCTGGTGAACCTGGAAAAGGAATTCGGCGACCGCTTCCTGCGCATCCACCGCAACGCGCTGGTCTCCACCGGCTCCATCAAAGGCATCGAGAAAAACCCCGCCGGCACCTGGCAGATCAGCCTCAAGAACTACGACAAGAAGCTCGACGTCAGCCGCCGGCACACGGCGCAGGTACGGCGCTGGGCGCGCAATCGGCCGATGAGTTCTTAGTCTGCCGTCATCCCCGCAAAAGCCCTTTGTTGTCATTCCGGCGAAAGCCGGAATCCAGGCCGTAAACAATCAAAAGTCGCCGCAAGGCGGCTTTTGACTTTTAATCCCCTCTCCCCTTGCAGGAGAGAAGACAAAAGGAAAAGCCGCCCAAGGGGCGGCTTTGTTATTCAAACCCTGGATTCCGGCTTTCGCCGGAATGACGACTCCGTTACGCGGGCAAAGCCCGCTCCTTCCGGATAAAATGGCAAAATAATCGCCATACGAGAAACAAATTGAAAACCCTCCGATTAGGAACAAGAAAAAGCCAACTCGCCCTGTGGCAGGCGCATTACGTCCGCGACGCGCTCGAACGCCACCACCCGGGCCTGAAGATCGAGTTGGTCACCATGACCACCGAGGGCGATCGCATCCTCGACCGCAGCCTGGCGCAGGTCGGCGGCAAGGGGTTGTTCATCAAGGAACTGGAAAACGGTCTGTTGCAAAACCAGACCGACATCGCCGTGCATTCGCTCAAGGACGTCACCGCCACGCTGCCGGCCGGCCTGCATCTCGCGGTGATCTGCGAGCGCGAGGACCCGCGCGACGCCTTCGTCTCCAACAAATATTCCGCGCTCGCTTCCCTGCCGGCCGGCGCGCGCGTCGGCACTTCCAGCCTGCGGCGCCAGTGCCAGTTGCGCGAGGCGTTTCCGCAACTCGATATCATCACGCTGCGCGGCAACGTCAACACGCGCCTCGCGAAACTCGACGCCGGCGAGTACGACGCGATTATTCTCGCCGTCGCCGGCCTCAAGCGCCTGGGTTTCGAAGCGCGCATCCGCGAGCGGCTCGATCCCGCCGTGAGCCTGCCGGCCGTGGGCCAGGGCGCGGTCTGCATCGAATGCCGCACGGACGATCGCGCCACGCATGAACTGCTGGCGCCGCTCAATCACCACGCCACGCAGATCTGCGTGACCGCGGAACGCTCGATGAATGCCCATCTCGAGGGTGGCTGCCAGGTGCCGATAGGAGGATTTGCCGAACTGCACGGCGAGGAATTGCGCCTGCGCGGCATGGTGGGCGAGCCGGACGGCAGCCGCCTGTTGCGCGCCGAAATCCGCGGTCCCGCGGCACAGGCGGAACAGCTGGGCGCGCAGCTGGCGCAACAGCTGCTGGCGCAGGGCGCCCGGGACATCCTCGACAAGGTCTACGGCCGTGCCTGAATCGTCCTCCCTCGCCGGCGTGCGCGTGCTCGTCACCCGCCCGCGCGAACAGGCGGAGAATCTCGCGCGCCTGATC
>JBFMBB010000205.1:0-2286 GCA_040755435.1 Pseudomonadota bacterium | reverse complement strand
CACGTCGAGGACGGCAAGACGGTGCAAACCAAAATCGAGCTGATAAGCGGCGTGGTGGAATCGAAGGACAAGGGCAAGCCGCGCGCCAAATGGATCGTCCGTGCCGGCGATGCCATCACGTCCGAAACCCGTCCGGCCGAACGCGCGGTCGGCTTCTACAAAACCACCGGCGGGGAAAACACGCTGCTCTTCATCGTGAAGCTGCGCTACTACCAGCGCGATGACGGCAAGTGGGTGCCGCGATTCCAGCTGAACGAGGAGCCGCTGGTGATGCGCGGACCGGACGGCAAATGGAAGCCGCTTACCGTGATCCAGGGCGTGCCCAACCTGATCGTGCAGAGCGGCAGCGCCCTGCCCAATGCCGAGGGCTACGCGGCCTCGCTCGAACTCGGCTTTACCAGCGGCACCACGCCAATCGATGCGTGGACGGTGCAGTAGCACCGTTTCGAGTTTCGGGTTCCGCGTTTCGGGTTAATACCATCCGCGCGAAGCGCGGACCAGCAACCCGAAACTCCAAACTCGAAACCCGAAACCCGCTTATTTCTTCTTCATCATCTCCAGAAACGGCGTGACCAGATCCATCGGCAGCGGGAACACGATGGTGTTGCTCTTGTCGTTGGCCATGCCGGCCATGGTCTGCAAATAGCGCAGCTGCAGCGCCTGCGGGCTCCTGCTGATCAGGTCGGCCGCCTGCACCAGCTTCTCGGCCGCCTGGAACTCGCCTTCGGCATGAATCACCTTGGCGCGCCGCGTGCGTTCGGCCTCGGCCTGTTGCGCGATGGCGCGCACCATGGTCGGGTCGATGTCGATGTGCTTGATCTCGACGCTGGTGACCTTGATGCCCCAGGCGTCGGTGGCGGTGTCGAGGATCTTCTGGATGTCGGCGTTGAGCTTGTCGCGCTCGGCCAGCATTTCGTCCAACTCGTGCTTGCCCAGCACCGAACGCAGGGTGGTCTGGGCCAGCTGGCTGGTGGCGGAATAGTAATCCTCGACCTGGATGATGGCACGCTGCGGATCGATCACGCGGAAATAGATCACGGCGTTGACCTTGACCGAGACGTTGTCGCGCGAGATCACGTCCTGCGGCGGCACGTCCATCACCACCACGCGCAGGTCCACCTTCACCATCTGCTGCACGCCCGGAATGACGATGATCAGCCCCGGGCCCTTGACCTTCCAGAAGCGCCCGAGCATGAACACCACGCCGCGCTCGTATTCCCGCAGGATGCGGAAGGCCGAGAACACCAGCACGATGATGACGACAGGAATGAAACTCCACGAGATGAATCCCATATCAATGACCCTCCGGGTTGTACGGCTCCACCGCCAGAACCAGTCCTTCGATCCCGACGACCTTCACTTTCTGCCCGCGCTTGACCGGCTTGCCCGAGCGCGCCTGCCATTCCTCGCTGTGCACGCGTACCCGGCCTTCGCCTTCTTTGAAGTTGTCCAGCGCCGCGCCGGTGGCCCCGAGCATTTCTTCCTGGCCGCTGACGACCCGCCTGTTGCGCGCCTTCATGGCCAGCGCCACCACGGTGAAGAAAAACGCCGCGCTCGCCAGTGCCACGCCCGCGATCAGCGGCCAGGCCACGGTATAGCCCTCGACGTCGGTGTCCATGAGAATGATCGAACCGACCACGAACGCCACCACGCCGCCGATGCCGAGCGCGCCGAAGCTCGGCAGGAAGGCCTCGGCCACCATGAAGGCGATGCCGAGCAGGATCAGGCCGAGGCCGGCGAAGCTGATGGGCAGCACCTGGAACGCGTACAGCGCCAGCAGCAGGCAGATGCCGCCGATGACGCCGGGCAGGACATAACCCGGGTTCCACAGCTCGAAAAAAATGCCGTAGATGCCGAGCAGCATCAGGATATAGGCCACGTTCGGGTCGGCGATGGTGGCCAGCAGGCGGTTACGCCAGTCGGGTTCATAAGACTGCAGCTGCGCGCCCTGCGTCTTCAGCGTGATCTCGCGGCCCTGGTGGCTGAGTTTGCGCCCGTCGAGCCGCTTCAGCAGTTCCGGCAGGTCGGCCGCAACCAGGTCGGCCACGTTCTGTTTCACCGCCTCCTCGGCGGAGATGGAATCGGCCTCGCGCACCGCCTTCTCGGCCCACTCGACGTTGCGGCCGCGCATCTGCGCCAGGCCGCGGATGTAGGCGATGGCGTCGTTCAGCGCCTTTTCGTCCATGCCGGGTTTTTGCGGCTTGGCCGGTTTTTCGTTTTTGTCTTTTTTGCCGGCCGAATCCTTTTTATCTTCCTTCGGCTGCTCCGGCGGCTTGGAACCCGCAC
>JBFMBB010000204.1:0-2368 GCA_040755435.1 Pseudomonadota bacterium | reverse complement strand
CGAGCAGGTCTATCTTGCCGGCCGCACCTCCGGCATCGCGCCAGAGGTTTGGGACAGCCTGCGCGCGACCCGCGTGTTCTACAAGGCGCCGATCTCCACGCCCCAAGGCGGCGGCTACAAGAGCCTCAACGTAACCATCCGCAAATCGCTTGGGCTGTTCAGCAACGTCCGGCCCTGCGTCGCCTATGCCCCGTTCATCGTCACCCGCCACCCGGAGATGGACGTGACCATCATCCGCGAGAACGAGGAAGATCTTTATGCCGGCATCGAGCACCGGCAGACCGACGAGGTTTACCAGTGCCTCAAGCTCATCACCCGCCCCGGTTGCGAGAAGATCGCCCGCTATGCCTTCGAATACGCACGGGCGAACGGTCGCAGGAAGGTGACCTGCTTCACCAAGGACAACATCATGAAGCTGACCGACGGTCTGTTTCACAAGGTGTTCGACGAGGTGGCAGCGGAATATCCCGAGATCGAGAACGATCACATGATCGTCGATATCGGCGCGGCGCGGCTCGCGGATAGCCCGGAGATGTTCGACGTCATTCTCATGCCCAATCTTTACGGCGATATCCTGAGCGATGTGGCGGCGCAGATCACCGGCTCGGTCGGCATCGCGCCCTCGGCCAATATCGGCGAGCATTGCGCGATGTTCGAGGCGATCCACGGCTCGGCGCCCGATATCGCCGGGCAGGGCATCGCCAATCCGTCGGGCCTCCTGCTGGCCGGCGTGATGATGCTGGTACATATCGGTCAACCGGACATCGCGGCAAAGGTTCACAACGCCTGGCTCAGGACGATTGAAGATGGGGTGCATACCGGCGACATCTTCACGCAAGGACGCTCAGTGCAGCAGGTCGGCACGCAAGGTTTCGCCGATGCCGTGATCGCCCGGTTGGGGCAGCAGCCGCAAACGCTGAACGCCGTGAGCTATGCCGCCGAGGCCAAGCCGTTTGCAGTGCCGACCGCCACCCGGCGCGAACCGGCGGTCAAGCAGCTGGTCGGCATCGACATCTTTGTGCAATCGCGCGAGCCGGTGGCGGATATTGCCGCGAAACTGCAAACGGGTGAAACCACCGAAGCCGCGCTGACCATGATTACCAATCGCGGCGTGGTCGTGTGGCCAACCGGAATGCCTGAAACGTTCCACACCGACCACTGGCGCTGCCGCTTCGAGGCACGCTCCGGTGCGCAGTTCAGCAAAGGCGCAATTCTCGATATGCTCGCAGCGATCGATGGTGCCGGTCTCGACTTCATCAAGACCGAACTGTTGTACACTTTCGATGGCCGCCCCGGCTATTCGCTAGGCCAAGGACAATAAGGCAGAAACCGCCCCAATTCAGACGCGGTATTATTTTACCGTGGCTGAAACCGCCGCAAATGCTTGACTTGCGGCGCGATCCGCGCCAATTGCGCGGGCGTTCGCGGCGTTTGGAGTCCCTAGACGCAGCACCGCTGTAGCAGCCGCCCGCACTCCGTCTCGGCCATCCGCTGAGAGGGGCGCAGGGTCGCAGGAAACAGGATAGAAAGCCATGAAGGCGCTTCACAAGACCACCCGGTCGATCAAACCGGCCGAGGTGGAAAAACAATGGCATGTCATCGATGCCAACGGTCTCGTCGTAGGCCGGCTTGCGGCCATCGTCGCCAACATCTTGCGCGGCAAGCACAAGCCGAGCTTCACGCCGCATGTCGATTGCGGCGATCACGTTGTCGTGATTAATGCCGACAAGGTCCGCTTCACCGGTAACAAGACCGAACAGAAGAAGTATTACCGGCACACCGGCCACATCGGCGGCATCAAGGAAACCACTCCGGCCAAGGTGCTGGAAGGCCGTTTCCCCGAACGGGTGCTGGAAAAGGCGGTTGAGCGTATGGTTCCGCGCGGCCCCTTGGGTCGGCAGCAGATGAAGAACCTGCACCTTTATGCCGGAACCGACCATCCCCATGCTGGACAGAATCCAGCGACGCTCGACGTTGCCGGAATGAACCGCAAGAACAAGGCGACCGCGTAATGGCCGAAGATACCAAAACCGTAACCGACCTGTCGGACCTCAAGGACATCGCCGGTGACGCGCCTGACGCGGGCGCTCAGGACATCACGCGCCTCCCCGAGATGCCGCTGCGCGAGCAGGAAATCGATGCGCAGGGCCGCGCCTATGCCACCGGCCGCCGCAAGGACGCAACCGCCCGCGTGTGGATCAAGCCGGGCAAGGGCACCTTCACCATCAACGGCAAGGATCAGTCGGAATACTTTGCCCGGCCGACCCTGCGCCTTATCATCAACCAGCCATTCGCGATCACCGACCGCGAAGACCAGTACGACGTGATCGCCACCGTCAGCGGCGGCGGCCTGTCGGGCCAGGCAGGC
>JBFMBB010000203.1:0-2420 GCA_040755435.1 Pseudomonadota bacterium | reverse complement strand
GGAGTAGGAGAGAATCCCTTTTAATCAAGGAAGCTGCGCAGGTGCTCGGAACGGCTCGGGTGGCGCAGCTTGCGCAGCGCCTTGGCCTCGATCTGGCGGATGCGCTCGCGCGTGACGTCGAACTGCTTGCCGACCTCTTCCAGCGTGTGGTCGGTGTTCATGCCGATGCCGAAGCGCATGCGCAGCACCTTGGCCTCGCGCGGCGTGAGCGTCTCGAGGATCTCCGAGGTCGCGAACTTGAGCCCGCTGCCGGTGGCGGCGTCGGGCGGCGCCACGGAATTGGCGTCCTCGACGAAATCGCCGAGATGCGAATCCTCGTCGTCGCCGATGGGCGTCTCCATGGAGATCGGCTCTTTCGCGATCTTGAGCACCTTGCGGATCTTGTCCTCGGGCATGTCCATGCGCTCGGCCAGCTCCTCGGGCGTGGCCTCGCGGCCCATTTCCTGGAGCATCTGGCGGCTGATGCGGTTGAGCTTGTTGATGGTCTCGATCATGTGCACCGGGATGCGGATGGTGCGCGCCTGGTCGGCGATCGAGCGCGTGATGGCCTGGCGGATCCACCACGTGGCATAGGTCGAGAACTTGTAGCCGCGGCGGTATTCGAACTTGTCGACCGCCTTCATCAGGCCGATGTTGCCTTCCTGGATCAGGTCGAGGAACTGCAGGCCACGGTTGGTGTACTTCTTGGCGATCGAGATCACGAGGCGCAGGTTGGCCTCGACCATCTCCTTCTTGGCGCGGCGCGCCTTGGCCTCGCCGATGGACATGCGGCGGTTGACCTCTTTCAGCTCGGCGATCGGCAGGCCGGCGCGCTCCTCGAGCTTCTTGAGCTTGTCCTGGGCGCCGTGGATGGCGTCGGTGTGGTTCTCGATGACCGCGGCGTTGCCCTCGCCGCACTTCATGGCCTTCTTCACCCAGCGCTTGTTGGTCTCGTGGCCAGGGAAAATCTTGATGAAGGTCTTGCGCGGCATGCGCGCCTTGCCGACGCAGATGTCCATCACCACCTTTTCCTGGCCGCGCGCGTAGTCCACCAGCGAGCGCACGTACTCCACCAGGCGGTTGATCTGCTTGGACACGAACTTGATCTGCATGAATTCGTCGGCCAGCCTGGCCTGCACCCGCTTGACCTCGGGGCTGTCGTAGCCCTTTTTCTCGATGGCCTTGAGCAGGTTGGTGTGCAGCTTGCGGATGCGCGCGAAGCGGATCAGCGCCTCTTCCCGGTTCGGGCCGGTTTCGTCGTCGCTGTCGCTGCTGGAGCCGCTTTCATCGTCTTCCTTCTCGTCGTCGATGTCGGCTGCGGCCTTGGCCGCCGGGGCCGCCTCGGGCAGGGGCACGTCAACCGCGTTCGGGTCGACGAAATCCACCACCAGGTCGGTGAGGCGCATCTGGTCGACTTCGACCAGGTCCATCATGCGCACGACCTCCGCGATCGCGGCCGGGCAGGCGGCGATGGCTTCGGTAGTCTGGCGCACGCCGTCCTCGATGCGCTTGGCGAGATCGATCTCGCCCTCGCGCGTGAGCAGCTCCACCGTGCCCATCTCGCGCATGTACATGCGCACCGGGTCGGTGGTGCGGCCGAATTCGCTGTCCACGGCGGAGGTCACCACCTGCTCCGCCTCTTCCGCGGCTTCCTCTTCGTCTTCCGCGGGCGGCGGGGTCTCGGTGGTCTTGAGCAGCAACGTGTCGGGATCCGGCGCCTCGTCGTACACCGCGATGCCCATGTCGTTGATCATGTTCACCACCGCCTCAATCTGGTCGGTGTCGTGAACGTCCTCGGGCAGATGGTCGTTGATCTCACGGTAAGTGAGAAAACCCTGCTCCTTGCCCTGGATGATCAGCTTCTTGAGCTGCGAACGTTGTGTTTCCTGATCCATTGCCATGTGTTTGATAACCTGCGTCGCCGTCTAAGGCGTTGTGATGTAACGTAAAAGCCCGCGAAAAACGCGAGAGTATAGCCTAAGTGGTTGCTGGCCCCAAAATTTTCAATGGCGGGATGGTGATAGGCGGGAATTATCCCGCTTGAGGCTCAATAATCGTGCCAATTCGTCCTTTTCCGCCTGATTCAGCCCGCCTGCCTGCTTTTTTTGCAAAAGCCGTTCGGTTTTTTGGCGGGCGGAAGCCTCCTCCAGACGACTCATAACACCGCTGAATTCGGTTTCAAGCTCCTGCTCCAGGGCCGGATGCTGCCAGAACGCCAGTTTCGCCAAATTTTGTTTGTGCTCACTATCGCTAAAATTCTCAATTATAGACGCTGTATTAAGCCCCGTAGCTCCTTTCACCACCCTCAGCAATTCCAGCAATAGCGGCATTCCGGGCATCTCCAGCTCCGCCAAGGCGTCCTCGTTCTGCACATTCCGCGCCAGATCCGGGCGCTGCAGGAGCATGGCAATGGCCAGCCGCACCATCGAGGCCGGTTCGCG
>JBFMBB010000202.1:0-2524 GCA_040755435.1 Pseudomonadota bacterium | reverse complement strand
GATACCGCGCGCGATCCGAAATATTTCAACTACGTGAACGCGTGCGATCCCAACATGAAGCCGGTGATCGGCGACGCGCGGCTGACCTTCGCCAAGGAGAAGGACGGGACCTACGACCTCATCATCGTCGATGCCTATTCATCGGACGCAATTCCGATTCATCTGGCCACCGAAGAAGCAATGGCGATCTACAAGGCCAAGCTCGCGCCGCAGGGTGCGGTGGTGATGCATGTCTCCAACCGGCATCTCGAACTCGCGAGCGTTGTCGTCGGCATTGCCGAGGAAAATGATCTCAAGAGCTGGGTCTTCAATGAGGATTCCGGACGTGACGGCGAATACATCTTCACGACCAATGTCGTGATCTCGGCGCATGAAGAGGCGGACGTCGGCAAGATCGCGTCGGACGAGAAGTGGGTGCTGACGGAAGCCACCGAAGGCCAGCGGGTCTGGACCGACGACTATTCCAACGTACTCGGCGCGGTGTGGCGCAGGCTCAGGAATCCCGACGAGTAGCTCACTCAGTCCGCGTAGTAGTAATATCCGCCACGCGGATTGGGAGATCGCGGCTGCTGGTAACGTGCGTCCTGTTCGTAATAGCCCTGTTGTGCGTAACCCTGCGGATAGCCGCGCTGCTGGTAGATGCGGCGCTGCATCGGTCCCGCATCACTGGGGCCGTAGTAAGCCTGATCTTGCGGATAGGACGGATCGCGATAGGCGCGGTCGGGCGTGATCTGGCGTGCGCGTGTGTTGGCGTTGAGGTCTTCGCTGTAAGCCTCCTGCTGACCGGGCGCGATCTGCAACGGCCGGCCATACGCATCGACGTCGCCGCGCGTGGTCGCGACATTGGTGCGCGGCCTTGGATTGCGTGCGAGCGCGACCCGCGACGATCCCGTCAGAGTGACTGTGGTGGTGAGCAGCCCTTCGGCCTTGACCAGGTCCCAGAGCTTCAGCGCATTGGCGCGCGACAGCCGCACACAACCGTGTGACGCCGGGGTGCCGAGACGGCTCACCGCATCGGTGCCGTGGATGGCGTGGCCCTGCTTGGTGAAGAAGATCGCATTCGGCATCGGCGCTTCGTCGAATTCCTTCGAATAATGATCTTCCTCCATGCGGAAGGTCTTGAAGCTGCCGTTGGGTGTTTCGTGCGAGGGATTTCCGCTGGAGACGGGCCAGGTGTACTTCGTCACGCCGTTGACCGAGACGGTCATCTGCTGCGCGTCTTTGTCGACGAGAATGGACACGGCAGCCTGCGCCGCGCTGCCGGAAAGCAGCATCAAACCAGTAAGTGAAATCAATACCGCACGCATGACTGTTGCCTCGTCTCTACCCCTCCCTCTCAATAAAGCATGGAAAGCGGCTTTTTTAACAGTGTCTTCGTCTTAAGGTTGACGGAAGCGGCCATACAGTTTCGTGAACGGCGCACGTTTGTGGCGTCTTTTCGCCAAACTTGACGCAACTTTCCGGCGGTTAAGACGTTGCACGACTGGTCAGAATTCGGCCGCTCATGGAGACTTTCACGATGAAGACTGAGGCTTTGTTCATGTTTACCGCGGCGCATCGCCGCTTCACATTTATCGCAGCGGCTTTGGCGATCCTTGCATTGCCGATTGCGGCGCATGCGCAAGGCGTTTTCAGAGGCATGGAAGGCGGCGCAAATGAAGGTGTTTACCGGGGCAATCGTGCGGCAGGGCCTGTCGGTGGTGTCGTCGGCGGCGCGGTCGGGGCGGGCGTCGGCGGTGTCGTTGGAGGCGTGAACGGCGTGCTCGGCATCGACAACCGCCGCAGCTATCGCGGCCGTCACTATCGCAGCCGTCACTATCGCCATCACAGGCGTTATCGCTAACCTGATGTAAGATCATTTCAAATGGCGCATTCAGAAATGGATGCGCCATTTTTATGTGCCGATGGCCTCGGGCCTTGGGGCCGAATCTGAGATGAGAAATGCTCCAGAGACACCACAGTCGCGCATTGTGTTTCTCCCAAACCTGACGCAACCTCAGCGCTGCTGATTTGCTTCAGGGCGGGCCGGGAGTCGGCCGGGCAGGGAGGTTTCCTCACATGAGAATTGCAGCTTCGTTCATATCCATTTCGGTGCTGGCGTTTCTGGCAGTGCCTGCTGCCGCTCAGCAGCAGGATCCCATCAACGGTGCCATCAGCGGCGCGGCGCAGGGCACGTATCAGGGAAAGACCGCGGCCGGACCGGTCGGCGGTCTCGTCGGCGGCGCGCTCGGTGCAGGTGTCGGCGCGGTGGCCGGCACGCTCAACGTGGTCGGCACCGGTGTGAGCAATGCCGTGCAGCCGGCGACGGTACCTCCGCCTCCGGGCACAGGCCCGAGCGGCTATTACGACAGCAACGGAAACTGGCGCCCGAACTAAGCGGGCCGCACAACCGATTTCCAATACGCCCCGCTTGCGGGGCGTATTTCGTTTGGGGTCAGGTCTTGAGCCGATAACCGGTGCGGAAAATCCACCACACCACGATCATGCACAGCGCGAGAAAGCCCAGGGTCATGCCGAGGCTGAC
>JBFMBB010000201.1:0-2548 GCA_040755435.1 Pseudomonadota bacterium | reverse complement strand
CGCCTGCAGGGCCGCCGGACGCTTCTGCTTCGGCGCGATCCAGAACATGGCAGGCCGCTCGAACCGGAAATTGAGCCCGGCGCGTTTGGCGCCCCACCACATCAGGAGCGCACCGACCACGCCGGCGATGGTGTCGATCAGCGAGACAAGGCCGATGTCGGGGATGATGCCGGTCTTGAGCAGCACCACCCGCACGATCGCCATCGGCAGGAAGAAGGCGAGATAGATCACGATGGAATGCTCGCCGCAGTAGCGCAGGAAGCCCAGCCAGTTGGCGCGGGCCAGCAGCGTGCCGGTGACGATGATGGCGCAGGCGCCGGCAAATCCGAGTGCGAGCGAAATCACTGGCCGGTCGCCGAAGCCGGTAAATACCAGCACGCCATTGACCAGCGCCCATGCCGCGAGACCGGCCAGCGCGAGACCCGGCTTTTCGCGTGCACCATCGGCCAGCGCGAACACATAATTCGCCAGCAGATAGCCGGAATAGAAGTAGACGAAGCGCGCGGCGAACTCGTCGATCACGGTCCAGCCGGTCGCAATATGCGCCGTTTCAAGCGCCGCGGCCGCAAGCCAGATCACGATTGCAGGCACGCGCAGGGTGGCCTTGGTCACCACAAAGAAGATCGGCAGCAGGTAGATGAACCACAGCGTGCCGAACGGCTCGATGAAAGATTGCAGATACATGACACCGACATGGGTCCAGCCCTGCTCGGCGGCGAAAGCGGGGGCCTTGAAGGCGAACTGGATCGTGACCCACAGCACGTAGAAGTAGGCGAAATGGACGACCTTGCGGTCCAGATAGGTGCGCCAGTCGCGGCCGATCACCCGCGACAGGAACAGTCCCGAAATCAGGAAGAAATCCGGCATCCGGAACGGCTTCGCGAACTCGACGAACAGGTGCATGAAGCCCTGCTTGCCCGCAGCGGCCTCGACGCCCAGGGTCGAGTGCATCATCACCACCATGACGATGCAGATGCCCTTTGCGTAATCGACCCAGTCGATCCGCTCGGAGGCGGGCGACGGGCGCGCGCCGGATGTGCCGTTGCTGCTCATGATGTCCCGTTTCGGTCCAGTTGCACGCCATCCTGGGGCGCATGGGTTTCATTCTCCTTTATTCATACAAATGTTGTGCCCCATTCACGCCGATTTGGGCTAAAAGCCCCGCGAAACGGAACATCGTTAATGAGTTTTGGAGCGGGTGGTACATGCGGATTGCCATGATCGGCACGGGCTATGTGGGGCTGGTTTCGGGGGCCTGTTTCGCGGATTTCGGCCATCGCGTGACCTGCGTCGATACCGACGCCGGCAAGATCGCGGCGCTCAACCGCGGCGAAATCCCGATCTTCGAGCCCGATCTCGACCGGCTTGTGGAGGCGTCCGTCAAGGCGGGGCGGCTGGATTTCACCACCGACATTGCCGGGCCCGTGGGCAAGGCCGACGCGGTGTTCATCGCGGTCGGCACGCCGTCACGGCGCGGCGACGGCCATGCCGACCTGACCTATGTGCACGCCGCCGCCCGCGATATCGCGAAGGCCCTGCAGGGCTTCACCGTGGTCGTCACCAAGTCGACCGTGCCGGTGGGCACCGGCGACGAGGTCGAACGCATCATCCGCGAAACCAATCCGCAGGCCGATGTTGCCG
Organism: Pseudomonadota bacterium; assembly: GCA_040755435.1. GTDB lineage: Bacteria > Pseudomonadota > Gammaproteobacteria > Acidiferrobacterales > Sulfurifustaceae > Sulfuricaulis. The sequence goes on along the minus strand of JBFMBB010000201.1, from coordinate 907 downwards.
TGGCCTCCAACCCTGAATTCCTGCGCGAGGGCGCGGCGATCCGCGACTTCAAGCATCCCGACCGCATCGTGGTCGGCACCGACGACGAACGTGCGCGAAAAGTTCTCGGCGAGGTCTATCGCCCGCTGTACCTCAATCAGGCGCCGATCATGTACACCGAGCGCCGTACGGCGGAGCTGATCAAGTACGCTGCCAACGCATTTCTCGCGACCAAGATCACCTTCATCAACGAGATGGCGGATTTGTCGGAGAAAGTCGGCGCCGACGTGCAGGAGGTTGCGCGCGGCATCGGCCTCGACAACCGCATCGGCCCAAAGTTTCTCAACGCCGGTCCCGGATTCGGCGGCTCGTGTTTTCCGAAGGACACCCGCGCGCTGGTCAAGACCGCGCTGGACCATGACGTGCCGCTGCGCATTGTCGAAGCGGTGCTTGCGGTCAACGACAATCGCAAGCGCGCCATGGCACGTAAGGTCTCGAGCGCTCTCGGCGGCAACCTGCGCGGCAAGACCATCGGTCTCCTCGGCCTCACTTTCAAGCCGGACACCGACGACATGCGCGAAGCGCCGTCGATTCCGCTGGTGACGGGCCTGCTCGATCTCGGTGCGAAAGTGCGCGCCTACGATCCCGCCGGCATGGAGCAGGCGAAGAGTGAACTGCCGGACATCACCTATTGCGAGGATCCCTATGCCGTCGCCAAGGGTGCCGACGCGCTGGTGATCGTCACCGAGTGGCGGCAGTTCCGCGCGCTCGATCTGAAGCGGCTGAAGCGCGAAATGGCCAATCCCGTGATGGTCGACCTGCGCAACATCTATCGCCGCGATGAAATGGAAGAACTCGGCTTCACCTACGAGAGCGTCGGGCGGGGAGCGATTTGAATTTCTTTACCTCTCCCCGTTTACGGGGAGAG
>JBFMBB010000200.1:0-2605 GCA_040755435.1 Pseudomonadota bacterium | reverse complement strand
AACCACGCGCCGACCGACAGGGCGCGTGAACCGCCCCCTACATTAAATATTTTCCGGCCACAGCCCGAAAATCCCTGTCTTTATTCGCTTTTTCCCGTGTTTACGGGTTGCGACCCGGCGTGGCGCTGACTATTTATTAAGGTACGTCATCGCACACCGGCCCCATGCAGACCCGCGTCCAGAACAAGAATAATCCCCTGCCCGTCGGCTCGCGGCTGGGCGAGTACACCATCCAGTCGGTGCTGGGCCACGGCGGCTTCGGCATCACCTATCTGGCGCACGACACCAACCTGAACTCGCTGGTCGCGATCAAGGAATATTTCCCCGAGTCCTACGCCGAACGCGGCGAGAATTCCACCATCCACCCGCGCACCGGCGGCGACGGTTCGGACGCCGAGATCTACCAGTGGGGCTTGCAGGAATTCCTGAAGGAGGCGCAGGCGCTGGCGCGCTTCAAGCACAATCACATCGTGCGCGTGCTGCGCTACCTCGAGGCCAACGGCACCGCCTACATGACCATGGAATACGAGGAGGGCGAGAGCCTGTCGGCCTATATCCGGAACCACGGCGGTTTCCTGAGCGAGCCCGACCTGCTGCGCGTGTTCCTGCCGATCCTCACCGGCCTGCAGGCGGTGCACGAGGCCGGCATGCTGCATCTCGACATCAAGCCCGACAACATCTACCTGCGCCGCAGCGGCCAGCCGATGCTGATCGATTTCGGCTCGGCGCGCCAACGCCACGGCAAGATGGAATCCGGCCGCATCGCGCTCACGCGCGGCTACTCGGCGCTGGAGCAATACCCGGGCTACGGCGAGATGGGCCCGGCCACCGACGTCTATTCGATGGGCGCCACGCTGTACCGCTGCATCACCGGGCGCGAGCCGGTGGATTCGCTGGAGCGCCACAAGACCCTTGGCGTGAACCGGCCCGATCCCATGCCGCCGGCCAGCCGCTTCGAGCGCCCGCCATACGCCCCGCACATCCGCCATTGCATCGACCTGGCCCTGCACCTGAAGGCGGAGGAACGCCCGGCCTCGGCGCGGGCGCTGCAAAACGGCCTCATGGGCAAGGAGGCGCGCGAGGAAAAGTCGGTCAACCTGGTGATGCCGGGGCGCGGCAGCGGTTTCATCGGCATAAGCGACGCCGTGGTGCAACCGCAACGCAAGAAGTCGCGGCGCGGTTTTCTGGAATCCACCTTCCTGTTCCTGCTGGCGACCGTCGCCATGGCCATCGCCGGCACGAAAATCATGATTGACACCGGCCGCATGGAGGAAGCCGAACTCTACGGGTATTTCGACCGGGCGCAGGAGCTGCCCTACGACGCCGGGCGCGCCATCAAGCGCTTCATCGACGCGCAACTCGGCATCGAGCCGGTGGCCGTGGCCGCGCCCGCGCCGCGGCGCGTCATCCGGCCGCGGCCCGCGCCGGAAAAAGTCATCCCGCCGTTCGTGCCGGAAAAGACCATTGCACTCACGCTCGCGGCGCACTCGCCGGTGGCGTCGCTGGCGTTCGCGCGCGACAACGGCATGCTGGTGGTGGCCCACGAGGACGGCGCGGTGAATCTGTGGCAAGCCGCGACCGGCGAGCTGCTGTCGAACCTGAAATCCAGCGCCGCGTCGCTCGGCGCGCTGGCGGTGTCGGCCGATGGCCGCTGGCTGGCGCTGCCCGTGGACCCGAAGGCGGTGGAGGTTCGCGACCTGCAAACCAACGTCGCGGTGGCGAAGCTCACCGGCCACGCGGCGGACATCACCCGCCTCGCCTTCTCCGCCGACGGCGGCCGGCTGGTGACGGTGGACCGGGATTCGGCCGTGATCCTGTGGGACATGGCGGAGCAAAAGAAGCTGTTCGACCTGCCGCCGGCCAGGCATGAAATCCTGGCGCTGGCGGTGGCGCCCAACGGCAGCGTGCTGGCCGGCGGCGACATCGAGGGCGGCATCCAGTACTGGGATCTCGCGAGCGGCAAGGAGCTGGCCTACGTGCCGGCGCAGCCGGTGCCGGTCGGCGCCATGGCCTATTCGCCGGACGGCAAGTGGCTCGCCTCCGGCGGCCAGCAACATAACCTGAAACTGTGGGGCGCCGGGATGAATCGCGACGACCGCGTGCTGCGCGACGCGCCGGAAGAGGTGAACGTGCTGCAGTTCACGCCCGACAGCCGCTGGCTGTTGCTGGGGGGAAAGGACCGGCCGCTGGAAATCCTGGAGCTGGAGCAGGGCCAGGTGGCCCACCGGCTCGCCGGGCACGATGGCGCGGTTTCCGTGATAGCGGTTTCCTCCGACGGGGCGCGCCTGGCCACGTCCGGCACCGACGGCAGAATCCTGGTGTGGCAATAGCGGGCGCGGCCGGTCCGCGCGCAAAGAGCTCATGTCAGTGTTGGTGAAGCGCAAGGCGCCGGGGTGATCAGGTACGAATTGAAAAAAAGATCGTCACACCGGCGGAAGCCGGTGTCCAGATTATTAAATAAAATCATTAATACACTGTTACTGCCCGGGGCGCAGCCAAACCCGCTGCACCCGCTCGGCGGCGCGAACATACGTTAAGTATGTTCGCGAAAACCCCGTCTCGCCCGGCTTCCGCCGGAATGACGAATTAGAAGACGTAGGGCGCG
>JBFMBB010000199.1:0-2734 GCA_040755435.1 Pseudomonadota bacterium | reverse complement strand
CTCTCCCCGCAGGCGGGGAGAGGGAGAAGATATGTTTCCTCGCAATGACGAATGAACGAAGCCTTCACCCGCGTATCGCGGCCTCGATTGCGGCCACATCGATCTTCTTCATGGTCATCATCGCTTCGAACGCGCGTCTGGCTTCCTCGCCGCCCTTGGCCATCGCGTCCGTCAGGACACGCGGCGTGATCTGCCACGAGATGCCCCATTTGTCCTTGCACCAGCCGCAGGCGCTTTCCTGGCCGCCGTTGTCGACGATGGCGTTCCAGTATTTGTCTGTCTCCGCCTGATCGTCGGTTGCGATGCAGATCGAGAACGCTTCGTTGTGTTTGAAGACCGGGCCGCCGTTCAGGCCGATATAGGGAATGCCCGCCACGGTGAAATCCACCGTGATGGTGTCGCCCTTTTTGCCGGAGGGATAATCGGTCGGTGCCTTGTGCACGGCGTTGACTTTGCTGTCCGGAAATACGCTTGCGTAAAACGTCGCGGCCTCTTCCGCGTCCTTGTCGTACCAGACGCAGATCGTGCTCTTGTTCTTGGCCATGCGGGTTCCTTCCTCGGTCGTTGTCACTCCATCAAGATCGCAAATTTGCAAAAGTTGCATGTCATGCGCAACAAAAAGCCCGGCAAAACCTAAGGTCTTGGCCGGGCTTCTGTTTAACGGATCAAAGATCAGAAGTGATAGTTCGCGCCGACGCGCACGACATGGAAGTCAAGATCGCTGAAGTGCGTGTTGTAAGATGAAATTGCGTTACCGGGAACGCCGGGGGCAGCCGAAGTGATGCTGCTACTTCCAAGATTGACGTAGAGATACTCAGCTTTGAAAGAAACATTTCGCCAGGCTGCGTATTCAAAGCCGCCACCAGCGGTGTAACCGGTCATCACCTTTGTCGTTGGTCCCGTGTAGCAAGCTCCTGAAGCAGGAGGACACGCGGCACCGAAGCCACCACCCGTTGCGGTATAGCCTATCGTGTTGCTGAGGGTGGAGTTTGCGTGGACCGAGCCGTAAGCCAGGCCGCCCGTTCCGTAAACGAGGAGTTTGTCAGTCGCGAGCCATCCAGCGCGCGCGCGCAGCGTTCCGAACCATTCAACATTCTGCTCGGCGTTAACCTGCCCGGGCCGACCGATGAGCGCGTAGGGCGTGGCCGCCGATCCCTTGATGTCACTGCCCTGAAAATCCGCTTCCAGACCAATCAGCCAATTCGGCGAGACCTGCCAGTTGTAACCAGCCTGCGCGCCGCCAAGAACGCCTTTGACATCGTATGCAACCGACGCCGCCGGGTTTGGATTGGAAAAGTTGAATACGTTCGCGGATACAACGTCCTTGGGCGCAAAGGTCGCAACCGGATCGTTAAAACCATAGCCGACGTTGAGTCCGGCGTAGAAGCCCGTCCAGCTTGAGACAGCCGCCAATGGAGGCGCTTTTGTATAGGGGCGCGCCGCGATGTCAGCAGCGTGTGCGCCGGTTGCGCCAAGAGCGGCAACCGCAGCAGCGGCCAAAAGCTTTTTCATGAAATTCCTCAAAAACATGCAATGAAATCTGGCTGCACCTTAGGGAGAGTCGAAGGTCGTTACTGTAGCGCGCGGGCAACAGCGTGGAACTCTGTCGATAGGCTTCTTTGACACTGCGAGCCCAAACAAAAATGCCCGCGACAGGCGCGGGCATTTTCATTCGAACTGAAATCCTGATTTACCGGATGGTGACCGGCGCAGGCATCGGCGGCACGACCGTCGGCCCCTGATTGGGCACGCCCATCGACGCGGTCGGACGCGGTGCAGGAGCACCGTTCGCCATCGGCGCGGGCGCAGGTCCGCCCTGATACGGCTGCGCGGACGCCGTCACCGGCTGCGACAGTGCGGGCGGCTTGCCGCCGGGCAGCACCACAACGCGGGTGCCGACCTTGGCGCGGTCGAACAGGTCGGTCACATCTTCATTGAGCATGCCGATGCAGCCGGATGACACGAACTGGCCGATGGTCGAGGGCTGGTTGGTGCCGTGGATGCGGTACACGGTCGAGCCGAGATACATCGCGCGCGCGCCGAGCGGATTGCCGTCGCCGCCCGCCATGAAGCGCGGCAGGTAAGGCTGGCGCTCGATCATTTCCGCCGGCGGATGCCAATCCGGCCATTCCGCCTTGCGGGTGATCTTCTGCACGCCGGTCCAGGTGAAGCCGTCGCGGCCGACGCGCACGCCGTAGCGGATCGCGCGGCCATTGCCGAGGATGTAATAGAGCTGCGTGTTCGGCGTATCGACGATGATCGTGCCCGCCGGCTCCTTGGTCGGATAATTGACTTCCTGCCGGCGCAGGCGCTCGGGCAATTCCTTGCGCGGGCCGGTTTCCGGCTGCTCTTCTGGCGGCAATGCCGACATCACGGAGCGGCCGTTGGCGCCTTGCGCCGTGCCGGGCGCCTGCAGATCGAGCGCGCCCGTCGGCGCGCCGTCCACTGTCCCAGGCGGACGCGGACGGTCGGTAAAATCGGCGCCCTGCGGCGGACCGCGGTCGCTGTAGATCGGGGCGGGGCCGCGATCTGAATAGGCAGGTGCCGGTGCAGGACCGCGATCCGAATAGGCTGGCGGCGGCGAATAGGCCGTGGGCCGGCCATAACGCGGATCGTCCGGCGACATCACCGGGCCGCGCGGGTCGAGGCCCGGCTGCTGGTAGCTCTGCTGCTGCGGAGCGGACTGCTGGTAATTCGGCTGCTGCTGATAGCCCGGAGGCGACAGCGCGGTGCC
>JBFMBB010000198.1:0-2823 GCA_040755435.1 Pseudomonadota bacterium | reverse complement strand
GATCGAGAACCGCCTGTTGCAGTTGCCCGAGGGCGTGGGCCACGACGTCGATGCCGTCGCGCAAGTAGAGGCGCAGATCGGTCGACACCTGGTCGTTGCGCGAGCGGCCGGTGTGCAGCTTCTTGCCGGTTTCGCCGATGCGCTGGATCAGGCGCGCCTCGATGTTCATGTGCACGTCTTCGAGCGCCACGCTCCAGTCGAACTTGCCGGCGTCGATCTCGGCTTCGATTTCCTTCAGGCCCCGGACGATGATGTCGCATTCCTTCTTTGTGAGCACGCCGACCTTCGCCAGCATCTGCGCGTGCGCGATCGAACCCATGATGTCATAGACGTACAGGCGGCGATCGAAATCGACCGAGGCGGTAAAGGCCTCGACGACGGCGTCGGTGGGTTCGGTGAAGCGCCCGCTCCAGGGTTTTTGTTTTGCCATGGTTCCTTTCAGCGACGATAGCGCGCGACAGACTTACGACCGTTGTTCCGGCAAAAACCCGTGTCCGGCGCCGCTTGTCCGTATGTCGGACACGATTATCGGCCTTGTATTGTTGTAGTGAAACGATCCGGCTATGTTTCGGCTTGTAGCGCCTGGTTCGGACTCTCCTTTGTGCACCCCCACCCCGAATTCCGGATCAGGATTAGGCCCCCCGCCTCAAAACGGGGGGTTTTTTTATGTCCCGCGCCGCCGAAAGTATACTTGAGAAGCGGTCCAAATAAATCGGCGTTTTTTCCCGCCCGGGCCCCATCCGTTCGCGGTAACTTATATAATTAAGCTGTAAATTCGGACGGTGGGGCGCAGTACTCCCGTCGTGCACCAGCTGTCAGGTCCATAAGCAACGTCAAGATCCGGCGCGGAAACGTGCCGGAGACTCGTACGCCCGAACGGATTCCATGTCCAATACAAGCACCGAAAAACAGTCATTCCTTCCCGAATTCGGGAGCTTCAGCATGCTGCTGCAGTTCGTCATCCTTGCCGAACTGATCGCCATCATCATCACCATCGGGCGCAACGCCGACTTCAACGAACAGGCGTGGCAGGATTTCTCGCTGCTGTCGGTGTTCGCCGTGTCAATCGCGCTGTGCAGCATCGTGGTGCTGAAAATCATCTCGCCGCTGCTGCGGCGCGCCTCGACCGTCCTGGGTTCGGCGCTGGTGATCACCATGCTTCTGCTCGTCACCTCGGTCGGCATCGACGGCATCATCTATCTGCTGCACCATCTCCGGATCCTCGATGACCGCTGGCCGGAATGGCGCGAAACGCTGCTGATCCGCAGCCTCATGATCACCGCCATCGTCGGCACCCTGGGCGTGCGCTACCTGATCATGCGCGAGCGCTCCGACACGCACCACCAGCTGCAACAGGAGGCCAAGCTTCAGGCGCTGCAGTCGCGCATCCGCCCGCACTTCCTGTTCAACAGCCTCAACAGCGTGGCCTCGCTCACGCGCAGCGATCCTTCCAAGGCCGAGGCGGTGCTGCACGATCTGGCCGACCTGTTCCGCGTGCTGCTGGCGGACGCGCGCAAGCTCGTGCCCGTATCGGCCGAGCGCGAGATCTCGCGCCAGTACCTGGAGGTGGAAAAAATCCGCCTCGGCGACCGGCTGCAGGTGAAGTGGAACGTCAGCAACATCCCGCGCGCGGCGCTGATCCCGGCGCTGACCCTGCAACCGCTGCTGGAAAACGCCATCTACCACGGCATCGAGCCGCGCTTCGCCGGCGGCACCATCAAGATCGAGATGTGGGCCGAGGGCGAGACGCTCAACATCATGATCAGCAACCCGCTCCCCGACGTGCGCAAGGAAGGCCACAACAAGGGCAACAAGATCGCGCAGGACAACATCCGCCAGCGCCTGGCCACGCAGTTCGGCAGCGCCGCCAGCATGCAGGCGATCGAGGAAGGCGGCCAGTACCACGTGAAAGTCAAAATACCGATCGTGCGGGGTTGAACCATGGAACTCGTCGCCAAAACCCGCCTGTGGTTCGAACGCCTCCGCCGCGGCGCATACGGGACCGGGCAGAACCCGCCGGCCCCGGCCGAGACCGCGCCGGGCGAGAAGACCGAATTCCTGCCGAACTTCTGCACCGGCGAGGTGGTGTTCAACGTGGTCGTGGTCGCGGAAATGCTGGCAATCGTGATCAACCTCATCATCCCGCGCAATTTTCTGGCGCCCACCGCGTGGCAGGACCTGCTGCTGATCTCGATTTTCATCCAGTGGGTGGCGCTCGCCGGCACCGCCGTGCTGTGTTACACGCGCAAATATCTCAACCGGCTGCCCAACCTGCAGGCGCTGGGCGCGGCCTATCTGCTGCTGCTGCTCACCACCTTCGTGGTGAGCGAGTGCGTGGTCTGGCTGCTGTGGGCGCTGGGACGGGTCGAGAGCGTGCGGCCCGTGTGGTACGCCGACTTCCATATCCTGAATCTCACGATCAGCGCCATCGTCAACGGGCTGCTGTTGCGTCTGTTCCTGGCCAAGCACGAACTGCAGAACCGCACGCTGTCCGAGGCACGCGCCCGGCTGCAGGCGCTGCAATCGCGCATCCGCCCGCACTTCGTGTTCAACAGCATGAACATCATCGCCTCGCTCACGCGCAGCGCGCCGGAGAAGGCCGAGGCCGCGATCGAGGACATGGCCGACCTGTTCCGCATGATGCTGTCGCAGGACGAAATGCTGGTACCGGTAAAGAACGAGATCGACGTCGCCAACAAATATCTGGCGCTGGAGGCACTGCGTCTCGACAACCGGCTCGCGGTCAACTGGGACATCGGCAAGTTCCCGCGCAAGGCGGTGATGCCGGTGCTCACGCTGCAACCGCTGCTGGAGAACGCCATC
>JBFMBB010000197.1:0-2865 GCA_040755435.1 Pseudomonadota bacterium | reverse complement strand
CGCGGGCATCACCGCGCGCCTGAAGCAGCCGGTGCTGGACCTGTCCGGCAAGCTCAATCTCAAGCAGCTGGCGGCGCTGACGGCGCAGGCGAAATGTTTCGTCGGCGTGGATTCCGTGCCCATGCACATCGCCGCGGCGATGCAGACGCCGACCGTGGCGCTGTTCGGCCCGAGCGGCGAGTTCGAATGGGGCCCGTGGCAGGTGCCGGCGCGCGTGCTCACCTCGGATCATTCCTGCCGCCCCTGCGGACAGGACGGCTGCGGCAACGGCAAGCTGTCGGAGTGCCTGATCTCGATCCCGGTGGATCGGGTTTTCAATGCCGTGCGCGAACTGATCCGGTGAAACCCCTGTCGCTCGCGGTGGTGCGCCAGCGCTTCGCCCGGGACGGAGGCGCCGAGCGTTTCGTGGCGCGTATGCTGGAGGCCCTGAAAGGCCAGGATGTCAGAATCACCCTTATTACGCGCCAGTGGGAGAAGGCCGAAGGGGCGGACGTCGTCATCGTCAATCCCTTTTATATCGGACGCCTGTGGCGCGACTGGTCGTTTGCGCGCGCGGTTTGTCGCGAACTTCGCCAGAGGTCATTTGATCTGGTGCAGTCGCATGAGCGCATTGCCTGCTGCGACATTTACCGTGCCGGCGACGGCGTGCATCGCGAGTGGCTGCGCCAGCTGGCGCGGGTGCGCGGATTTTTCGGGCGTCTCGGCCTGGCGCTCAATCCTTATCACTGTTACACCAAACGGGCCGAAAAAAAGATGTTCACCAGCCGGCGGCTCAGGGCAGTGATCTGCAACTCGAAAATGGTGCGTGACGAAATCCGGAGCTGTTTCGATGTTCCTGAAAGTAAACTGCACGTAATCTATAACGGCGTTGACCGGAACGATTTTCATCCAGGGGTCAGGCAATATCGTGACGCGACCCGGCAGCAACATGGAATTCCGGATGCCGCGACCGTATACCTGTTCGTCGGGTCGGGATTCGAGCGCAAGGGTGTCGCGGCCTTGCTCCGGGCATTGACCCGCCTGCCGGAACAGGCGTACCTGTTGGTGGTCGGCCGCGACAGGAAGCTGAAGCATTACATGCGGCTGGCGCAGGAACTTGGTTTGGACAGGCGCGTGATCTTTGCCGGCCGTCAGGCCGACGTTCTGCCTTATTACGGCGCGGCCGACGCGCTGGTCTTGCCGACGCTGTACGATCCCTTTCCGAACGTCATACCCGAGGCCATGGCGTGCGGGTTGCCGGTCATCGTCAGCACCAAGAGTGGCGCCGCGGAGCTGATCAAACAGGGGGTCGACGGACTGGTCTGCGATGCTCTCGATGTGGACGCCCTGGCGGGGCACATGCGGCGCCTGCTCGCGCCGGAGGAACGGAATGTGCTGGCGGCCGCGGCGCGAACCAAGTCCCGGCAATTTGAAATCAAGGACATGTCCGGGAGGTTTCAGGACCTGTACCGCCGTATCCTGAGCCACCGTGTCGCCTGAATGCCATGGTCGGCATGGCGCACCACGATGTCGCTGTGTACCATGCGGCCCACCCGCGTCGGCCGCGTCGGATTTTCCGGGCTCGCGCCACCCCGCCGGGTTGTCGGAAGAGATTCCGTTTCATATTGTTCTCGTGCAGCAATGACTGACATTATCGATTGGACCAAGATATCGGATGATCCGAACAATCCGGAGGCGAAGCGCGCCGTCAAAGCCGGCCTGCTCGCCATGCGCCGGATTCACATGGACGCCGACCTGCTGGAGTACGTGGTCGCCGCGGTCGCCGGCAAGCGCGTGCTGGACATCGGCGTCGTCTCGCACAGCGCGCGGTATTTCGAGCAGCCGGGCTGGCGGCACGGGAGGATCCACGCGGCGGCCGCACATTGCGTCGGGCTCGACATTCTCGAGCCGCTGGTGCGCGAGCTGAACAGCCGCGGGTTCAACGTGCGCTGCGTGGACGCCACTTCCGACGTCGACATGGGGGAGCGGTTCGACGTGGTGTTCATCGGCGACGTGGTGGAGCACGTCAACAACGCGGTCGCGCTGCTGCGCTTTGCCGGCCGGCACCTCGATCGCAACGGCCGGCTGCTGGTGTCGACGCCAAACCCGTTCAGCCGCGCGTTTTTCCGGCATTTTCTGCGTGACGGCCTGTCGCTCGTCAATCTTGATCACGTGGCGTGGATCACGCCCACGATGGCGCTGGAGCTGGGTCGGCGCGCCGGGCTGATACTCACCGCCTATCACCTGATCAAACCGGTCGCGCCGTGGAAGCAGCGGTTGAAGCGCATCGCCTGGCAAGCTGGGCGACCGTTCGCCCCGCCGGACTTCACCTTCCCCGACTACCTCTACGAATTCCGGAATCCGCCGTCGAGCGACTCCACGTCCGGCAATGACTGAGCCCGCGCCGTCATTTCTGATTATTAACGTTTCCCGCATCGGCGATACCCTGTTCGCCACGCCGGCGATTCGCGCCGTGGCCTCGGCATATCCCGACTCCCCGATTACCGTCCTCGGTCACCCCAAACGAGTTGAGGTGTTGCGGGCATTGCCGGGCGTGAGCGCAACCGGCCGGATTACCAAACGAACCGCCCCCTGGCGCGGCCGTGCCTGGGGGCGGCGGTACCGGTATGCACTCGTTTACGGATTCGACCGCGCTCTCGTCGCCTATGCGCTGCGTGTTGCCGAGCGCGTCATCGCCTTCCGGCAGGGCGACACGCGTCTTGATGAGCGTCTCTACCGGTGTGTCGAGCCGCCGCCATTCCAGAGTGAGCATGCGGTGCCGCAATTGCTGCGGTTGCCGCAGGCGATCGGTATCGCACCGGCCGGCCTTCGTCTGGCCTATCGCGTCTTGCCGGTCGAGGCGCTGGCGGCGCGCCAGCGCCTCGC
>JBFMBB010000196.1:0-2943 GCA_040755435.1 Pseudomonadota bacterium | reverse complement strand
GAAAATCAAATTCAGACCGAATATGAGCATGCCCGACCGGGCGATCCGCACCGTGGTGGGCCTGACGCTATGGACGGTCGGGCCGGTGCTGGAACTCGTCACGCACGATGAATTGTCGAACATCCTGATGGCCGTGGTCGGCACGCTGGCGCTGGTGTCGGCGTTCTTCGCTTATTGCATCCTGTACGACGTCACCGGCTTCGGCGCGGCGAAGAAATCGTAGGGCGCGTACCACGCGCCACACCTTTGGCCGTCATGCCGGCGAAAGCCGGCATCCAGTTTAATAATCTGGATTCCGGCTTTCGCCGGAATGACACCCTTTCTTCTGTAGGCCACGTCCCACACGTCATTTCGTCGATCGGCGCGTGATACGCGCCCTACATCATAATGTAGGGCGGGTTAGGCGATGTTCGCCGTAACCCGCCGAATGACTATCCCACCCCGCCTCGCGCGCAGTTTATGTAGGGTGCGCAAAAGCGCAGCGTTGCGCACCGTTTGGCTTGTATCGGTGCGCTTCGCTGTCGCTCAGCACACCCTACGACTTTCGTAAAAATGACGACCTTTCTTCCGTAGGGCGGGTTAGGCGATTTTTGCCGTAACCCGCCAAACACCTGACACTTTTTTCCGACCGGGTTGACGGCTATAATTCATGTTGGTATTCATGCCAACATGAATGCCACGCTGCTTATCCGGGACAAGAAACGCCTTGCCAACGGGTCGGTGATGGAAATGGTTGTGTGGGAACTGCCTGAGCCGACGGCAGACCGGCCGCATGGCCTGAAGTATCGATTGTATCTGGGGCGTGATGGCAAGTGCCTGGTACGGTACGACAATGAAAGCGGCAAAGGAGACCATCGGCACGTCGGGGACCGGGAAGAGCCTTACCGCTTTGTCTCATTCGACAGGTTGTTGGCCGATTTCATGCGAGACGTAAAGCGATTCGGAGGTTAGCCATGCGTACGGTAACGATTGAAGTCTCCAGTGTTAAAAAATCACTCGGCCGCTTCCGGCGGGCGGTGAAAACACGCGCCGCGCAGGGTGAATTCGTCAGTTTCGAAAACCTCGATACACTCCTTAAGACACTTACCGGCAAGCGCTGGGAGTTGCTGCGCACACTGCAAGGGCGGGAACCGATGTCAATCCGTGCTCTGGCGCGCGAGCTCGACCGAGACGTCAAGAATGTGCACACCGATATTCAGGTGCTGGTTGAAATCGGGCTGGTCGAAAGAGCAGGGCGACGTATTCGTGTCCCGTTCGACGAGATCCGGGCAGAATTCGTCGTGCGCAAAGTCGCTTGATCGTCATCTAGCTCGGTAGCCCACGTAGGGCGCGTATCACGCGCCACAACTCTGGCCGTCATGCCGGCGGAAGCCGGCATCCAGTTTAATAATCTGGATTCCGGCTTTCGCCGGAATGACAAGCTTTATTCCGTAGGGCGGGTTAGGCGATTTTCGCCGTAACCCGCCAAATGACCATCCCATCCCGCCCCGCAACCCGGCCCCCAACCCCCCGGCCTATACTTCCCGGCATGTTCCTCTTTCCCTACCGCGCCCAGATCCGCCTGCATAAATGGCCGGTGCTGACCATCGCCATCGCGCTGCTGTGCCTCGTGATCTATCTCGCGCAGGCGCAGAGCGAGTCGCGGGTCGAGGCCTATACCAAGACCTTCTGCGCCCAGGCCGATAACGGCCAGCCGGTGGCCGGCTTCCTCTGGCGCAGCACGCAACTCAGCTGCGAGCAGGCTATGTGGCATACCTACTACTACCCCGACCCCGCCGCCCACGTCGACTGGCACGTGCGCGACATGGAGCAGCACGGGCAGGCGGAGGAGGCCGGCCGCTACCGCGCGCTCTCGGCCGCCTATCTTGCCCGCGCGCCGACGCTGGTCACAGCGCATCTGTGGAAGGAGGGCGGCAATTTCAACCCCTGGCGCATGCTCACCGCCACCGTGGCGCACGGCAGCTGGGAGCATGTGATTTTCAATCTCATCTTCTTCTTCGCCTTCGCCGCCGCGGTCGAGCTGGTGCTGGGCCCGGTGCTGTTCCTGGCGGCGTTCGTGCTGCTGGCGCTGGCCATCGGCAGCTTCGATCACACTGTCAGCCGCTGGCTCGAAGACGCGCGGCCCAGCCTCGGCCTCTCCGGCGTGGTCATGGGCATGCTCGGGCTGTTCGTCTATTTCCTGCCGCGCGCCAGGATCCGCTTCGCGTTCTGGTTCCTGCTCTCGGCCGGCACCTTCGCCGTGCCGGCGTGGCTCGTGGCCACCTGGTACGTCGGCTGGGACCTGCTGTATCAGCTCTCGTACGGCCGCAGCTATGTGAATTACGTCGCCCATCTCGCCGGCGCCGCCTTCGGGCTCGCCATCGGCATCGCTGTGTTCCGCCACAAGCGCCATTGGGCGCGCGAGCTGGTGGAGGAAAAGCACGACCTCACCCGGGACGAAGGCTGGCTCACCAAGCTCAACTTCATCGCCGCCTCGGGCGCGATATTGCCGGCGCTCTTCATCGCCGGGCTCGTGGTGCTCGTGCTGGTGGTCCAGTTCGTCCACAGCTTCGGCCTGCAACTGCTGCTGATGTCGCCGGTCATCGCTGCCCTGTGGCAGATGCGCCGCATGAAACAGGCCGACCGCCCGGACTGGGAGCGTTACCAGCAGGGCATGGCCGCGCTGCGCGAACATCGCTTCGAGGAGGCGCTCAAGCAGTTGCTGCCGCTGGCGGAGCAGAACTACCCGCGCGCGCTCTACGCGCTCGGCCGGCTGCATGCCGGCGGCACCGGTATTTATCGTGATGAAACCAAGGCCGTCGAGTATTACCGCCGCGCCGCCGAGCGCCAACACGCCGAAGCCCAGTACGCGCTCGGGACCATGTACGCCGATGGCCGGGGCGTGGCGCACAACCCGGCCAGCGCCGCCGAGTGGTACGAAAGAGCGGCCATGAACGGCCTGCC
>JBFMBB010000195.1:0-2958 GCA_040755435.1 Pseudomonadota bacterium | reverse complement strand
TGATAGATTGTCGGCGTCCCGAACGCATCAGGAACTTGCGCGGGGCGGCTGTGTCATACACGTTCGGTTGATCCCGGGTCGAGGCACTGATCTGCATCGCCTGTTGAGGCCCCTTCCTGACGGGATCGATCTGACGCAACAAAACCTTAATCAACGGAGACGATCATCATGAATGCCAAGAAACTCACCGGCCTTGCACTTGCCACGGCCGCCGCCGGCCTGTTTGCGACCGCGGGAATCACCGCCGCGAACGCCGCCAAGCATGAAGGCGAAGCCAAGGTCCATTGCAACGGCGTGAATTCCTGCAAGGGGACATCCGCCTGCCAGACCGCTTCCAGCGCCTGCAAGGGCCAGAACAGCTGCAAGGGCAAGGGCTGGCAGTACATGACCAAGGCCGAATGCGACGCCGCTCAGGCCAAAATGAAGAAAGAGATGCACAAGTAAAGCAGGCCGAATCACGACGCAGCCTGCACCGGGTGCCGCGAGGCGCCCGGTGCTTTTTCTCTCCCGATGACGCGCGCCGCTACCCAATCTGAACGCCCCTGGCTCGGCTTCGGGCTGGGCCTGCGCCCCACGCACTACGAAACCATACTGAACGAATCCCCGGCCGTCGACTGGTTCGAGATCATTTCCGAAAACTATCTCGTCCCGGGCGGCAGGCCCCTGCATTATCTCGACCGGGTCCGCGAACGCTATCCGCTGGTCATGCATGGCGTATCGCTCTCGATCGGCGCCACCGACCCGCTCGACCACGAATACCTGAAACAGCTGCGCGCGCTTGCCGCGCGCATCGAGCCGCGGTGGATTTCCGATCATCTGTGCTGGACCGGCGCGCACGGCCTCAACGCCCACGACCTGCTGCCGCTGCCCTACACCGAGGAAGCCCTGAAGCACGTGGCCGCACGGGTCGGTCAGGTGCAGGACTTCCTCGGTCGCCGGATCCTGCTTGAAAACGTGTCCAGCTACGTCAGCTATCCGGAGTCGGAAATGAGCGAATGGGAATTCCTGCGCGAGGTCGCCGCGCGCGCCGATTGCCTGATCCTGCTCGACGTCAACAACATCTACGTCAGCAGCGTCAACCATGAATTCAGTCCGCATGAGTATCTCGATGCCATCCCGCCGGAACGGGTATGGCAGTTCCATCTCGCCGGCCACCGCAATCACGGCGATTACATCATCGACACCCACGACGAACCGGTGATCGACCCGGTGTGGGAGCTGTACCAAGCCGCCGTACGGCGCTTCGGACGCGTCTCGACCATGATCGAGCGCGATGACAACATCCCGCCGCTGGCGGAATTGCTGGCCGAGCTGGACCACGCGCGGAATATCGCCGCCTCGGTGCGCCAGCCGGACGGCATCGCGGTCGTCCCTGCATGAGCGCGCTCACCGGGTTGCAATCCGATTTCCAGGCTTTCCTGCTCGATGGCGACAAGCGCATGCTGGGCCGCGTGGCCGGCACCGCCAAGGTCGGGGCCGAGACGCGCCTCGCCGTCTACTACGACGCCTATCGCTTGCGCCTGCTGGAAGCCCTGGGGGCGAACTATCCCGTATTGCGCGCCTGGCTCGGCGAAGACGAATTTGAAAATATCGGGATTGCCTATCTCACGGCTCACCCCTCGCGGCATTTTTCCATCCGCTGGTTCGGGCACCGGCTGGCGGAATTCCTCGCCGCCGCCCAACCCTGGAGCGACCGGCCTCATATCGTTGAAATGGCGGCGCTGGAATGGGCGCTGTCCGAGGCATTCGACGCGGAGAATGGCACAATCATGGGCGTGGACGACATGGCGGGCATTCCCGCCGAGGCTTGGCCGGCGATGCGCCTGCGTTTTCATTCTTCGGCCCAGCGCCTCGACCTGCGCTGGAACGTGCCGCTTCTCTGGAAGGCCGTCAGTCGGAATCTGGATGCCGATAAAGATGCCGCTTCCTGCCGCGGAGAAACCAGCGCCACGCCGTCGTCGGGCAGGGAACAGCATGCGGATACACCCGCGGTCGCCGATGTACCCGCCCTGGTGGAGCAGGAATACCCGCAGGCCTGGCTGGTCTGGCGCCAGGAGCTGAAAACCTGGTTCCGCTCCCTGTCCGTGGACGAGGCCTGGGCGCTCGATGCCGCCATGACCGGCGAGAATTTTTCCGCGATTTGCGAAGGCCTGTGCGAATGGATCGACGCGCAGAACGTGGCGCTGCACGCCGCCGGGCTGATGAAGCAGTGGATCAGCGATGGCCTGGTCAGCGGAATTGATCTTGAAAAAGAATAAAACCAGCCACAGAGGTCACAGAGAACACCGAGATAACAAAGCTAATTTACTCTGTGCTCTCTGTGACCTCTGTGGCAAATATCTTTTAAAATAACAACATGTCACAGCGGAAGATCTTCTTCGGCGGTTTCCTGGTCTGCGCCAGTCTCATGGCGGCGGCGCTCTACTTCCAGTACGGCATGCAGCTCGAGCCCTGCCCGCTGTGCATTTTCCAGCGGGTATTCGTGACCCTCACCGGGCTGATACTCCTCGCCGGCGCCTTGCACAACCCGGGAAAAATCGGGCGGCGCATCTATGGCGGGCTCACGGTGCTGGCGGCCACGCTTGGCGCCGTTTTCGCCGGCCGTCATGTATGGATCGAGAATCTCCCGCCCGATCTGCAGCCCGGCTGCGGCTACAGTCTCAACGACATGCTGGAAACGTTCCCGCTCGGAAAAACCCTGAAGCTGGTATTCGAAGGCAGCGGCGGTTGCGGCCAGATCACCTGGTCTTTTCTGGGGCTCAGCATGCCAAGCTGGACGCTGATTTTCTTCATCGGTTTCATCCTGCTGGGGCTGGCGCTGGTTTTTACTACCCTCGGCAAACGTTGAACCATTCAGAACCTGTCGCAAAATACTTCAAGTAGGTTGGGGTGAGCGCAGCGAACCCCAACAAGCGGCGGCGAAACGTTGGGGTTAGGCGCAACGCGCCACACCCCCAC
>JBFMBB010000194.1:0-3253 GCA_040755435.1 Pseudomonadota bacterium | reverse complement strand
AACATTCGCGCAGCGAATGTTAAGCGCGAAGCGCGGCCGACACTAAAATTCATCGTGTAATTGCGGATTTCAGCCATAATGCTTAACCCTTGGCGAATCCTTCCTCGCGTATGACGCGGGGAACGAGAACACGCGGCTCGATCGACACCGGCTGGTACACGACGCGCTGCTTCTCGGGGTCGTAACGCATCTCGACCTGGCCGATGAGCGGGAAGTCCTTGCGGAAGGCGTGCCCCACGAAACCGTAATCGGTGAGAATGCGGCGCAGGTCCGGGTGGCCCTCGAACACGATGCCGAACAGGTCGAAGGCCTCGCGCTCGTACCAGTTGGCGCAGTTCCAGATGCCGGTCACCGAGGCGATCAGCGGCATCTCGTCATCCAGCCAGGCGCGCAGCCGGACGCGCCGGTTGTACTTCAGCGACAGCAGGTGATACACCACGGCGAATCGCGGACCCGATCGTACTCCCGCCGGAGACTCGCGCCCGTACTCGAGGTAGTCCACGCCGCAAACATCCATGAGCTGGGAAAAGGCCAGCGCGGGATCGTCGCGCAGGCGGGTGCAGACCGGAATGATTTCCTCGCGCCGCACTTCCAGCGTGAGCTCGCCCAGCGACTCGCGCATGTCCGTGATCGCCGCGCCGAACAATTCCTGTACGTGTGCGGCAAGGTCCCGAGTCGAGTCAGTCATGGTCCGGATATCTCGGTCGCTAGCGGGCGATGGTGTTGGTGCGACGGATCTTGTTCTGCAGCTGGATGATGCCGTACAGCAGGGCCTCGGCCGTCGGCGGGCAACCCGGAACGTAGACGTCCACCGGTACGATGCGGTCGCAGCCGCGCACCACGGAATACGAATAATGGTAATAGCCGCCGCCGTTGGCGCAGGAACCCATGGAGATCACCCAGCGCGGCTCGGCCATCTGGTCGTACACCTTGCGCAGCGCCGGCGCCATCTTGTTGGTCAGGGTCCCGGCCACGATCATGACGTCCGACTGCCGCGGGCTCGGCCGGAACACGATGCCGAAGCGGTCCATGTCGTAGCGCGCGGCGGCCGCGTGCATCATCTCGATCGCGCAGCAGGCCAGGCCGAAGGTCATGGGCCAGAGCGAGCCGGTGCGCGCGGCGTTGATGAGCTTGTCCGCCTGCGTCGTGACCCAGCCTTTTTCCAGCACGCCTTCAATGCTCACGGGCTTTCTCCATTACTACTCCCATTCCAGCGCCCCTTTCTTCCACTCGTAGATGAAGCCAACGACGAGGATGCCGAGGAATACCATCATCGACAGGAACCCGAACAAGCCGATTTCCTGAAGCGCCACCGCCCAGGGAAACAGGAACGCGATTTCCAGATCGAAAATGATGAACAGGATGGCGACGAGGTAATAACGCACGTCAAACTTCATGCGCGTGTCTTCGAAGGCCTCGAAACCGCACTCGTAGGGGGAAAGTTTGGCGTCGTCCGGGCGGTTCGGCCCGAGCGCGCGGCCGGCCAGAATGATGACGCCGCCCATGACCAGAGCGACGCCGATAAAAATCAGGATGGGGAGATAAGCTTGCAGCATCCGTACCCCAGAGACTCGTCGGCGGACTTCGATCCGCTCATTAGTAAAGGTGAATGAGCCGGCGAGTCTAGGCTTTCGCTGCAAAGGATGTCAAGCAAACAACAGGCCTGCAAACTTATACCCTTCAAAGGGTTAAAACACTTTGTGGGGTCATAAAAAACGCCTATTGATGCGCCCGGCGCCGGGCGCGTGCATGGCGTGCGCTGCGCGCCATGAAAAAATGAATGGTGCCGACGGAGAGACTCGAACTCTCACGGCTTTCGCCACTACCACCTCAAGGTAGCGTGTATACCAATTTCACCACGTCGGCATGTAAATCAAGTTTCGAGTTTCGCGTTCCGGGTTTCGGGTTGAACACGAAACACGAAACCCGCAACCCGAAACTCCGCTATTTCGGTACTTCGGGCGCCTTGGGCGCGGCGGGAACGTCGCCGGGCGGCGCCGGCGTTTCGGCTTTCGCCGGTTGCTCGATGACCACGCTCTTGGTGACGCTCGCCGGCAGCGTCTGCTGGGCGTACAACCAGGCCAGGCCGAGGTTCGAGAGGAAAAAGACCGTCCCCAGGATCGCGGTGGTGCGCGTCAGAAAATTCGCCGAACCGCGGCTGCCGAACAGGGTCTGCGAAGCGCCGCTGCCGAAGGCCGCGCCGATATCCGCGCCCTTGCCCTGCTGCAGCAGGATCAGGCCGATCAGCGCCACGGCCGAGATGACATCAATAACCAGTACCAGATCTCTCATACATTCATCCTATCGAAAAAGTAGCCCTGCTCCGCTCCCTGTGCATCACCATCAATCGGCGGCGCGGCAAATCGTCAGGAACTCGTCCGCGTGCAACGACGCTCCGCCGATCAGGCCGCCGTCGATGTCCGCCTGGGCCAGCAGCTCTTTCGCGTTGCTGCCCTTCATGCTGCCGCCGTAAAGAATGCGCGTGCTTTCAGCCACGGCTTTATCCCGTGTCGCCAGGCGGCCGCGTATAAAACGGTGCACGTCCTGCGCCTGCTGCGGCGTGGCCGTCTTGCCGGTGCCGATGGCCCACACGGGCTCATAGGCGATCACAGCATTGCTGAAGCTGCCGATGCCATGCTTGTCCACGACGGCATCGAGCTGGCGTGCCACCACGGCCTCGGTCTGGTTCGCCTCGCGCTCCTGCAGGGTTTCGCCGACACATAATATAGGTATCAGGCCCGCGGCCTGGGCCGCGCCGTATTTCTCCGCCACCAGCGCGTCGGTCTCGCCGTACAGCGTGCGCCGCTCGGAGTGACCGACGATAACATAAGTGCAGCCGTAATCCCTGAGCATCGGGCCGGCGATTTCGCCGGTATAGGCGCCGGATTTGTGCACCGACAGGTTCTGCCCGCCCCATGCCACCGAACCGCCGGCCAGTTTCTCGGCGGCCAGGGGGATCAGGATATACGGGGGGCACACGGCGGCTTCCGCCCGGGATGCGGCACTCATGCCCTTGCGGATGCCGTCCAGCAGGGCCGCGGACTCCGTCCGCGAACCATTCATTTTCCAGTTACCCGCCACCAGCGGCCGGCGCTGCGCCATCGAAACCTCCCCGTATTCGTCTCAAATCTGCCGAAAAACGGGCGCGATGTTACCGAGGCCGGCCCCGGAATGCAATTTTACAGGAAAAAACCTAGGCGGCCGCGTCCGCGGCGCTTTTGACGGTATCGGCGAGATGCCGGCTCAGGCGTTC
>JBFMBB010000193.1:0-3267 GCA_040755435.1 Pseudomonadota bacterium | reverse complement strand
GCGCGGCGCCCTGCGCGCGCGCCAGCAGTCGCGCGCGCGTCAACGCGTGGTCCGCGCGCGGTGAAAGATCGGTGGATACCAGCAACGAACGGATTTTTTCCATCAGGCGCCTCCTCGGGTCAGCGACTCGGCGAGCGTGCGGGCGGCCTCGCCGGCGGCGTCGGTGAACGGCAATAATACGATGTCGGCGCCCTTCTCCCGCAGCAGCGCGGCGTCAACCTCCGAATGCGCGGTCAGGGCGATGCGGCCGCGGAAACCGTGGGTGCGCAACGCGTGCAGCAGCGCCAGACCGACGTCGCGGCTCGGCACGGTACAGACCACCCAACGCGCCTGCGCCAGCGGCAGGGTCCCCGGAAACTCCGGGTCCTCGGCGTCGCCGTATTGCGCCGGCTGGCCGGCCTCGCGCCAGGCACGGATCGCCTGCGGGTCGAAATCCGCGCCGAACACGCTCGCGCCGCGGTGGCGCAGCTCGCGCGCGAGATTGTCGCCGTAGCGCCCGAGACCGAACAGGATCACGTCCGCGGCCGGCGGCGGCGCGCCGTTCTCCAGCGCCAGTTCCCGGTACGGCACCCGCCGCTCGAACGCACCAAGGCGCTGCGCGAAACGTTCATAGAGCGAATGCGAGTACAGGATCATGTAGGTCGAGAGACCGATGGTGACGAGTCCCACGAGCGTGATCAGGCCGAGAATGTCGTGGTCGATATGGCCGAGGCTCACGCCGAGCGCCCCGAGAATCAGCGAGAACTCGCTGATCTGCGCCACCGTGAGCCCGGCGAGAAAACCAGTGCGCTTGCGATAGCCCATGGCGCCCATGATGACCATGACGATCAGCGGATTGCCGATCAACACGAACAGCGACAACACCACCGCCGGCAGCAGCTGGGCGCCGAGCAGTTGCAGATCGAGCTGGGCGCCGAGGTTGATGAAGAAGAACAGCAGCAGGAAATCGCGCAGGCTTACGAGGCGCGCGCTCAGGGCCTCGCGGTATGGCGTCGAGGCCAGCGACACGCCGGCGAGGAACGCGCCGACTTCCTTGCTGAAGCCAAGAGCGTCGCCGAGCGCCGCCAGCGCCACCGCCCAGGCGATGCCGAACAGCACCAGCATCTCGGGCGAGCGCGCCAGCTGGTGCACCAGCCCCGGAAGGCCCCAGCGCATGAACACCCCGATGGCGGCCAGCAGGCCCAGGCCCTTGACCGCCACCATCAGCATCTCGTAGCCCGCCCCGGTTTTGGCGCCGCCGGCGACACCATAGGCCGACAGCGCGATCATGGCCAGCACGACTACTATATCCTGCACGATCAGGAAACCGACCGCGATGCGCCCGTGCAGCGAGTCGATCTCGCGCTTGTCGGAGAGCAGCTTGACGATGATGATGGTGCTGGAAAACGTCAGCGCCACCGCAACGTAGATCGCCGGCACGTGGTCGAGACCGAGAGCGAGGGCGATGAAATAGCCGATCACCGAAGTGAACAGCACCTGGCCGAGACCGGTGGCGAGCGCCACCGTGCCCATGCTGCGGATCAGGTGCAGGTCGAGCTTGAGTCCCACGACGAACAGCAGCAGGGCGATGCCGAGGGTGGCGAGCAGGTCCACCTGGTCACGCGCCGTGACCCAGCGCAGACCCGCCGGGCCGACCACGATACCGACCGCGATGAACGCCACGATCAGCGGCTGACGCAGCTTGAGCGCGACGAAGCCGGCCGCGGCTGCGAGCAGCAGCAGCGCGGTGATCTCGTAGAACACGTTGGCGAAGAGCGGTTCCATGGGCGTCGACCGGAGTAGTGCCTGATCCCGGGGTTGCCGTCAACCCTTGCCTGCGTATAGCCGGCCGCGGCGCACCAGCCATTTCTCGATCTCGACCCCGATGAACACCAGGGTGGACATCGCCAGGCAGAAAGCGAGTTCATTGAACGTCAGTGCTTCGGTCTTGAAGATCGGGTTCAGCCAGGGAACATATATCGTCGCCAGCTGCAGCCCGAAGGTGAACAGCACCGCGCCGATCAACGGCCGGTTGGAAAAAATTCCCTGGGTGAACAGCGAGTCGGTCTCGGAGCGGATCGCCAGCACGTGACCGAGCTGCGACAGTGTCAGCACCGTGAACACCATGGTCTGCCAGTGGCCGTGGCCGGTGTGGATGGCCCAGGCCTGGGTGAACAGCGAGGCCGCGCCCATGAGCACGCCGACCCAGACGATGTGCTGCCACATGCCGTGCGCGAAAATGCTCTCGTTGGGCGGGCGCGGCGGGCGCTGCATCACGCCGCGTTCTTCTTTTTCGGCCGCCAGCGCCAACCCGGGCAAGCCGTCGGTGACGAGATTGATCCAGAGAATGTGAATCGGCAGCAACGGAATCGGTAGCCCCAGGAACGGCGCCAGGAAGATGGTCCAGATCTCGCCCGAGTTGCTGGTCATGGTGTACTTGATGAACTTGCGGATGTTGTCGAAGATGCGCCGGCCCTCGCGCACCGCGCGCACGATGGTGGCGAAGTTGTCGTCCAGCAGGATCATGTGCCCGGCCTCCTTGGCCACGTCGGTGCCGGTGATGCCCATGGCCACGCCGATGTCGGCGCGCTTGAGCGCCGGCGCGTCGTTGACGCCGTCGCCGGTCATGGCCACGAACTCGCCCTTGTCCTGCAGCGCCTTGACGATCTTGATCTTCTGCTCCGGCGCCACGCGCGCGTACACCCGCACCCGCTCGACATGCTGCTCGAACTGCGCCATGTCGAGGCGCGCCAGCTCGCGCCCCGTAAGAACTTCCGCGTCTGCTTCAATGATCCCGAGACGCGTGGCGATGTTGCGCGCCGTGGCCGGGTGATCGCCGGTGATCATCACCGGCGTGATGCCGGCGCTGCGGCAGAGCCGCACCGCCTCGGCCGCCTCCGGACGCGGCGGGTCCAGCAGGCCCACCAAGCCGACAAACGTGAGATCCGCTTCGAGGTTTTCCGCCTCCATCGGCGTCGGCAAGGCGGGCCAGTGGCGCACCGCCACCGCCAGCACCCGCAGACCGTCGGCGGCCATGCGTTCGGCCGTCTGCTCCACCGCGCCGCGATCCAGCGTCTCCACGCCGGCAGCGCCCAGACGGTCATGACATAGCGGCAGCACGCTTTCAGGGGCGCCTTTCGTAAAAGCAACTACCGACCCCCCCTCTCCCGCGCCAGCGGGAGAGGGTAAGGGGAGAGGGTGCGAAACCACGTCGCGAACCCCATGAATGGTAGTCATCCGCGCGCGCTCGGAATCGAAGGCGATCTCCGCCAGCCGCGGCTGCGACTT
>JBFMBB010000192.1:0-3284 GCA_040755435.1 Pseudomonadota bacterium | reverse complement strand
CAGCACAGTGTCCTGAACACCCCAAAGAAAAGACACCACCCGACCGTGCCGGGTGGTGTCTCCACGGAGCAGGCGCGCGTCAGCCCTTCTTCTTCGGCGCCGCTTTCTTGGCGAAGTAATGGTTATAGGCCATGCGCCGGTTGACGTTGGTGTCGAGATCCCAGCGCACCGCGCGCGCGGCGAACGCCTTCTGCGAATCGGCGATCTCCTTGAACATCGGGTTGTCCGCCGTGCGCTTGGCCGCCGCCGCGTCGTAGCCGGTGAGCTGCTGCTGCAGAATGGCGTCGGGGGTCTTGTAGAACTTGACGCCCTGCTTGCTCTGCATCTCCTCGTAGTCCTTCGAGTAGCGGTCGATCGCCTTCCACGACATGTCCGCGGAGGCGGCTTCCACGGCGTTCTCGATGATGGCCTTGATGTTCCCCGGCAACGCGTTGTACTTGTCCTTGTTGAACATGATCTCGAACTGCTCGGCGTTCTGGTGATAGCTCTGCAGCATGCACACCTTGGACACGTCCGGGAAGCCGAGCACGCGATCGGAACTGGCGTTGTTGAACTCGGCCGCATCCAGCAGGCCGCGGTCCATGGCCGGCACGATCTCGCCGCCGGGCAGCGCGTTGACGGCCGCGCCCAGCGCCGTGAACACGTCAATGGAAATGCCCACGGTGCGGAACTTCAGGCCCTTGAAGTCCTGCGACTTGGTGACCGGCTTCTTGAACCAGCCGAGCGGCTGCGTCGGCATCGGGCCGTAGGGGAAGGACACCACGTTGGCGCCGATCGACTTGTACAGTTTCTCCAGCAGTTCCCTGCCGCCGCCGTACTTGTGCCAGGCGAGCAGCATGTTGGCGTCCATGCCGAAAGCCGGGCCGGAGCCCCACAGCGCCAGGGCGTTCTGCTTGCCGTAGTGATACACCAGCACGCCGTGACCGCCGTCGAGCGTGCCCTTCGATACCGCGTCGAGCAGGCCGAAGGCCGGCACCACCGCGCCCGCCGGCAGCACTTCGATCTTGAGCTCGCCGCCGGTCATGTCGTTCACCTTCTTGGCGAAGTCGAGCGCGTACTCGTGGAAGATGTCCTTGGCCGGCCAGGTGCTCTGCCAGCGCATGCTTTTCACTTGCGCCTTGACGATGGAAGGGAATCCGATCGCCGCTGCACCACCAACGGAAGCCGCCGTGGCCGTGAGAAATTTCCGGCGGGACATCGCGCGCGCGGAATTCTTCGAGCCGGCGGATTTTGATTTGCCTGTTTTCTTGTTCATCGCTTCCTCCTTGTTGCAGGTTGTCAGTGAGGTTACCGCATCCTTAACACTACCGGCCTAGTCTACTCTTGAGTATCGGGCCATATCCAGCACCCGGCGCGCGGGTGCGGCGCCGGCGCGGGCCGGCGTCAGTTATTATTTTCACGATACGGAATGGAAGCCCGCAACGCGAGATAAACGACTGTCCGCGTGGGGGATTGGGCGCCGCAGCCGTTCAGGTCAGCGCCAGCTTGCCGGGTCTGCCCGGCACCTCGCGCACCAGCCGCGGCACCAGATATCCCGGCAGACGCGCATTGAGCGCCTCCATCAAACCCCGCGCCACGGCGTCCGGCACCGCGAAATGCGCCGCGCCCCGGACCTTGTCGAGCAGGTGCAGGTAATACGGCAGCGTCCCGGTTTCGAACAAGGCCTCGCTCAAGTCCGCCAGCGCCTCGACACTGTCGTTGACGCCGCGCAGCAGCACCGACTGGTTGAGCAGCTCCGCGCCCGCGGTTTTCAGTCTCCCCAGCGCCGCTCGAACCGTATCGTCGATTTCCTGCGCGTGATTGGCGTGCACCACGACCACCGGCTTGAGTCTGGTGTCGCCGAGCCAGGCCAGCAGCTCATCGTTGACGCGCTCGGGCAACACTATCGGCAGACGGGTGTGCAGGCGCAGACGCCGCAGCTGCGGGATAGCTTCCAGCTGCCGCACCAGTTCCGCCAGGCGGCGGTCGGACAGGCTCAGCGGATCGCCGCCGCTGAGGATGACCTCGGTGATGCTGTCATCGCCAGCGATGTACTCCAGCGCCGCGCGCCAATGATCGGTGGCGGGATTGGCATCGGCATAGGGGAAGTGGCGGCGGAAACAGTAGCGGCAATGCACGGCACAGGCGCCGGTCAGCGTCAGCAGCACCCGCCCCCGGTACTTGTGCAGCACGCCGGGCGCCGCCATGGCCGCCAGGTCGCCGACCGGGTCGGTGCCGAAGCCCTCCGCCGCCAGACATTCCTCGGCCAGCGGCAGCACCTGCCGCAACAGGGGGTCGCGTGGATCGCCCTGGCGCATGCGCGCGACGAACCCGCGCGGCACGCGCAGCGGGAACAGCCGGGCCGCGGCCCGCGCCGCCGGCAGCCATTCCTCCCCCAGCCCCGCCGCGGCCAGCAATTCGGCGGGCTCGGTGATGGCGCGGGCCAGGGCCGACTGCCACGCGGGCACCTGCCTTAAAACGGAAGTTCCGGGTATCATAGCGCGCTCGATTTTACCCGGATCGCGCGCAAGCGCGCTCGGCTCGCTTCCCTCTCCCCTTGCGGGAGAGGGAATGAGGGAGAGGGGAAAGACGAAGTGTGCATCTGATTCAAACGAAGCGTATTTAATAGATATAGGTGTGTGATGGCAACTTACAGTACCAGTGAATTCAAGGCCGGACTCAAGGTCATGCTCGACGGCGACCCGGCATCGATCGTCGAAAACGAGTTCGTCAAGCCGGGCAAGGGCCAGGCCTTCAACCGCGTGCGCATCCGCAACCTCAAGACCGGGCGCACCATCGAACGCACGTTCAAGTCCGGCGAAACCATCGAAGCCGCCGACGTGGCGGACGTGGAGATGCAGTATCTCTACAACGACGGCCAGTTCTGGCACTTCATGAATCCGGAAACCTACGAGCAGCTGGCGGCCGACAAGAACGCCGTGGGCGACAACGCCAAATGGATGAAGGAACAGGACGTGTGCATCATCACGCTGTGGAACGGCCTGCCGCTGATCGTCGAGCCGCCCAACACCGTCACGCTCAAGGTCACCGAAACCGACCCCGGCCTCAAGGGCGACACCTCGGGCGGCGGCGGCAAGCCGGCGACCCTGGAGACCGGCGCGGTCGTGCGCGTGCCGCTGTTCGTCAAGGAAGGCGAAACGATCAAGGTCAATACCCGCACCGGTGAATACCTCTCCCGGGCCTGAGTCCGACTGGCGCCCGAGCGCCACGCTGGCAGTCCTGAAACTCCGCGCCCGGCTGCTGCAAAGCATCCGGGCGTTTTTTTCGGCGCGCGGCGTGCTGGA
>JBFMBB010000191.1:0-3461 GCA_040755435.1 Pseudomonadota bacterium | reverse complement strand
TCTACACCACCAGCGACGCGCAGACGAAGGCAGCGCTGGCCTCGAAAGATGCCTACAACAAGGCGCTCAACGCCAAGCGGTATGGTTCGATCACCACCGAGATCAAGCCGGCCGGCGAGTTCTACTTTGCCGAGGACTACCATCAGCAATATCTGGCGAAGAATCCTGCCGGGTACTGCGGCCTCGGTGGAACCGGCGTGTCGTGCCCGATCGGAGTGGGCGTGAGCGCGTAACGCATGATCCGGAAAAGTGGCAACCGGTTTTCCGATCAGATCATGCGCAACTAACCCCGCGCTTACCCTTTGTTAACCATAAATGCTGCAAACCGGGCCTGTCTCTCGTCACGAGGGCAGGCCCGGAGCGTTTGATGCGTGCGTCGCGGTTATCGCTGATCGCTGTCGTTATTGGTGCGCTCGCGCTGACGGGCTGCATGCAGACATCCGTGTCTGTGACGACCGGCTACGCGCCGGTCGATGAGCCTTACCGGCTCGACGCCGGAGACAAATTGCGCATCGTGGTCTACGGCCAGGAAGGTCTCACCAACACCTATGCAGTGGGCGCCAGCGGCGCGATTACCATGCCGCTGATCGGCTCGGTATCTGCGCGCGGACTGACGCCCGCCGAGCTTGCTGCTGCTGTGACGGCGCGGCTGAAGCGTGGCTATCTGCGCGAGCCGTATGTGGCGGCGGAAGTCGAGAGCTATCGGCCGTTCTTCATCCTTGGTGAAGTCACCGCACCCGGCCAATATCCCTACGTGCCCAACATGACGGTCGAGAGCGCGGTGGCCATCGCCGGCGGCTTCACGCCGCGCGCGGAGCGCAAGGCCATCAAGCTGACCCGCGTTGGTGAAGGCGGCGCGGCGCAGGCGGTGGTGCCGCCCGGCACCTTCCTCAAGCCCGGCGATACCATCTCGGTTGCCGAACGCTGGTTCTGATACGTCTCTATTTCAAGTTCTTGCTGAAGAACGCCAGGCTGCGCTGCCAGGCGAGATCCGAGCTCGGCTTGTCGTAACTGGCGCGCTCGTCGCAGCCGAAACCGTGCTGCGCGCCGGGATAAACCAGCACCTCGACCTCGGGCCGCTTCGCCTTGATGATCTCGACATCGCTCAAGGGAATGCCGGTGTCCTTCTCGCCGAAGTGCAACTGTGTCAGCACGGTGGGTTTGTCATCGGCGAAGCGGACCACGGCGCCGCCGTAATAGCCGACAGCAGCACTCAGGCCCGAGAGCTTCGTTGCGGCCGCATAGGCGATGCTGCCGCCGAGACAAAAGCCGATGATGCCGACCGGGCCGATGTCTTTCACCGCGTCGATGGCGGCCTGCGTGTCGCGCAGCATCGCCGGCCAATCGGGACTGGCGACGAATTTCCGCGCCACCGCGACTTCATCCGGCGAATATCCCGACTGAAAGTCCGGCTCGATGCGATCGAAGATCGCAGGTGCGATGGCGCCGTAGCCTTCGTTCGCCAGCCGGTCGCAGATGTTGCGGATGTGCGAGTTGACCCCGAAGATTTCCTGGATCACGACAATCGCGCCTTTCGGTGCGCCAGCCGGATCGGCGCGATAGGCGCCGAGCTTGAATCCATCCGAGGCGGTCAACGTGATCGTCTGTCCCATGCGGACGTCCTTCCATCAGATATCGGGAATGCTACGGCGAATAGGATGCAGGCTTATCGCCACATCCAGTTGCGGCTCCAGTCGGCCTTCCAGCCGGTGAGGCGGCCGCCGCGGAACTGCAGATAAAGCGGGTCGTCGCGGAACGACCATCGCGCGCCGACATTGCGGATCACCAGAAAAATCTCGTCGCCGGGCCGCCCGCTCACATAACTCAGCGGTTGTCCCAGTGCGTCGGTCGCGTCCTCCACGCTCATGCCGAACACCAGCGGCGTGTGGTTGGACAGCGTCGTGGTGAAGGGAGAAGGCGGCAGCCGCTCCGCGCGCGCATCCACCGGGGTATGCACAAGAGCGATGGCGACAAGCGGGGCGAACAACACTAGTTTCATGGACAAAGTGTTCTTCGGTTTGCCGCCCAAGGCAAGCCGGAAGGTTCAAGAAAACTCCGGGGAAGGATCAACTTTTTGTCGGGTTTGCGGATAGGGGCAGGATCGGCGTGGTGGGGTGACCGCATCGAGCCGGCGAAACTCAACGCCGAGCAGGGCGATCTCGATTATCTCTGTTTCGAGACCATGGCGGAGGCGACCGTCTCGGCGGCGCAGGTGCGCAAGCGGCGGGATCCGTCGTTCCCCGGATATGACACCTATCTCGACGACCGCATGAAGGCCGTGCTGCCGGGCTGTCTCGAGCGCGGCACCAGGATCATCAGCAACCAGGGCTGGATCAATCCGGACGGCGCGGCGCAGCGCATCGTCGAACTGCTGCGTGAACACGGCGCGCGCGGAAAGAAGGTGGCGGCGGTTTCCGGCAGTCTTATCACCGACCGGATCGCAAAGCTTGGTGGCACCATTCTGGAAAACGGCGCGCCGGTCAGTTCCATCGCATCGGAGATCATTTCGGCGGAAGCGTATCTCGGCGCGGAGCCCATCGCCGAAGCCTTGCGGCAGGGCGCGGACATTGTCATCACCGGGCGGGTCGCCGATCCGTCCCTGTTTCTCGCGCCGATGATGCACGAATTCGGCTGGCGCGCGGATGACTTTGCGAAACTCGGCGCGGGCAGCGGCCTCGGGCATCTGCTCGAGTGTGGCGCCCAGGTCACTGGCGGCTATTTCGCCGATCCCGGTTTCAAGGATGTGCCGAATCCGTGGGATCTGGCTTTTCCGATTGCCGAGGTTGAGAGCGACGGCAGCGCCGTCATTGCGAAAGTTGCGGGCACCGGCGGCGCGATCAACGCCATGACGGTGAAAGAGCAGATGCTCTACGAGGTGCACGACCCGGCGAACTACATCACGCCGGACGTGGTGGTCGATTTCACCACGGCTGCGCTGGAACAGGCCGGTCCGGACCGTATGCGGGTCCGCAACATCGGCGGCAAGCCGCGGACAGCGACACTCAAAGTGTCGATGGGCTGCATGGAAGGCTTCATCGGCGAGGACATGTTCTTCTATGCCGGCCCCGGCGCGCTGCGCCGTGCGCAACTGGCGAAGACAATCCTCGAAGAGCGGTTTCGCATCGTGGATCTCAAGGCAGACGATCTGCGGATCGATTTCCTTGGCGTCAACGCTATCCATGGCGAGGCTACGCCACAGGACGCGCCGGAGCCCTATGAAATCGCGGTACGTGTCGCCGCGCGTTGCAAGACGCGCGAGGAAGCCCTGAAAGTCGGCCGCGAGATCGACGGCATGGCGGTGTCCGGCGTCGGCATGACCGGCAAGCGGGTGCCGCATCAGGACCGCGCCCGCGAGATCATCGGCGTGTGGTCCACTCTGGTGCCGCGCGAGAAGGTCGCCCCGGTCATCACCTGGTATGAGAGCTGACCCATGCTGATCAAACTTGAGCGCGTGGCGCATG
>JBFMBB010000190.1:0-3528 GCA_040755435.1 Pseudomonadota bacterium | reverse complement strand
CCGTGGTCGACCTCAAGATGCCCGGGCCGTCGGGACTGGAGCTGGTGAAAAAACTCAAGGAGCTGGATGCGCATACCCGGATCGTCGTGTTGACGGGTTACGCCAGCATCGCCACCGCGGTCGAGGCCATCAAGCTCGGCGCCATCCACTACCTCGCCAAGCCGGCGGACGCCGATGAAATCGTCGCCGCGTTCCAGCGCGACAGCGGCAACGCCGCGGTGGCGGTGGAAGTCAAACCGCTGCCGCTGTCACGCCTCGAATGGGAACACATCCAGAAGGTGCTGACGGAGTCCGGCGGCAACATCTCCGAGACCGCGCGCCGTCTCGGCATGCACCGGCGCACGCTGCAGCGCAAACTCGCCAAGCGCCCGGCGCGGGCCTGACCGTCAGTTCTCCCGGTCCGCGCCCAGGTTTTCGAGAATCCCCGCCGCTTCGTCGGCGATCTTTTTCCGGCTGAACAACAACTGCCAGCGGCTGCCGCCGAGCTGCTGCCACAGGAACGCCGAACGGATGCCGGCGAACAGCGCCGCGCGCACTTTGGCCGCGATCGCGGGGTTGCTCAAATGCCCGTGTTCGCCGTTGACCATGATGCGCGGCGTCAGCGTGCTGAGGGTCTGGGTGTAGAGCTCCGCCAGTTTTTCCGCCAGCCGCGGGTGCAGCATCTCGCCGTTTTCCGCCGCCTCGAAGAATTTCATCTGCTCGCGCGCGGCCTCGACGCCGCGACGAATGGCGTCCTGCATGTCCGGGTTCCGGCGCAGCTGGCCTTCGAGATGGATCATGCCGATGACGTAGCGCGCGATTTCGACGTCGTTGGCATCGGTATTGCTGCCGGCCCCGGCCAGCTTGTCGCGCAGCAGCTCCAGGCCGATACGCACGCCCTGCGCCCCGCCGTACACGGACTCGGTGGTGGGGGCGTCGATGATCAGCAGGCTCTGCACGCTGGCGGCCAGCGCCGGGGGATCGGCGCGGCCCTCGCGCGCCAGCTGCTGCGCCAGGCGCGCGGCCTGGAACAGGCCGGCCAGCGCCAGGATGCGGTCGGAGTAGGCCGTGCTCATGTGCGGGTCCGGAGGCGGTCGGTAAAACCGTGAGTTTAAACGGAAGCGGCGGGGGCGGCCAGAAACGGCATCGGCCGTGCCGCGACGGCGGGAAATGCCGGACTCAGTCTTCCTTCATGCAGGCGCGTTCGACTTCAACGCGCTTCACGCCCGGCACGCCTTCGACGGCGCGCTTGATCTGCGCCACGATGTTCTCGGCGAAGGGGCAGTAGGGCGTGGTCAGCTGGATGTCGAGATGCACGTAGTCGTCGACGATGTCCATCTCCTGGACGAATCCGAGATCGACGATGTTGTGCTTCAGCTCCGGGTCGATGACCTTGCGCAGCGCGTCATAGACCATGGCTTCGGTGACTCGTGTACCCATCGCGGTAACCTCTGTCTCGATTCGATGGACCCAGTCTAGCAAATCAGGTCGCGGCTGTACCGCATATCCGATAGCCGCGATCAACTAAGTTAAACCTTGCTTAATTGGTGTCCATTTCAAAAATACCCTGTAGGTTGGGGTGAGCGCGGCGAACCCCAACGCATTGGTGCCCGATGTTGGGGTTCGGCGTTTCACGCCTCACCCCAACCTACATGAAATTTTTCGAGGGATACCGATTACAACCGCAGCGGTTTCACCGGCGCTTCCATCCATTCGTGGGCGTTGCGCCAGTCCACGGCGGGATCGTCCACGAACAGCTCGATCTCGTTGCCGTCCGGATCGCGCAGGTACAGGCTCTGGCTCACGCTGTGGTCGGACAGGCCCTCGATGTCGTGACCGTGGGCCTGGATGCGGTCGCGCGCCTGGCGCAACTCGTCGAGGCTGTCGCCGACCTTCCAGCCGACGTGATACAGGCCGATGCGCCGTCCCTGCGAGGGCCCCGGCGCGGCGCCGACCTCGATCAGCAGCAGCTCGTGATGCGTCGTGCCGCCGGTGAGCAGGGCGGCGCGGCCGTTGAAAATCCGCCCGGCGACCTCCAGCCCCACCACGTCGCGGTAGAACGCCGTGGATTTTTCCAGATCGCGTACGTAGAAAACCACATGTCCGAGGGTCACCATGGTCTTTTTCCCGGTTGACTATAATAGGTAGCGACGCGGACCATCATAAACCAGTTGGTGAAAATCCCGCGTCGGGAATCATCGCGCTCGGCATAACAGGGACCCCGCGAAAGCGGAAACATCAGGGATATGGCGGACAAACCCAGGGTAGGATTGATACTGGCCGGCGGCGGCGCGCGCGCGGCCTACCAGGTGGGCGTGCTGAAGGCCATCGCCGAGATGCTGCCGCGCGAATCCCCCAATCCGTTCCCGGTCCTGTGCGGCACCTCGGCCGGCGCCATCAACGCCACCACCCTCGCGATCTACGCCACGCGGTTCCAGGAAGGCGTGCGGCGCCTCAATTTCGTGTGGCGCAATTTCAACGTAAACAAGGTGTTCCGCGCGGACGCGCCCGGCGTGATCGCCAACGGCATGCGCTGGATGGCGGCCATGATCATGGGTGGGCTGGGCCGGCGTAACCCGCGCGCGCTGCTCGACCGCGCGCCGTTGCGGGAATTGCTGCGACAGACCATGCCCTGCGAGCGCATCCAGCAGTCGATCGACGCCGGCGCGCTGCACGCGCTGTCCGTCACGGCCTCGGGTTACGGCTCGGGCCAGTCCGTTTCCTTCTTCCAGGGCGTGTCCTCGCTGTCCGCATGGCGCCGCTCGCGCCGCGTCGGCGCCGCGGCCAACATCACCATCGATCATCTGATGGCATCCTCGGCCATCCCTTTCATTTTTTCCGCGGTCAAGATCAACCGCGAATTTTTCGGCGACGGCTCCATGCGCCAGATCGCGCCCATCAGCCCGGCGCTGCACCTGGGCGCGGAGCGCGTGCTGGTGGTGGGCGTGCGCCATGAAACGCCAACGCCGGCGGCGCGCGCGGAGAACGACGAATATCCCTCGCTGGCGCAGATCGCCGGCCACGTGCTGAACAGCATATTCCTGGACAGTCTCGAGGCCGATCTCGAGCGCCTGAAACGCATCAACAAGACCATCAGCCTGATTTCCGCCGACCAGCTCCGCGAAGGCGGGGTGACGCTGCGCAGCGTGGACGTGCTGGTGGTGGCGCCGAGCGAGGACCTGGAAAAGATCGCCGCGCGCCACGCCCATCACCTGCCGGGCTCGATCCGCTTCCTGCTGCGCGGCCTCGGCGCCTTCAACCGCAAGGGCTCGAACCTGGTGAGCTACCTGCTGTTCGAGAAACCCTTCTGCCGTGACTTGATCGATCTCGGCTACAAGGACGCGATGCACCGCCGGGAGGAGATCCTGCGGTTCCTGGAAATGCCGCAGGCATGACGCGCGTCCTCGTCACGCTTGGCGTCATTCTCATTGTCGTGGGTCTGGCTTGGCCGTGGCTGGTGAAACTCGGACTGGGAAAGCTGCCCGGGGACATCGTGATCGAGCGGGAGAATTTCCGGTTTTATTTTCCGATTACGACGATGGTGCTGGT
>JBFMBB010000189.1:0-3565 GCA_040755435.1 Pseudomonadota bacterium | reverse complement strand
TGGAAACGCCGGTGCTGTCCGCCGCCGCCACCCCCGATCCGGCGCTGGCCAGTTTCACCACGCGTTACACCGGCCCGCTGTTCCCGCGAGGCCAAACACTGTACCTGCATACCTCGCCGGAATTCCCCATGAAGCGCTTGCTGGCTGCCGGCAGCGGTTCGATTTACCAGCTATGCAAGGTGTTCCGCGATGGCGAAGCCGGGCGGCGGCACAATCCGGAATTCACCATGCTGGAATGGTATCGCACCGGTTTCGATCACCATCGCCTGATGGACGAAACCGGGGAGCTGGTCATGGAATTGCTGGCGCCGTTCTTGTCACTGCAACCACCGGAACGGCTGAGCTACCGCGAGGCCTTTCAAATACATGCCGGCCTCGATCCGTTCGCGGCCACGCCTGACGATTTCAGGCGCACCGCCGGCGCCCTCGGCATCCAGGTATCGCCCGAGATATTGGCGCAATCCGATCCCGATGCCTGGCGCGATCTGCTGCTCACCCACGCGGTCGAGCCAAAACTGGGACAAGGTCGGCTTACCTTTATATATGACTACCCGGCCTCCCAGGCCGCGCTTGCCCGCATTCAGCCGGGCCATCCGCCGGTAGCGGCGCGTTTCGAGCTTTATCTGAACGGCATCGAACTGGCGAACGGTTTCCACGAACTGGCCGACGCGGGCGAGCAGCGCCGGCGCTTTGAAGCGCAGCTTCGCATCCGGGAAACGCATGGACTGCCGGCGGTGCTGCCGGACGAGCACCTGCTGACGGCGTTGCGACACGGGCTTCCTGACTGTGCCGGGGTGGCACTCGGCTTCGATCGCCTGGTCATGCTCGCCTGCGGTGCGCGCACGATCGACGAGGTGTTGGCCTTTCCTGTTGATCGGGCGTAGGTTGGGGTGAGCGCAGCGAACCCCAACGAGCGGCGGGTGTTGGGGTTCGGCGTTTCACGCCTCACCCCAACCTACACTTAAGATTCCAACCAGAAAGTCACCGGGCCGTCGTTGGTCAGCGTGACTTGCATGTCGGCACCGAACACGCCCGCCTCCACCGGCGTATGCTGCACCCGAGCCCGTTCGACCAGGTAACCGAACAGACGCCGGCCCTCTTCCGGCAAAGCCGCGGGCGTGAAGCTCGGACGCATGCCCTTTTCCGTGTCGGCGGCGAGGGTGAACTGCGGCACCAGCAACAACCCGCCGCCGATGTCCCGGACGCTCAGGTTCATCTTGCCGGCGCTGTCCGGAAACACACGATAGCCCAGCAGCCGTTCCAGCAGGCGGTCGGCGCGCGCCGTGTCATCATCACGCTCTACGCCGACCAGCACCAGCAGCCCGCGCTCGATGGCGCCGACGGTGGCACCATCGACATCGACCCGTGCGGAACGCACGCGCTGCAACAGGCCGATCACGGGATGTCCTTATGGCGGTTCATGCGAGCGGCGCAAGCGTAGTATATTTACCCGACTCATCAAAGACCGGAAGAACTGAAGATGCCCACCCTGCCCGAGAAAGACCAGCAAATCCTGGCAGCCCACGCCGGGCTGGTGCATGCCGTCGTCAAGACCTGCCATAACCGCGACCTGCTGCCGCAACTGGAACAGGTGCTGAAGCTCTCGGAGGAAAACGGCTGGAACCGGCTGGTGGCCTCGATCCGGCGCATCCTGGGCGGTCAGCGCGACATCAGCGTGTTGCAGGACCTGGACGAGGAAGATCGCGTGATTACCGAGGCGATCCTGCGCGGCCTGCAGAACCCCGAGACCCTGCCCGATCTCAACGCCGCGGTCGATCCGGATCACGCCGCTCCCGGTCTGGCCTCGATGGTGGCCGCGGCGCGGCGCGGCGACGTGGAGGCGCTGCGCGCGCTGGCGGACATGGCGACCCAGATGCGCAATGCCGGGGGCGACATGGCGCGCCTGGCTTCGGCGCTGTCACAAATGGAACAGGGCGAGGAAGATGTGGAAAAACTCGCGCGGGGCATGAGCCCGGCGGGGTTGAAGCTGGTGGAAACGATTATCGGGGAGCTGAAAAAAACCTGATGCGGCCGTCAGGTTCAGGCCGCCGCGCCGGCCAGCGACAGCATCGGCGCCGCGGCAAACTGATCATCGAGCCACGACAGCTCCGCCGGCAGCGCCACGTCCATCACGATCGGCAGGTGGTCCGAGAACGGATAGTTGAGCGCTTCGATCCGTTCCACCTTCAGCGACGAAGACACCAGGATCTGGTCGAGGTTGCGCGAAGGCCGCCAGCTGGGGAACGTGGGCAGGTGATGCGGCGGTTCGCGCAACACGGTGTGGCGCACCAGCCAGTCGATTTCGCGGCTGTCGGTGCCGCAATTCATGTCGCCCATCACGATCGCGTGACGGTAGCTGCCGATGACGTCCGCGATGCATTCGAGCTGGCGGAAACGCGCGCGCCGGCCCAGGGCCAGGTGCGCGATCACCAGGATCAGCGCGTCCGCGCCGTGGCCGAAGCGCACCGTCAGGGCGCCGCGCCCCGGGATCATGCCGGGGAGCTTCACTTCCGTCACCTCGGACGGGCGCAGGCGGCTCAACAAGCCGGTACTGTGCTGGCCGAGTTTGCCGAGGTTGCGGTTGGTCTGGTCGTACCAGTAGGGAAAGCGTGCCGACAACGCCAGGTATTCCGTCTGGTTGATGAAGCCGCTGCGCAGGCTGCCGCCGTCCACTTCCTGCAGTCCGACGACATCGAAATCGCCCACGAGCCTGGCGATGCGGTCGAGGTTGTCGAGGCGTTTCGGGCAGGGCAGCACGTGCTTCCAGCTGTGCGTCAGGTAATGACGATAGCCGTTGGTGGCGATGCCGGTCTGGATGTTGTAGCTGAGCAGCTTCAGCCGTCGGGCGGCGGTATCTGCGGCGGGTTTCTCCTTGACGCCGGAGGCGATCGCGGAGAAGGCGTTGCTTGCCGAAATTTTCATCTCGAAAAGATTATCTCACACTTCAGCAGGATTGCAGCGGGAATTCCCCCCGTTTCTCATGTAAACCGTAGCCGATTATCCGCGGGCCGCAAGCCGCGGCGGACAAATGGCGACAAAACACCCGACGAGGGGATGCCGTCGGAACCTGTTTGGGCGCCATAAACAGGAGGCTTTGGCACACGTTCGCACCGGAAGTTTCAACAGGTGGAATCGGCCATGCGCCGTCCAGCCCGGCACGCGCCGGGTCAGGCATGCATGATCACCGGGACAACCAAGCCACACCGGAAAAGAAAAAAACCCGCCAGCTTGCGCTGGCGGGTTTTTGAATTAAAAGCCTGGCGGTGTCCTGCTTGAACGTGGGGGTGAGTCGCGACCGTTGGTCCTGTGGACCAACGCAGCGCGACGAACGCGGAGCCGCGAAGCGGCGCAGCCGGCGACAACCCACACAATAGTAATCGTGGGGTCTCCTCACAAAAAAACAAAACCCTGTTCGAATACACGAACAGGGTTTAGAAATAAAAGCCTGGCAGTGTCCTACTTTCACGTGGGGAGACCCCACACTATCATCGGCGCTGAGCAGTTTCACTTCCGAGTTCGGAAAGGGATCGGGTGGTTCCCGCTCGCTATGGCCGCCAGGCAGACC
>JBFMBB010000188.1:0-3613 GCA_040755435.1 Pseudomonadota bacterium | reverse complement strand
GCTTCAGGCCGCCGTCGAGCGGCCGGTTGAACCGCGAGCCGAATATTTTTTTGCCCAACACCGGCACACCGTTGGCGACGACGAGCAACAGCAGCATTTCGGCCGGCGCGGCGAGATCGACGCCGGGGAGGTCGGAGTTCATTCGGTATCCTGAAGGACAGCGCTACCGGTTTTTCTTCGCCACGTCGAGCGTGAATACTTTCCCCAGCGCCTGACGCAGTTCGCGTCCGCTCACCGGTTGTCCGCCCGCGGTGGCCTGCCAAATGCCGCAGCTCAGGCGCCAGACCCCGGGCTGGCGTTCGGAGCGCAGCTCCAGCACGCGCGCGCGGATCTCCAGGCCTTCCTGCGTTTCCAGCTCTTCGCCGGTGTGCGTGATGACGAATTCGTCGGGGGCCACGGTCTGCGTCGAATCCTTCGGCTGGCGCAGCTCGAATTTGCAATGCGGATGATAACGGCTGATCTGGGCCCATGGCATCCACGAGCCTCCCTGCAGGAAAACGGCCGAGGCGAATGCCGGAACGCTGACCGTCTCGTGCAGCACCAGCCGCGATCCCGCGGGAATGACGAAGTACGGCGAGTTCTCGTCGGTCTCTTCGCGGCCGTGACAGGACGTGAACAGCAGCGGCAGGGCCAGCAGCAGGCGTTTGAAGTTCATGAAGCCCCCGGCTTACGGTGACCGGCTGGACGGCAACTGCAGCGTGATAACCGCGCCCAGCGCCTTGCGCATCTCGTTGATGCTGACGTGCCGGCCTTCGTGCGGCAGGGCCGTCTGCCCGCAGGACAGCCGGAACACCTCGGGCTGGCGCGCCGAGCGCAGCGTCATGCGCGTGCTCCAGGTCTGGAGGCTGGCGCCGTCACCGTCGCCGCGCGAACCGATGTTGATGCCGATGCCGACCGACACGCCCGCGAGCTGCAGGCCGTCGAGTGCGACGCTGTGCCCGATTTCCGGCGTGACTTTGGTGATCTCGAAACGGTCCGGTTGCACGGTTCGCGCCGTG
Source organism: Pseudomonadota bacterium (assembly GCA_040755435.1). GTDB lineage: Bacteria > Pseudomonadota > Gammaproteobacteria > Acidiferrobacterales > Sulfurifustaceae > Sulfuricaulis. The sequence goes on along the minus strand of JBFMBB010000188.1, from coordinate 2,615 downwards.
TCACGGCGGTGCCGCAGTTCGAACTTGCAGTGCGGGTAATACTGGTTGATTTTGCCCAGGCCCGCGACTTCGCCGCCCTGCAGGAACACCGCCACCTGTTCGGCCGGAATGGTGAGCTCGCGGTTGAGCGTTACGGTCGAGCCGGCGGGGATGAGATAGAACGGCGAGCTCTCGTCGCCTTCATAGGCCGCGCTCTGGCAGGACGCGAGCAGCGCCGCGAGCAATGGAATGACGACCGGTTTCATGTTGCCTCCTTTGCCTCAGGGCATGATCTCCCGGAAACTGCGGATGGCGCGGAACTCGCCCACGTCCTTTTCCGGCAGTTTCGAATCCGGCTTGTACACCGCCAGCAGCTGGCCGATGCCGTAGCGGCTGGCCGAGCGCAGCACCGGCAGGCTGTCGTCGATGAGCAGCGCCGTCTGCTTCTCGAACGGCTGCACCTGCTGCATCCGGTCCCAGAAGGCGTCGTGTTCCTTCGGCAGCCCCAGGTCGTGCGAGCACACCACGGCGTCGAAGTGGCCGTGCAGGGCGGTGCGCTGGAACTTGATGGCCAGCGTCTTGCCGTGGGCGTTGGTGACCAGCACCACGCGTTTTTTCATGGCCTTCACCGCCTCGAGGAAATCCAGCACGTGCGGATGCACCGCGATCAGGTGGTTCACCTCTTCCTTGAGCTGCGGAATGTCGAGCCGCAGCTCGCGGCTCCAGTAGTCCACGCAGTACCAGTTGAGCGTGCCCTCGGCGCGCTTGTAGCGCCCCAGCACCTCCTCGCGCGCGGTTTCGGGCGCCAGGCCGTGCGTCTCGGCGTAGCGGCGCGGCACGTGCTCGAGCCAGAAGTGGTTGTCGTAATGCAGGTCGAGCAGCGTGCCGTCGAGGTCGAGCAGCAGGGTGTCGAGCCGGTTCCAGGCGACCATGGTTTCAGCCGCCCTGCAGCCAGGTATTGGCCGCGGCGGCGTCCTCGAAATGTTTGATCTCGGCGTCGGTGAAGGCGGACGGCAGCCAGCCGAGCCAGGTGGCCCACAGGCTGGCGGTGACCACCGCGATACGGCGGAAATCATGGGCGTGGGCGCGGGTGAAGCGAACATCCTCCCAGGCGACGTCGACGGTGTAGCCCGACATTTTCGTCAGGTCGAGCAGCAGTTTGATTTTCGGCGCCTGCCTGAGCTCGCGCTGCACGGCGGTCTCGAACTCGCGGAAATCCGCGAGCGACAGCTCGGCGTAGACCGTCGCCTTGAGCAGGTCGTTGTCTTCCTCGATCACGATCATGGGAGTCCCCGCATTTCCGGAAAATGTCGCGGAACAAGCATATACCCGTTGCGGGGGTCGAGGGAATGAATGAATTTTGTTTCGCCAATCAAAAAGGATTAACCTTGGAAATATGTCGCAGGGAGTTGGCATGAACCGGAAACCCGTTGTCACCCGCACCGAGACCATCGCGCGCACGCGCCTGTTCCAGGTCGAGCAGGTGGGACTGCGCTTCGCCAACGGTCGCGAGGTGAACTACGAACGCCTGCGCAGCGCCTCCCACGGCGCCGTGCTGGTGGTGCCGATGCTCGACGCCGGCACGGTGCTGCTGATCCGCGAGTACGCCGCCGGCGTAGAACGCTACGAACTGGCGTTGCCCAAGGGGCTGATCGAGGAGGGCGAAACCGCCTTCGAGGCCGCCAACCGCGAGATCATGGAGGAGGTCGGCTACGGCGCGCGCAAGCTGACGCATGTGAAGTCGGTCACGCTCGCGCCCGGCTATTTCAGCCACGCCACGCACCTGGTGCTGGCGCAGGAGCTGTATCCGGAACGAAGACCCGGCGACGAGCCGGAGGCGATCGAGGTCGTGCCGTGGTCGCTGGACCGGCTGGCCGAACTGTTTGAACACGAAGAATGCACCGAGGCGCGCTCCATCGCGGCGCTGCTGCTGGTGCGCGAACTGCTGGCCGGGAGGCGCTGACCGTCGTGAACGATTTCAATCCGCGTGATTACCTGAATCCGGTTTGCGACATCGCGCGCGAGGCCGGCCGGCGCATCCTCGACGTCTACGAGCGCGGCTTCACCGTGGAGCAGAAGGAGGACCGCTCGCCGCTCACCGAGGCGGACCGCGCCTCGCACGAGATCATCTGCGAAAAGCTGGAACAGCTCACCCCCGGCGTGCCCGTGCTGTCGGAAGAGTCGGCGAAAGTCGATTATGAGAAGCGCGCGGGCTGGAAGCGCTTCTGGCTGGTGGATCCGCTCGACGGCACCAAGGAATTCATCAACCGCAACGGCGAATTCACCGTGAACATCGCCCTGATAGAGGGCAACCGGCCGGTGCTGGGCGTGGTGTACGTGCCGGTGACCGGGCTGACCTATTTCGCCGCCGCCGGTCACGGCGCGTTCCGGCAGAAGGGCGAGTGCGAGATGGAGGCCATCCGGGTGCGCGGCTTCGCGGGCGGGAAACCGATGGTGGTCGCGAGCCGTTCGCACGCCGGCCCGGAGACCGAGGCCTTCCTGAAGAATCTCGGCGCGCACGACGTCGTCAGCATGGGCAGCTCGCTCAAGCTGTGCCTGGTCGCGCAAGGCACGGCCGACGTCTATCCGCGCCTCGGCCCGACCATGGAATGGGACACGGCGGCGGCGCAGTGCGT
>JBFMBB010000187.1:0-3613 GCA_040755435.1 Pseudomonadota bacterium | reverse complement strand
CCCACTGCCTGGCGCATCTGTGCCCAGCCCTTTTCGCTCAGGGGATCGTCCAGCTGCCCGCGGTATTTGCGTCCGCCCACCGGTTCGCCGTGGCGCATCAGGTCCAGCGTTGTGATCAGTTTGTGCGACATGGAACGTTCTTGGGTGAGGACCTGCCGCCAGCGCCACGGACATTTCAAATCCGCAGAGCGCCCCGGGACGACTTGATGAATCAACCGGAAATAAAGCCGATCAGATGTGCGCCGGTCATCAGGATGCCGACCGCCAGCCATAACAGCAGCACCCGCCAGACCAGCGCCACGGCTCGCTGCACGTGACCGGCGTCCGGGACGACGGTGAGATCGGATATCCGTTCCTCGTATTCGCCTTCCTCCGTCGCCTCGCAGATCTGCATGTGCATGGCGCCGAAACCGGACGCCAGCAGCGGGCCGCTGTTGATGTCGGACCACACACCGACGCGCTTGCGCCAGCAGTGCAACGCATCCTCGAAGCTTCCCATCAGCGCATAGGACAGCGCCGTGATGCGCGCCGGGATCCAGCCCATCAGGTCGTCGAAGCGGGCCGCCGCCCAGCCGAACTCGGCGAAACGTTCGTAACGGTGGCCCCACAGCGAATCGAGAATGCAGCTCAGCCGCTGCAGCACCGCGCCTACCGGACCAAGGAGAATGAACCAGAAAATGGGTGACACGATCAGCGAATTACCCTGCTTGAGCACGCCTTCGACGGCGGCGCGCGCGATGCTGATGTCGCCCTTGTCCGAAACGCCTTTTCCGGTCAGCTCCCGCAATTTTTCCTCCGCCTCGCCCGGTTCGCCGGATTCCAGGGCGCTCGATATGCCGGCGGCTGTCTTGCTGAGGCGGTGCACGTCCACGCACAGATACAGCACCACGACGTCGAAGGCGATGCGCAGTATCCAGCCAAGCTCGCCGAGAATGTAGTGGATCAGGAACACACCTGCGACGATCGGGAGCGTCGCCAGGATGACGGCACCAATGCCATGCGTGCGCTTGCCGCCGTTGAAGCGTTCTTCGATGGATTCCGCCCAGTCACGGTACCAGACGAACGGCTTGAAACCGTGACGATCCGGAATCAGGTGATCCAGCAGGATCGCCAGCAGCACAATTATCAGTATCTCGCTCATGCCGACCGCTCTTCGTCCTTGTTTTCAAGTAATGTACTGGCCATACCCGGCGCAAGGCAAGCCCTAGGAACAGGCTTTCAGATAGCGATTCCAGTCGAACATCGGGCCGGGATCGGTTTTGCGGCCGGGCGCGATATCGCCATGACCATATATATGTTCCCGGGTGATGGCGGGATACATCCGCCGGACAATAGCGGTAAGCCTGGCAAGTGACACGTACTGCGCATCCTCGAACGGAAGATCGTCCGTGCCCTCGAGTTCGATGCCGACGGAAAAATCGTTGGCGCGCGTGCGGCCTTCGCAACAGGACTGTCCGGCGTGCCAGGCGCGCCGATGCAACGGCACAAACTGGACGATCTCGCCGCTGCGGCGAATGAGGAAATGCGCGGAAACCGTGAGATTCGAAATTTCGCGGTAATATGGGTGCGCGTCGGGATCCAGGCGATTGCAGAACAGCTGCTCGATGCCGGAACCGCCAAACTTGCCGGGAGGCAGGCTGATCGAATGAATGACCAGGACATCGACCGGCGCCCCCTCCGGACGCGCGTCGCAATTGGGCGAGGCCACGTACCGCAGCCCCCGCACCAAGCCGCTGGCACGATCGAGTTTCATGGTGCTGTGGCGTTTCCCGGCGATCCGGCGTGATTTCATGGGAGAATTGTAGCTGACCCGGAGATGGTGCCGGTGGCCGGAGTCGAACCGACGACCTACTGATTACGAATCCGGCGCGTTATCCATTAACTTCAAGATATTACCGCATCATTGTCCAATATTACCAGCGCGTAACGGTTCGATAGGGATCAGTAAGTTAGCGTTACGTTGGACAGCCATATTGGACAGGGGGAGACACCGATCAACGATATGCAACCACCGATGCCTCAGTGGCGCCGCCACGCGCCAGGCCTGGTCTTTCAACCCGCTCGCTGTCGGGCGTTCCGCAGCATGGAGTATGGGGGGGCAGCTGATCCTGAATGCTTCGGTCCGTGACCCGCTCGAAGCGCTCACGCCTATAGGCCGTAAAGCGGATGCGGCAGAGTCACCGCCAGCGCCACGTGCATGCGGCGCAGCCGCGATGTCTCCCACAGGCGGTCGGTGACGGTCGAGCGCGCGGCCCGCAGCTTGCCGGCGAACAGTTCCTCCGGCGACACGACTGACTCTTCGGGGTGCGCTATTCCCGGCGGCTGCCACAGCAGCCGCGCTATCTCTCTGGCGTCCCCAACGGGACCCGAACCTTATACTGGTTGCCGCTCAACCCGTATAAAGTTGGCGTCCCCTCTAGGATTTGAACTCGATACGGGTCGGCTGAACTTGCCTTGGGCTGCCTGAGTGAAATAAACCAAAAAAAATACAAGACGCTATCAGACGCTACGTGACACATAGTGCACAACTCAGAACTCTAGGTGCACCAATTTTAAAATGAACTGCCAGACCACACCGCCCAGACGTAAAACCGCGCCTGTGTTTTCTGTCCCACGCCCACCGCACCCTTGTCGAGGTACAGCGCCCAGGCCCAGTCGGGCTCGAACAGGCTCGTGGTGGATGACCAGTAGACATCGCGTACGTCGTCGAACGGGTGTTCCGCCTGCAACGCCGGGCTGTGAGTGGAACAATCCACGAGCGACTCCAGCTCATTGATGTTCGGCAATCGCCAGTGCCCGCCCTGAGGCTGCTTGCGATTGAAAACGGCCACCGACGCCAGCGCCTCGGGCCAGCTGACGGGTTCGTGCGACAGGTCGGCCTGGCGCATCCAATACAAACGCGTGAGATGATCGAACACCCTGTCACCCTGCTCCGTGAAGCGCGGCTGAGGCCAGGCAACTCCGGCGCGGCATTCGCCGTCCTGCCCGCTTCCGCGACAGGGAATTTCCCGGCCCTGCGCATCAAAACAGAGTCCCTGCCCGGTGGCGGGGAGCACCTGGCTTTCACCGCGCACCGGCCAGACGAGATAGGACTGGTCCTTGCCGCCGTAAAACATGCGAGCGCCTTCCATGTGCACGTACCAGGCGTGGGCCGGGCTGATCGCGGCGGAGGTGGATGACCAGTACCATCCCGAGAAAACATCCATAAAGGGATGATCCTCCGGCAATGCCGGTTTCCTCGTCTGATGGCTCATGAGGCTGCGCAGTTCGCGCCGGTTGGGCAGGCGCCAGTCGCTGAATCCCAAAGCGCGTTCGCGGTTCATATCAGCGACGAAACCGAGCGCCTCTTGCCAGGTCACCGGGTACTCCGCGAGATTGGCGTCGCGCGTCCACACGAGACCCGTCAGGTGGTCGAGCACGATTTCATCCCGCGTCTCGAATCGCGGTACCGGCCAAGCCAGGCCGCGGCGGAATTCCGCATCCTGCCCGCTGCCGGCACAGGGGATCTCGCGGCCGTCAGCGTCGTGACAGCTCGTCTGGCCGGTGGCCAGGTAGCCGGGACGGTCGAAATTATCGTAATCCATGTGTGGTCACCCCAACTTTCTGGGGCGGG
>JBFMBB010000186.1:0-3649 GCA_040755435.1 Pseudomonadota bacterium | reverse complement strand
ACCGCGGAGCTTAAGTGAAATGCGGGGAAATGGGAATCGTCAAAAAAACGCCAGCGCCGGATTCCGGCGCTGGCGCCTGTGAACAGGAATCGATGCGCGCCGTCAGACCTGGCAGGCGCCGGTGTCCCAGTGAAAATAATGGGCCTGCAACCAGCGGTAAGCCAGCACGCCCATCACGATCCCGGCCATGGTGACCAGCGCCGGCAGATAGCCGCCGCCCAGTTGCACCAGCGCCACGCTGGGACAGGCGCCGGTAACGGCCCAGCCGAGCCCGAACAGCATGCCGCCGGGGACTGAGCCCTTGTGCAGCCGCTTGGGCGGCAGATTTTGCCCGCGCGTGAGCACCGCGAAACCGACCATCGACACGGCCACGCCGCCGGCAAACACGAGCAACAGGCGCAGGTCGGCGAACACGAACATGCGATGCAGTTCACCGTAGTCGGCGAAGCCGATGAAGCTGAGGCTCATGCCCATCAGCAGGCCGAACAGGCCGAGAAAAACATGTGCGCGCAGATGGTTTTTCATATCAGTGTCTCCAGAATGAACGAGGTAGCCACGGCCGTTCCGAAAAAGGCCGCCGTGCCGACCAGGCTTCCCGGTTGCAGGCGCGAACAGCCGCTCAGGCCATGTCCCGAGGTGCAGCCGCCGGCCATGCGCGTGCCGAAACCGACCATCATTCCGCCGAACAGCAGCAGCACCCACATGTGCGGGCCGCTGCCGAAGAGCCGCGCGTATTCGGCGCCCATGTCGAACTGGATCTGGAAATCGCCGCGCATGACGCTGGCGAACAGGCCGCCGATCATCATCATCGCGAGGAAGGTGACATGCGCCTGCCACGGGATCTGCCGCCGCTCCGCCGGGCTGGCCGCGGGTCTGGCCGCGTTATCTCCCTGCCGGGCCAGCAGTTCGGCGACCGCATCCTTGCCGAACTGCGCAATGGTTTCGGCCAGCATGGCGTCGGTCATCTGCTGCTTGTTCGAGAACATGGCCTGTTCCTTGCGGGCGTACTCTTCCTCGTCGCGCCAGTGCACGATGCGGTCCCAGCTGGACGACACGCCGAGCGGCGCGCGCAGCACCCACCAGAAGGCGAGGGTGATGAAGCCCAGCGCCAGCGCGCCCTGCCACCAGCCCCAGAAATTCGTGCGGTTGACGAACACCGTATCGAGCAGCGAGCCCGCTGCGGCTTTATTGTCCGGCACGGATGCCGCCGGGATCTCCGTCGCCGCCGGCGTGGTGGCGATGCGGAGCTTTTCCTTCGCGATCGCGTGTCCCTGTTCGGCCGCCTGGCGGTACCAGAAGAGCGACATCTGCGCGTCGCGTTTCACGCCGTGTCCCTCCTCGTGCAGCAGGCCAAGGGCAAACTGCGCTTCCACGTGACCCTGTTCCGCCGCGCGCAGGTACCAGACCGCCGCCCGGCTTTCGTCGCGTTCGATGCCGAGCGCCGGATTGCCCGTGGCGTACATCATGCCGAGCCCGTACTGCATGTTGGGACCACCTTGCTCGGCGCGCTCGATCCACCAGTCGCGGGCTTCATCACCGGAGGTGGGCCCGCTGGCGCCGGCGGTTGACGACAGCAGCAGCGCCGTGCAGAAGGCTGTTAACAGCAGACGACGTATGATCATGGCTATCTCCCTTTCGGCTCAGGCGGCCATCATGGCATCGTGTTTCTCGAGCGGGATGCTCTTCACCCTGGCGATGACGCCTTCGACGGCCTCGATGCGCAATATCGCCTGATACAGATCGAGCTCCGGCGCCTGGTCGGTGATGATGATCAGGCAGCGGGCCCCGGCCACCGGCGCCGGCTTGGTGATGGTGGCGTCGATGCCGATGCCGCTCTTGCGGAGTTCCTGGATGATTTTTTCCGCCAGCCCCGGCGTCGCCTGGATACGGAAACGCAGATAGTAGGAATAGAGTCCGCTGCATGTGGCGGCGGACGCCGCCGGTTTCGCCGGTGCCGCGGCGCCCGCGACCGACGTTGCCGCGACGGTCGCCGGCGCGCCGGTGGCGGGTGCCGGACGGCGTTCGGGTTTGTTCTCGACGGGAATGTCGAGTTCCTTGCCGTTGGGCAACAGATTGGGCGCGACCTTTTCGCCTTTCAGCGAGCGCTGGTAGCGCAGGCAGGTTTCAAACTTGCCGTCGCAGTAAAAGGTCTGCCAGATCTTGAGCGCGCTGCTCAGGCTGATGACCGGAAACAGGGCGCAGCTGTCTTTGTGCGTGCATGGCATAAATCATTCCTTCCTTTTTTTAACCTGGAATTGAACGAGCCTACGTGCTGGAACTGGCATGCAAGTGACATACCAATGCAATCAACTATAGTACAAACGAAAATATGTATTTGAATATCAACGAGATATGCAGTGCTGGCGAGACCAGGCGGGCGCCATGCCGGAGTCCAGCGTGATCAGGATGGAAGGGCGTGGATTGGCACCATTAGTTATAAGGCTAGAGCGGCGCACGTGGGTGGCGGATAAGTCGCGCTAGCGACGCAGCCCGAGGGGGACATAACGCCAGAAACCGGCGGTGGCGAACACGGCCAGCAGCGACGAGACGGGAAAAGCGGTTTTGACGCCATACAGCTTCAGGAGCCTGACGATGACCAGCCCCAGGCGAACATGAATCACAACGGAAAAGAATCCGATCCTCGCAACCAAATCCCATTCGCCAGGTCGTAGTAGGCGACGCATGTTCATCGCCTCCATCTTTGCCGCCTTGCTGGTCATCCTGAGCACGTTCACGCATTATGAAGTCTTGAGGGTGTTATCCGCACGGGTGCCGCAGATAAGAATCCGCCCCCGGGCCAGGCTGCTGGCGGTTTTGTTTGGCACTTTCTTCGGCCACCTGCTGCAGATCGGTTTTTACGCGCTGGCCTATTTCTATCTGCGGGACCGTTTCGACCTGGGAACCTTCGGCGGCCAGTTTTCCGACAGTTTTTCCGCTTACCTGTATTTTTCGGCAGAGGCCTATACCTCGGTCGGATTGGGCGACATCTACCCTCTGGGACCGCTGCGCCTGATCACCGGAATCGAAGCCCTGAACGGTTTGTTGCTGATCGGCTGGTCGGCGTCATTCACCTACTTGACCATGCAAAAATTCTGGAAAATCAGCGATAGCGATTAGGACGCCGGACCCCGGGTCGACGACTCTGTCGGAATTCGCTGCGTCGCTTGAGTAATTTTGTTATGATGCTGCTGCCTGTTCCGCCAGGCGAGCATGAATAACATTATCCCGTTCATCCAAGCCTACTGGCGTTACATCGTCGACCTGACGGTGTTCGCGGTTTGCCTGCTTATCCTGGGCGGTTATCAGATGCGGCTGGTCCGGCGCAGCCGTCAAAGCCCCACGCGCACGGTGTCGGGCATGAACGCGCTGGCGCGTACGGCCTGGGTCGAGCGCGTCATGAACGAGGACCGCGACGTCATGGCGGTGCAGACGTTGCGCAACTCCACCATGGCCGCGACGCTCATGGCGTCCACGGCGGTGATTCTCATCCTCGGCATCCTCAACATGCTGGCCAACGCCGACAAGATCGGCCCGGCGCTGCATGTGTTGAACCCGACCGGTTCGCACGAGCCCGGCATCTGGATATTCAAGCTGATGCTGATCCTGGTGGATTTCTTCGTGGCATTTTTCAGCTTCTCGCTCGCGGTGC
>JBFMBB010000185.1:0-3650 GCA_040755435.1 Pseudomonadota bacterium | reverse complement strand
ACCCCGACCACACCGCCTGGGACCCGGAAAACCACCACTACGACCCGAAAAGTACCCCGGAGCGGCCCTTGTGGTTCATGGTAGATGTACGCTTCAAGCGCGAACTTGAAAAGCCCGTGACGCTCACCGCGATCAAAATGCAGCCGGCACTGAAACAGATGCGGCTGGTGCAGCGCGGCAGCCGGCTGTCGGTGATGCCGGTGACCGCGAAAGAATGGAACACCATACTGAAACTTGCCGAGGAGAAATCCCGATGAAAAAACTGTTTGCCCTGTTTGCACTTTTTCTGTTCACCGCCACCGGCCTGCCGGCCGCGGCCAAGGGGCCGGCGGATAATCCGCGCCTGCGCATGACCACCAGCCTGGGCGTGGTCGAGCTGGAGCTGGACGCCCAGCGCGCCCCGGGGACGGTGCGGAATTTCCTGAACTATGTCGAGCGCGGCTATTACAACGGCGTGATCTTCCACCGCGTGATTCCCGGTTTCATGATCCAGGGCGGCGGCTTCGTGCCCGGCATGCGCGAAAAGACCACCGGCGTGCCGGTCAAGAACGAGGCCGACAACGGCCTGAAAAACCTCGCCGGCACCATCGCCATGGCGCGCACCTCCGACCCGCAATCCGCCGCGGCGCAGTTCTTCATCAATACCGTGGACAATCCCGCGCTCGACCACCGCGACAAAACCGACCGCGGCTGGGGCTATGCGGTGTTCGGCAAGGTCACCAAGGGCATGGACGTGGTGAAGAAGATCGAATCGGTTTCGACCCACACGGTCGGGCCATTCGAGAACGTGCCGGTGAAGGACGTGGTGATTCAGAAGGTGGAGATGATTAAGTAGTCGTCATGCCCGCGTAGGCGGGCATCCAGGCCGTAAATAACAAAGCCGCCCTCTGGGCGGCTTTTCGTTAGATGTAAGGCTTAATATCCAATAGGCACATCTGTTGCATTAGCTAATTGCTATAGCAATTTAGCGAAGCATTTTTTATGATCGCCGGCGCGATACGGAACCGGGGGGGCTATGGCAGATCAACCAATTGAAACGGTTCGAATCAAAATCGAGCATCGGGAAGGATGCATATACGTTTCGAGCGACGATGTCCCCGGATTATGGTTGTGGGGAAAAAACTCGGATCAAGTACTCAATAACATTTCCCCCGCTATCAAGTCCCTGTATAAGCACAACCGTGGAATTGATGTGGAAGTTGAGGCGGTCCCCATCTCCCGCCTTACACGCTGGTTGTTGCGCCACCTGCTCAAATCCCACGAGCAAAGTGATAAATACAAGATCTACCCGACCCACAGAACCCTGACCGGCGCGCATGGCTGATCCGCCGTGGAGAGGCCGTAAGCTCACACCGGGACAAGTAGCACAACGACTCACCAGCTTGGGATGTACAAAGGCCGGCGAACGCCTGCCTGATGCGGAAATGTGGCAAACCCCTAACGGCCGCACTTTCTGGATATCGCTCGGTGAAGTTGATGCCGAATTTCTGGAAGGAATGGTGAGCCAGATCGAACGTTGGATAAACGAAAAGAAGTAACTCCGCGATACCCGGCGAGAAGCACAGAAGAGCAGTCGCTCAATCCGGGGGACGCGGTTTCTTGGTGACTTTGGTCCGCGCACAAGTTACCCAGGGTGCAGGGGCGGAGCCACCCGCAAGTAGCTTTTCAAAGTCAAAAGCCGCCAAAGGCGGCTTTTGATCATTCACGACCTGGATTCCGGCCTTCGCCGGAATGACGAAGAAGAATCAACTCAAAAACAATTTATACGCCGGATTCCCCGTCTCCTCTGCATATTCGTAGCCGAGCGCGTCGAGGAATTTCTGGAACGCCTTTTTGTCCTTGGGCGGCACCTGCATGCCGACCAGCACGCGGCCGAAGTCGGCGCCGTGCGAGCGGTAGTGAAACAGGCTGATATTCCAGCGCCCACCCATCTTGTCGAGGAAGTTCATCAAGGCACCCGGCCGCTCGGGGAACTCGAAGCGGTAGAGGATTTCGTTGACGGCGTTCGGCGCGCGGCCGCCGACGAGATGGCGGATGTGCAGCTTGGCCATCTCGTTGTCGGTCATGTCGAGCGTGGCGTAACCGTGCTTGCGCAACGCGCCCATGAGCTTGCGCGCATCCTGCGTGCCCGGCGGCACCTGCACGCCGACAAAGATGTGCGCGTTCTTCGGATCGTCGAAGCGGTAATTGAACTCGGTGATGTTGTGGTCGCCGAGGATGGCGCAGAATTTCCGCAGCGCCCCGGGGCGCTCGGGGATGGTGACGGCGAAGATCGCCTCGCGCCGCTCGCCGACCTCGGCACGCTCGGCCACGTAGCGCAGGCGGTCGAAGTTGACGTTGGCGCCGGAAGCGATGGCGACGAGGTTCTTGTTCCTGAGCCGCTTCTGTTCCGCGTAGCGCTTGAGGCCGGCATAGGCGAGCGCGCCGGCCGGCTCGAGGATCATGCGGCGGTCCTCGAAGATATCCTTGATGGCGGCGCAGATTTCGTCGTTCGACACCACCACCATCTCGTCCACGAACTGTTTGGCGAGGCGGAAGGTCTCCTGGCCGACCTGCCGTACCGCCACGCCGTCGGCGAAGATGCTGACGTGATCGAGCAGGACGCGCTTGCCGGCCTTGAGCGACAGGTCCATGGCGTCGGCGTCCTCCGGCTCGACGCCGATGATCTTCACCTCGGGCCGCAGCTGCTTGATGTACACCGCGATGCCGGCGATCAGCCCGCCGCCGCCGACCGGCACGAACACGGCCTCGATCGGTCCGGTGTGCTGCTTGAGGATTTCCATGCCGATGGTGCCCTGACCTGCGATCACTTCCGGGTCGTCGTAGGGATGCACGAAAGTCAGCTTGCGTTTGGCGCCGATCTCGCGCGCGTGGGCATAGGCGGCGTCGTAGTTGTCGCCGTGCAGCACCACCTGGCCGCCGAGATTGCGCACGGCGTCGATCTTGATCTGCGGGGTGGTGCGCGGCATGACGATGATCGCCTTGGTGCCGAGCTTCGAGGCCGCCAGCGCCACGCCCTGCGCGTGGTTGCCGGCCGAGGCCGCGACCACGCCCTTCTTCAGCTCCGCCTTCGTCAGGCCGGCCATCTTGTTGTAGGCGCCGCGGCACTTGAAGGAAAACACCGGCTGCTCGTCCTCGCGCTTGAGCCACACGCGGTTGCCGGTGCGGCGCGACAGGATCGGCGCCAGCTCCAGCGGCGTTTCGTGCGCGACGTCGTAGACGCGCGCGTTGACGATGGTCTTGAGGTATTTCTGGGGCATCGACGTAATTTATCAGATCAACCGCTTCATTATCACACGGTTTATAGGTATTCTGGCGCCCTTTCAGGCATACGGAACAGTCATGACTGCGGACGAAAAGAAAAAGGCCGTCGCCCTGGCGGCACTGGAATACGTCGAATCCGGCTGGGTCATCGGCGTCGGCACCGGCTCGACCGCCAATCACTTCATCGACGGGCTGGCCAAGATCAAGGGCAAGCTCGACGGCGCGGTGGCCAGCTCCAACGCCACCGCCGACCGGCTCAAGCAGGTCGGCATCCCGGTGCTCGACCTGAACAGCACCGGCGACCTGCCGCTGTACGTGGACGGCGCCGACGAGGCGACCAAGCACCTGCATCTGGTCAAGGGCGGCGGCGGCGCGCTTACGCGCGA
>JBFMBB010000184.1:0-3674 GCA_040755435.1 Pseudomonadota bacterium | reverse complement strand
AGGACTGCGGCATGTTCGACGTCTCGCACATGAACGTGGTCGACGTGAAGGGCGCCAACGTACGCGACTTCTTCCGCCTGCTGCTGGCCAACAACGTCGACAAGCTCAAGACCAAGGGCAAGGCACTGTACAGCTGCATGCTCACGGCCAAGGGCGGCGTGATCGACGACCTCATCGTCTATTACATGGACGACCAGTGGTTCCGCGTGGTCATGAACGCGGCCACGCGCGACAAGGACATGGCCTGGGTCAATGCCGCGGCGAAGGATTTCGGCGGCCTGACGATCACGCAGCGCGGCGACATGGCGATGATCGCGGTGCAGGGCCCGAACGCGAAAGAAAAGGTTTATCAGGCGCTGGGCGAGGCGCTGCGCGCCCCGGCCGGCGCGCTCAAGCCATTCCACGCCGTCACCGTGGGCGAGTTGTTCGTCGCCACCACCGGTTATACCGGCGAGGACGGCTTCGAGATCATTCTCCCGGCCAAGGCCGCGCCTTTCACCTGGCAGATGCTGAACGAGGCCGGCGTGCCGCCGATCGGACTGGGCGCGCGCGACACGTTGCGGCTCGAGGCCGGCATGAATCTGTACGGCTCGGACATGGACGAAACCACCACGCCGCTGGAATCCGGTCTGGCCTGGACCGTGGCGCTGGAGCCGGCCGACCGCAAATTCATCGGCCGCGAAGTGCTGGACCGGCAGAAGGCGGAAGGCACGAAGCGCCAGCTGGTGGGCCTGGTGCTGGAAGGCAAGGGCGTGCTGCGCAATCACCAGAAGGTCCAATGCGACGGCGCCGGCGAAGGCGAGATCACCAGCGGCAGTTTCTCGCCGACGCTGGAGCAGTCCATCGCCTTTGCGCGCGTGCCCGCTTCCGTCAAGATCGGCGATCGCTGCACCGTGGACCTGCGCGGCAAGCCGGCCACGGCGCGTGTCGTCAAATATCCCTTTGTTCGCAACGGCAAAAGCTGCATCTGAACCTGAGACCAAACCATGAGCAATATCCCGAAAGACCTCAAATACACCAAATCCCACGAATGGGTTAAACCGAACGCCGACGGCAGCGTCACCGTGGGCATCACGCACCACGCCCAGGACCTCATGGGCGACATGGTGTTCGTGGACCTGCCGGCCGCCGGGACCAAGGTCACGGCCGGCAAGGAATGCGGCGTGGTCGAGTCGGTGAAGGCCGCCTCCGACGTGTACGCGCCGGTCAGCGGCGAGATCGTCGAGGCGAACAGCGCTCTGGCCGACTCGCCCGAGACCGTGAACAAGGACCCTTACGGTTCCGGCTGGATGTTCCGCCTCAAGCCGGCGAACAAGGCCGAAGTGGACGCGCTGCTCGACGCCAAGGCCTATGAAGCGCTGGTGGCGTCTGAAAAGCACTGAATTTAGCCACAGAGATCACAGAGTACACAGAGCGAACAGACCAGGAATTTATTCTCTGTGAACCCCGTGTTCTCTGTGACAAGATTTTTTTAGAGATTTTTGATATGCCATTCATTCCCCATACCGACGCCGACGTGCAGGCGATGCTGAGGAGCATCGGCGTCAATTCGATCGACCAGCTGTTCGACGAAATCCCCGAAAAGCTCCGCGCCGGCAAGCTGACGCAGGTACCGGAAGGCCTGAGCGAGATGGAAGTCGCGCGCCTGATGCAGGCGCGCGCCAACCAGGACGGCGCCTATATCAACTTCATCGGTGCCGGCGCCTACGAGCATCACATCCCGGCGGCGGTGTGGGAGATCGTCACGCGCGGCGAGTTCTACTCCGCCTACACGCCGTACCAGGCCGAGGCCAGTCAGGGCACGCTGCAACTGCTGTATGAATACCAGACCATGATGGCCTCGCTCACCGGCATGGACGTGTCGAACGCCTCGCTCTACGACGGCGCCTCGGGCCTGGCGGAGGCGGTGCTGATGGCGGTGCGCGCGCACAAGAAGGCGCGCAAGATATTGATGCCGGCCACGGTGCACCCGATCTGGCGCCGCGTGGTGCGGGCCATCGTCGCCAACCAGAACATCGAGCTGGTGGAAATTCCGCTGTGCATGGAATGCGGCAACATCATTCCGGAGTCGCTCAAGCACTACGAAGGCGGCGAGTTCGCCGCGCTGGTGATCCCGCAGCCCAATTTCTTCGGCGTGCTGGAAGAGGTGGACGCGCTCACCGACTGGGCGCACGCGCACAACATGTTCGTTATCGGCCTGGTGAATCCCACGGCACTGGCGCTGCTGACGCCGCCGGGCGAATGGGGCACGAAAGGCGCCGACATCGCCGTGGGCGAGGGCCAGCCGCTCGGCGCGCCGTTGTCCTCCGGCGGCCCTTACTATGGTTTCATGTGCTGCAAGGAGGCGTTGGTGCGGCAAATGCCGGGGCGCATCATCGGACGCACCGTGGACAAGGACGGCAAGCCGGGATTTACCCTGACCTTGCAGGCGCGCGAGCAGCATATCCGCCGCTCCAAGGCGACCTCGAACATCTGCACCAACCAGGGCCTGGTGGTGGCAGCCTCGACCATTTATATGGCATTGCTGGGTCCGGAAGGGCTGGAGCGCGTCGCCCGCGCCTCGCATGCGAACACGCTGGCGCTCATCGACAAGCTCACGGCCATCCAGGGCGTGACGCGCGTGTTCAGCCAGCCGGTGTTCCACGAAGCGGTGTTACGGCTGGACGCCCCGGTGTCGGAGACGCTACGCGCGCTGGAGGCGCAGGGCATACTCGGCGGCTACGATCTGACCGAGCATTATCCGCATCTCGGCCAGTCGCTGCTGGTGTGCGCTACCGAAACGCGCACCAAGGAAGATATCGATCAATATGCGTTCCATCTGGAACGCATCGCCAGCAAGCGCCGGCTCGATCCGCCGTGCGCCGTCAAAACAAACCCTAACGTCTAATTCAAGGAGACACGATCATGGCCCAGATCAAACTCGGCGGTAATCCCATTCATACCAACGGCGACCTGCCCAAGGTCGGCAGCCCCGCGCCCGATTTCAAGCTCACGGACGCCGATCTCAACGATCTCTCGCTCGCGAACTTCAAGGGCAAAAAGAAACTGTTGAACATCGTGCCGAGCCTCGACACGCCGACCTGCGCGCTGTCAACGAAGAAATTCAACGAGCAGGCGAGCAAACATCCGAACACGGTGATGCTGATCGTCTCGGCCGACCTGCCGTTCGCGATGAAGCGCTTCTGCGCCGCCGAGAACACCGACAAGGTGAAATCGCTGTCGATGATGCGCGACCGCCACTTCGCCAAGGACTACGGCGTGCTCATCACCGACGGCCCGCTGGCCGGCATCACCGCGCGCGCCATCGTCGTGATCGACGAGAACGACAAGGTCGTCCACACCGAGCTGGTGCCGGAGATCAAGAATGAACCGAATTACGACAAGGCGCTGGCGGCGCTGAAATGAAGTCAAATGGTCGAATGGCAATAGTCTGAGGTGGGTTGAAGAACCCGTGTCGCGAACCGAGCACCGCAGCGAAGCCGGGGGTTTTCGCGAGCCTTTTGATCGAGCCCGAGCCGCGGTGTTTGCGGCCGGCGAGTTAGGCGAGCGCCCGGCTTCGCGAGGGTGAGGCGGAGTTTTCATGGAAGTCCGGTGGACTTCCATGCCGCCGAACGGGTGCGCCGCGGATCGGCGCGCCCCGGGTGCATGCGGGGGACCGCGCGCATTGTGCGCGG
>JBFMBB010000183.1:0-3683 GCA_040755435.1 Pseudomonadota bacterium | reverse complement strand
CCTCCTGCGCGCGCCGGTCGGGTTCCTCGGGCTTGCGCGCGGCGGTTTCCGGCACGGCCACGGCCTGCACCACCTCGCCGGGCGGCGACTGCACCGTCCAGCGGAAACCGATGACGGCAAGCCCGATCAGCACGGCATGCACCAGTACCGCATAGACGATGGCCCGGAACCGTCCCGGATTATGGCGCAGCTTTTTCGGCAGCACGCTAGGAAACTCCCGAAATATGATATCTAGCCACAGAGCACACAGAGATCACAGAGTATTCTCACGGATTCGCTCCGATTCTCTCTGTGCTCTCTGTGCTCACTGTGGCTGATAACCATATTCAATCAGAACTTCCCTACTTTCCCGGTGGCGGTTCCGTGAGCAGCCCCACACTCGGCGCGCCGGCGGATTGCAACAGGGTCATGGCCTTCACCACCTCGCCGTAATCCGCCTGCCGGTCGCCGCGGATCAGCACCGGTGTTTTCGGCCGCAGGCGCAGGATCGCCGCCACCTTCCGGCGCAATTCCTCGGGCGCGATGCGCCGGTCGTCGAGAAAATAATTCCCCTGGCGGTCCACCGTCACGATCAGGGTTTCCTGGTCCTGGGATTCCACCGGCTTGGCCGCGGCCCGCGGCAGGTCCACCTTGACGCCCTGCGACAGCAGCGGCGCGGTGATCATGAAGATCACCAGCAGCACCAGCGTGACGTCGATATACGGCACGACGTTGATCTCGCTCATCAGCTTCTTGTGGCGCTTGCGGTAGGACTCCACGTCTAGGCCCTCGCGGCGTACGCCTGGCGCTGGAGAATGCTGGCGAACTCCTGCATGAAAATCTCGTAGCGCGTCACCAGCCGTTCCACCTTGTTGGAGTAGCGGTTATAGGCGATCACCGCGGGAATGGCGGCGAACAGGCCGATGGCGGTGGCGATCAGGGCCTCGGCGATGCCGGGCGCCACGTGCGCGATGGTGGCCTGCTGCACCGTGCCGAGCGAACGGAAGGAATTCATGATGCCCCAGACGGTGCCGAACAGGCCGACATACGGACTGGTCGAACCGACCGTGGCCAGGAACGAAAGATGCGTTTCCAGGTAATCGATCTCGCGCGACAGCGCCACGCGCATGGCGCGCTGCACGCCCTCGAGGATGTCCATGGGTTCGATGCGGGACTCCTGGCTCAGGCGCTTATATTCGCGGAATCCCTCCACGAAGATACTGGCCATGCCGGTGGCGTTGGTTTCTTTCTTCGACTGCTCGATGAACATCTGGTTGAGGTTGGCGCCGGACCAGAATTTGGTTTCGAAGCGGTCGGCCACCTGGTTCGCGCTGTTGAGCGCGAACCACTTGCGGAAAATCATGGTCCAGGAAAGCACCGAGGCCGCCAGCAGCATCAGCATGACCAGTTGCACCGGCAGCGAGGCGTTGCGCACCAGGGACCACATGGCGATGCCTTCGGTCGCGGTTATGTCCATGAGTCAGGTTCCTGCATCAAGTTTCGATTCGATGTTTTCCGGCACCGGCCGCGGGGCGAACGTGGCGGCGTCGAGACAGGCCACTTTCACCTCGCCCTCGCACAACACGGTATCGCCGCGCCGGATTTCCTGGGCAAAGGTAAGGCTGGCCCTGCCGCGCCGGCTCACCCGCACCGTCGCCTGCAACAGGTCGTTGAAGCGCGCCGGCTTCCGGAATTCGATATTGGCCGAACGCACGGCGAATATGACGCCATCGCGGCGGATTAGTTCGTCCTGCTCGAAACCCAGGGCGCGCAGCCATTCGGTGCGGGCCCGCTCCATGAATTTCAGGTAATTCGCGTAGTACACCACGTTGCCGGCGTCCGTGTCCTCGTAATACACGCGGATGGGGATGGAGAAAACCGCTTTCATGCCGGATTTTGCCACAGAGGGCACGGAGGACACAGAGAAAAACAGAAATTATTCCGGCTCGCTCTGCGTACTCTGTGCTCTCGGTGGCGAAACAATATATTTTACTCCTCGAAAATGCTGCGCTGCGTTGCGTCAGGGGCGCTCGGGGCCTTGAGACCGAAATGCCGCCACGCGAGGGCGGTGGCCAGGCGCCCGCGCGGCGTGCGCATGAGATAGCCCTGCTGGATCAGGAACGGCTCGATCACGTCCTCGATGGTATCACGCTCCTCGCCGATGGCCGCGGCCAGGTTGTCCACGCCCACCGGGCCGCCGGAGAACTTCTCGATCACCGCCTGCAGCAGCTTGCGGTCGAGCATGTCGAAGCCGCACTGGTCCACTTCTAGCATGGACAGCGCCAATTCGGCGATGTCGCCTGTCAGGCGTCCGTTGCCTTTGATCTGGGCGAAATCGCGCGCGCGCCGCAGCAGGCGGTTGACGATGCGCGGCGTGCCGCGCGAGCGGCGCGCGATCGCCGCCACGGCCTCGGGCTCGATCGGGATCTCCAGGATCGCGGCGGAACGCGTGACGATCCTAGCCAGTTCCTCCGGATTGTAGAATTCCAGGCGCTGCACGATGCCGAAGCGGTCGCGCAGCGGCGAGGTCAGCAGCCCCGCGCGCGTGGTCGCGCCCACCAGCGTGAACGGCGGCAGGTCGAGCTTGATGGAGCGCGCCGCCGGGCCCTCGCCGATGAGGATGTCGAGCTGGTAGTCCTCCATCGCGGGATACAGGATCTCCTCGACGATCGGGCTAAGCCGGTGGATCTCGTCGATGAACAGGACGTCGTTGGGCTGCAGGTTGGTCAGGATGGCCGCCAGGTCGCCGGGGCGCTCCAGCACCGGCCCCGAGGTCTGGCGCAGGCCCACGCCCATCTCGTTGGCCACGATATGGGCCAGGGTGGTCTTGCCGAGGCCCGGCGGGCCGAACAGCAGCACGTGGTCGAGGGCCTCGCCACGCCCGCGCGCGGCGGCGATGAAAATCTCCATCTGCCGGCGGATCGGCTCCTGGCCGACGTATTCCGCCAGGCGCGCGGGGCGCAGCCGGCGCATCTCGACGGTTTCGTCGCCTGCCTCCACCGCGTGCGCGGATACCAGTCGGTCGGTTTCGATCATTATGATAGATGTTCTCAAACTCCCCCTCTCCCGCAAAGCGGGAGAGGGATGGGGAGAGGGTTTCTCATTTTATACTGCCATGCCCTTCAGCGCCTGACGAATGATTTCTTCCGCATTCAATCCCTTGGCGGCAATGCCACGCACCGCGCGGCTGGCCTCGTTCGGCTTGTAGCCGAGCGCCACCAGCGCGCTCACCGCCTCGCTCACCGGATCGGCCGGCGCCGCCGGACCGGCGGCCGCGACATGACCGGCCGGCAGCGGAACCTCCTTCGGCAACTTGTCGCGCAGCTCGATCACCAGGCGCTCGGCGGTTTTGCGTCCGATGCCCGGAACCTTGGTCAGGCGCGTGATGTCTTCCTCGGCCACGCAGCGCAGGAATTCCTCGTCCGCCAACCCCGACAGCACCGCCAGGGCCACCCGCGGCCCCACGCCATTGACCCGGAGCAGGTCGCGGAACAGCCGCCGCTGGGCCTCACGCGCAAAACCATATAGTAAGTGTGCGTCCTCGCGCACCACCAGGTGCGTATGCAGCGTCACCGGCTGACCCACCGCCGGCAGTTCGTAGAAGGTGGTCATGGGCGCTTCCAGCTCATATCCCACCCCATTCACGTCCACCAGCAGCGCCGGCGGCTCCTTGCGCAGCAATATGCCGTGCAGCCGGCCGATCA
>JBFMBB010000182.1:0-3810 GCA_040755435.1 Pseudomonadota bacterium | reverse complement strand
GTGCAGCCGCCACAACGCCGGCACCGCGTGGAACATCACGTGCTGGAGATAGATGGCGAAATCGAGAATGACAACCGAAGCGACGATGGTGAACCAGCCTGGCGCATCGATATAGTTGAACAGGCCCCAGCCGCGGTCGGCGGCAAACACGGCGAAAGCCGCCGCCGTCACCGGCAACAGCAGGCGCACGACCAGACTGTTGAAGAAGACGATGCCGAGATTGCTCGCCCAGCGCCGCAGCTTGGAGACGTTCAGGCGGCGACGGGGGAACAGCAGTTCGGCCCCGGCCACGAGGGCCAGGATCCCGAAGAAGGCTGTAAGGCGTATCGGCGTTTCGTATTGCAGCAGTGTTTGCAGCATAGGGTCTCCGCGTATCCGTTCGTTTTGAGTTTTATTGATGGCTTGAATTAACGGGTGTGTGTGCTACTATTCAAGTATTCAATTGAATACTAGATTATGGAACTCGGGCATGTCAAGACAGAACCTGAAACAGCAGATTTACAGCCAGGTGGCGCGCATCGGGAAAGTGGTCGGTCACGGCCACCGGCTCGAACTGCTCGAATACCTGGCGCAGGGCGAGCGCACGGTCGAGGCGCTGGCCAAACTCACCGGCCTGTCAGTCGCGAACACTTCGCAACATCTGCGGGTCATGCGCCAGAGCGGGCTGGTGCAGGCGCGCAAGGACGGGCTGTACGTCTATTACAGTCTGGCCGACGACGAAATCGTGCGCCTGCTTTCCAGCATGCGCAAGCTGGCCGAGACGCACCTGGCCGACGTGGATCGCCTGGTGCGCTCCTACCTCACCGTCAAGGATGAACTCGAACCGATCCCGCGGCGCGAACTGCTGGAGCGCGCGCGCCAGGGCATCGTGACGGTGCTCGATGTGCGGCCGCCGGAGGAGTATGCCTCCGGCCATGTCCCCGGCGCCGTGAACGTTCCGCTGAAGGAACTGGCGAAGCGCCTCGAGGAGTTGCCACAGGGACAGGAGATCGTCGCCTACTGCCGCGGTCCGCATTGCGTGCTGGCCTTCGAGGCCGTGGCGCGGTTGCGCCAGCAGGGATACCGGGCGCGCCGCCTGGAAGACGGATTCCCGGAGTGGCGCGAGGCCGGTTTGCCGGTCGAGAAATCCGCGTTGTCGGAGTCGGGCGGCAACAAAGGCTGATCGTTATCGTGCGCGCGGGCCGCGAGTAAACCCCTGCCCCTTTGGGTATCATGGCGGCATGTCCGGTTCCGCCCAGCAAATCTTCGACGCGGCGCTCGCCGCGATTCCCGAGCCGCTGCGCGGGCCGGTATCCACCCAGTGGCAGGAGCTGGCGCCGCAGGTCTCCGGGCTGGCGCCGGGGAAGTGGCTCGAAACCCTGCCGCGCGTGTTCGCCGCCAGCGAGTTCGTCGCCCGTGCCTGCGTGCAGCAACCGGCCTTGCTGCAAGACTTGGTCGTCTCCGGTGACCTGCTGCGCGCCTACGCGGCCGGCGAGCTGGCGGCGCGCGTGGAGAAATTTCTCGGCGATGCCGACGACGAGCCGGCGCTGAAAACCCGCCTGCGCCAGCTGCGCCGCCGCGAGATGCTGCGCATCGCCTGGCGCGACCTGGCCGGCTGGGCCGATCTCAATGAAACCCTGGCCGTGTTGTCGGAGTTCGCCGACGCCTGCGTGCACGCGGCGCTGGAAAAACTGCACGCCTGGACCTGCGCGAAGAACGGCGAGCCCCGGGGCGAGGCGGGTGGCCAGCCGCAGCGGCTGGTGGTGCTGGCACTGGGCAAGCTCGGCGGGCAGGAACTGAATTTTTCCTCCGACATCGACCTCATCTTCGCCTACCCGGAAGAGGGCGAGACGCAGGGCGCGGCGCCGCTGAGCAATCACGAGTTCTTCCTCCGCCTCGGCCAGGCGCTGATCAACGCGCTCAACGAAACCACCGCCGACGGTTTCGTGTTCCGCGTGGACATGCGCCTGCGCCCCAACGGCGCCAGCGGGCCGCTGGCGCTGTCGTTCGCCGCCATGGAACACTATTACCAGACCCACGGGCGTGAGTGGGAGCGCTATGCCTTCATCAAGGCGCGCGCCATCGCCGGCGACCGCGCGGCCGGCGCGGAGCTGCTCAAGACGCTGAAACCTTTCGTGTACCGCAAGTACCTCGACTACGGGACGATCGAATCCATCCGCGACATGAAGGCCATGATCGAGCGCGAGACCGCGCGCAAGGGCATGCAGGGCAACATCAAGCTCGGGCGCGGCGGCATCCGCGAGATCGAATTCATCGCCCAGACGCAGCAGCTGATCCGCGGCGGGCGCGAGCCGCAGCTGCAGGAGCGCCGCCTGCTCACGGTGTTGCCGCGCATGGTGGCCGCCGGTTGCATGGACCCCGCGACCTGTACGGAGCTGACGCAGGCCTATGTTTTTCTGCGCAACATCGAGCACCGCCTGCAGATGGCGGCCGATCAGCAGACCCAGCAGTTGCCGACCGACGAAACGGCGCAGATGGGACTCGCCTTCGCCAGCGGTTTCGCTGACGTGAAAAGCCTGGCCGACGAGCTTGAGCGGCAGCGGGAGCGGGTGCATCGCCATTTCGCCCAGCTGTTCCGCACCGGTGAAGGCGCCGCGGCCGAACGCGAGCCCGACCGGCTGGCGGCGGTGTGGCAGGGGACGGCCGATGCCGAAAGCGCGAAACAGATCCTGCGCGATAGCGGTTATGCGCAGCCGGAAGAGGCGCTGAACCTTATTAACGCGCTGCGCGAGGGGCCGATGGTCAGCGCCTACTCCACCGGCGCCCGCGCGCGCATCGACCGCGTCGTGCCGCTGGTGCTCAAGGCCGCCGCCGAAAGCGATCAGCCGCTCACGACGCTGCAACGTCTGGTGCATCTGCTCGAGGCCGTCGGCCGGCGCACGGTGTATTTCTCGCTCATGGCGGAAAACCCGCAGGTGCTCACGCAGCTGGTGCGGCTCGGCGGCGCCAGCCCGTGGATCGCGAACTGGATCGCGCAGCATCCGATATTGCTCGACGAGCTGCTCAACCCGGCGTTGTACGAACTGCCGACGCCGGAGGCCTTGCAGGACGAGCTGCGCCAGCGGCTGGCGCACATCCCGGAAGAGGATCTCGAACTGCAAATGGAAGTGCTGCGCGAGTTCCGCCACGGCCACGTGCTGCGCGTGGCGGCCACGGACGTCGGACCGGGCCTGGCCCCGGAGCAGACCGGCGCGGCGCTGGCCGCGGTGGCGGAGAGCATGGTCACGGCGGCGCTGGAGCTGGCGACGCGCGATCTCGAGCGCAAGCACGGCGCGCCGCAATGCCCGGGCCGGGACACGCCGCCCGGCTTCGCCGTCATCGGCTACGGCAAGCTCGGTAGTCGCGAACTCGGTTACGGCTCCGACCTCGACATGATTTTTCTCTACGAAGGATGCGACGAGGGCATGACGCGCGGCGCGCGGCCGTTGCCGAACGAGGCCTTCTTCGCGCGCCTTGGCCAGCGGCTGATTCACATCCTCACCACCCGCACGCCCGGCGGCATTCTTTATGAAGTCGACATGCGCTTGCGCCCGAGCGGCAAGAGCGGCCCGCTGGTGACCAGCCTGGCCGCCTTCCGTGATTACCAGCAGAGCCATGCCTGGACCTGGGAGCATCAGGCGCTGGTGCGGGCGCGGCCGGTGGTCGGCAACCCTGAGGTTACGCGGCAGTTCGCCGCGGTCCGCGAGGAGATCCTGTGCCGGCCACGCGACCCGGAAAAGCTTAAGGCCGAGGTGCGGGAAATGCGCGACAAGATGGCGGCCGAAAAGGTGCGCCACGACGCCGCGCAGGCCGACGTGAAGCATGACCCGG
>JBFMBB010000181.1:0-3839 GCA_040755435.1 Pseudomonadota bacterium | reverse complement strand
ATAACGACATCCAGGTCGAGCGCGCGGATGGCCGAAATCGCGCATTCCCACCGGCCTTCCTCGCACAGACCGCTGATGCCGGCGCTTTCGTAGGCCTCCTGCGCCGCCTTGCCGCAGGCGTCGCGCACCGCCTCGGCCAGGCGCCGTTGTGACTCCCGCTGGTTCATGATGATCGTCTCCTGCGTTGCGTTTTCGCGGGTGCCGATGGCTTTGACCTGCATCAAAGCAGGCGCCCATGGCCCGGCGCATGGTTACGGTAACACAGCAACGACGACAAGGGGGATGACGCCATGGGAACCGCCGCCCGGAAAACCAGCAGAACTTCCCGCCCGATACGCCGCGACCGGTATATCAAGGAATACGAGCACGACACCTACAAGACCCGTGGCAAATTGCGTGAACCCGCAATCTGCCCGGTGTGCGACGCCGTGTTTCACAAGGGACGCTGGCAGTGGCTGGCGCGGCCGCGCGGCGCGCGCGAAACCGTCTGCCCCGCATGCCATCGCCTGCAGGACAAGTATCCCGGGGGCTATCTGACGCTGAGCGGACCGTTCCAGAAACAGCACGGCGACGAGATCCTGCGCCTGGCCCGCAACGTCGAGCGGCGCGAGAAAAAGGACCACCCGCTGCGGCGCATCCTGTCGCTGGAGGAGCAGGGTGAAGGCATCCTGATCACCACGACCACCATGGGCATGGCGCGCGCCATCGGCGACGCCGTGCACCACGCCTACAAGGGCGAGCTCTGCTACCAGTACACGGACGAGGCCGATATCCTGCGCGTAGCGTGGAAACGCTGAGACAAGGGGTGGCGAGATTGCGTCGCGCGGTATCGCGCTAATCTTCGCCCCGGCGCTCTTCTTCCTCCAGTTCTTCCGCCTCCCTTACTTTCTCCTCCAGGGGCTCGGACCAGTCTTCCGGGCTCATGCCGGTGTCGGAATAGCCGAGATCGTCGCGCTCGACGTCATCCACCGGCCCGGTCCAGTCCTCGGGCGGCTCGATGGCCTCGAGCGCGAGCTCGCGCCAGTCATCGAGATCCATTTCTTCCACGTCGCCGTCGAAGTGCTGGATTTCTACCGTGCCCTCGTCATCGTCGATGGCGGTGACGTAGAACTGCTGGCCCTTGTCCAGATGCCGGTACCACTGCGATACCTGCGGTTCGAGCGTTGTGGCCATGACTCACCTCCTGCATTTGCGGCTGGCGTACCGGTAATGCGATTTAGTTCCATCCGGTTGCCGGCGACATTGATCCCTGTCAAAGATAATGACAAAAAACACGCAGTAAAGTTGAACCAGCGAGGGATTCCAGCGAGGGCGCGAACGATGCACCAGGATGCGCCAGTCCTTTTTGCCCTGCAGGCCAGCCGCGTGTTCGGCGAGGACGTAGCGCGGCATTTTGGCGCAGCCCTGGCCGCGCACGAGGAAAGGGAATTCGAGGACGGCGAACACAAATCCCGCCCGCTGGTCAATGTCCGCAACCGTGACGTCTTCGTCATCCAGTCGCTGTATGCCGACGGCAGGGAAAGCGTCAACGACAAGTTGCTGCGCCTGCTGTTCTTCATCGGCGCGCTGCGGGACGCCTCGGCGAAATCCGTCACCGCCGTGGTCCCCTATCTCGCCTACGCGCGCAAGGATGCCAAAACCCAGACGCGCGACCCGGTCACGACGCGCTACGTGGCACGGCTGTTCGAGGCCGCGGGCACCGATCGCGTGGTCACGATGGACGTGCACAATCTCGCGGCGTTCCAGAACGCCTTCCGTTGCCGCACCGAGCACCTGGAGGCCACGAAGCTGTTCGCGGCGCGCCTGACGCCGCTGCTGCGTGACGCACCCTCCATCACCGTGGTATCGCCGGACATCGGCGGCATCAAACGCGCCGAACGGTTTCGCCAGGCGCTCTGCCGTTCCCTCGGCCGGGAAGCCAACCTGGCGTTCATGGAGAAGTCGCGGGCCAAGGGCCTGATGCGCGCCGGCCGGCTGGCGGGAGAGGTAACGGGCAGCGCCATCATCATCGACGACCTGGTCAGTACCGGGGGCACGCTGTTGCAGGCCGCAATCGCCTGCCGCGAACGCGGCGCGACCCGGGTCTACGCCGCCGCCACGCACGGCCTTTTCATCGGGGACGCCTGGCAACTCCTGTCCGGGGCTGAACTCGACAGAATCATCGTCACCGACAGCATCCCGCCGTTCCGGCTGAATCGCCAGCTGGTCGCCAGAAAACTCGCCATCGTCTCGGCCGCGCCGCTGTTCGCCGAGGCTATCCGGCGCATCCACGCCGGCGGCTCGCTGGTGGAGTTGCTCGAGGTTTGAGGCTTCATGTAGGTTGGGGTGAGCGCAGCGAACCCCAACAATTCATATATATAAGCGTTCGTTGGGGTTCATTTCATTCACCCCAACCTACATTCAGAATTTCCCGCTGTAACTTTCGGCCAGCCTCAGATATTCATCGGCCGCCGCACGCCAGCGCGGCCAGTCGCCGGGCGGCAGGTCGTGTACATGCCAGATGGCGAGCCGGGCGCGCAGGCAGGCGCGTTGCGCCTTGTAGAAATGCACCAGCCGCGGCGGCGGGTAATCGCCGGTGAAACGCCGGTAGGCCCCGAGCAATTCCGGTTCCACCTGCGGCGCGCCCAGACGCTCGCATTCCATGGCCAGGAACGCCAGCTCGTCCGCGGGATC
This sequence comes from Pseudomonadota bacterium, assembly GCA_040755435.1. Taxonomy (GTDB): domain Bacteria; phylum Pseudomonadota; class Gammaproteobacteria; order Acidiferrobacterales; family Sulfurifustaceae; genus Sulfuricaulis. The sequence continues at coordinate 1,166 of JBFMBB010000181.1, read as the reverse complement.
GATGAGACGGAAGACGCGGTTGAATTCCAGGCGGTCGAAAATCACCGGCGGCGATTCCGTGCATACATGCTCCGGGCGCAGGTCGCCATGTCCCTCGATGATCCTGCCGTCCATGGCGCGACGTTCCAGCAGTTCCGGCGCGGCGCGCAGGAATTCGAACTGGGCATCGTGCGCCGCCTCGACCAGTGCCGCGGACAGGCCGTACGCCGGGTCGGACAGCGCGTCGAGATTCAGCCGGACCTTGTGCTCGCACTGCCGGCGATACTCCTCGCCGCCGAGCATGATCGGACTGCTTTCACGATAAAACCGCGCCAGCACCTCCGCCAACGCGTGCGTGTCCGCGGGTTCGAGTGCGCGCGCCCGGATCAGGTGATCCAGCATCCGCGCCGCCGGCAGGCGGCGCATCATCACCAGCCAGTCGATGATCTCGCCCCGCCCTCCAAGGCGCATACCGTCATTGCTATCCAGCACCAATGGCACGACATCGAGATAGACACCGGGCGCGAGCCGCTGGTTCAGCCGCCGTTCTTCCTCGCAGTTCGCCTGGCGCGCCGCCACCGTGCTGAAATCCAGATAGTCGTAGCGCACCGGCTTCTTGAGCTTGAAGGCATGCCGCGGCGTCAGGAACACCCACGACATGTGGGTTTCGATGGTTTCGACGCGCGCCGGCTTTTCCGGATAGGCGCGCGGTTGCCGCAGAAACGCGACCTTGGCCTGCTGATCCGGAACCGTTTCCGGCCGCGACATCAGTTTCACGACGCTTCGCCCTTTCCGGTCAGGTGACGCCTGAACCATCCGGCGGCGGCCGCGGCGGCCTGTTCCAGCGTTCCGGGTTCCTCGAACAGGTGCGTGGCGCCGGGAATGATTTTCAGCTCCTTTTCACAACACAGCTCGCGGTAAGCCACGCGGTTTAGCTCGATCACGACCGTGTCGTTTCCGCCCACGATCAGCAAGGTCGGCGCCTGCACGCGCGGAAGATCGTCGAGCGCCAGGTCGGGACGGCCGCCGCGCGAAACCACGGCGCCGATCTCCGGCCCCAACGCGGCGGCCGCGCGCAGCGCCGCCGCCGCGCCGGTGCTGGCACCGAAATAGCCGAGGGAAAGCGCACGCGCCGCCTGCTGACCGGCCCATTGCGTGGCCAGCAACAGTCGATGCGTCAGCAGATC
>JBFMBB010000180.1:0-4143 GCA_040755435.1 Pseudomonadota bacterium | reverse complement strand
AGATCCAGCGGCGCGGCTACGCCATCCAGTTCCGCATCAACGCCGAGGACCCGAAGAACGACTTCCTGCCGAGCTACGGCCGCATCACGCGCTACTACGCGCCGGGCGGTCCGGGCGTGCGCACCGATGCCGCGATCTACACCGGCTACGAGTTCCCGCCGCACTACGACTCCATGTGCGCCAAACTCACGGTGTGGGCGCTGACCTGGGACAAGGCGCTGGCACGGGCGCGGCGCGCGCTGCTCGACATGGGCGTGCACGGCGTGAAAACCACCAAACCCTTCTACCTGGAAATCCTCACCACGAAGGAATTCCAGGCGGGGAAATTCGACACCGGTTTCATCGAAAAACATCCGGAGCTGTTAAACTACTCGATCCGGCGTCCGCCCGCCGATCTGGCCGCCGCCATCGGCGCGGCGATCGCGGCGCATCACGGCTTGTAAGAGGCAGGAACAATCATGGCGTCTTCATCCAAAAAAGTAATGGTGACGGATCTGGTGCTGCGCGACGCGCACCAGTCGCTGCTCGCCACGCGCATGCGCACCGAGGACATGCTGCCGGTCTGCGACAAGCTCGACAAGATCGGCTACTGGTCGCTCGAGGCCTGGGGCGGCGCCACCTTCGACACCTGTCTGCGTTTTCTCAAGGAAGACCCGTGGGAACGCCTGCGCAAGCTGAAACAGGCGTTGCCGAAAACGCCGCTGCAGATGCTGTTGCGCGGCCAGAACCTGCTCGGCTACCGCCACTACTCCGACGACGTGGTCGAGGCCTTCGTGAAGAAGGCGGCGCAGAACGGTGTCGACGTGTTCCGCATCTTCGACGCCATGAACGACATGCGCAACATCGAGGTCTCGGTCAAGGCCGTGCTCAAGGCCGGCAAGCACGCGCAGGGCGCCATCTGCTACACCACCAGCCCGGTGCACACCATCGAGCATTTCGTGGAAATCGCGCGCGAGATGGAAAAGATGGGTTGCCAGACCATCGCCATCAAGGACATGGCCGGGCTGATCACGCCGGCGCGCACCGTGGAACTGTACCAGGCGCTGTCGAAGGCGGTGAAAGTGCCGCTCGCCTTCCACTCGCACACCACCGTGGGCGTGGCCAACATCTGCATGTATCTCGCGGTCGAGCACGGCTGCCGTCACATCGACACCGCCATCTCGTCGCTGTCCTGGGGCACCAGCCATTCGCCGACTGAAAGCATGGTCGTGGCCCTGCGCGAAACGCCCTACGACACCGGGCTCAATCTCGAACAGCTGCAGGAGATCGGCTTCTATTTCCGCGAGGTGCGCAAGAAATACCACCAGTTCGAGAGCGAATACGCCGAGATCGACACGCGCGTGCAGGTGAGCCAGGTGCCGGGCGGCATGATCTCGAACCTGTCGAACCAGCTCAAGGAACAGGGCGCGCTCAACCGCATGAACGAGGTGCTGGCGGAAATCCCGCGCGTGCGCGAGGACCTCGGCTTCCCGCCGCTGGTCACGCCGACGTCGCAGATCGTCGGCACCCAGGCGGTGCTCAACGTGCTCACCGGCAAGCGCTACAAGAGCATCACCAACGAGGTGAAGCTCTACCTGCAGGGCCGTTACGGCAAGGCGCCGGGCAAGATCAACGAGACCGTGCGCAGCATGGCCATCGGCAACGAAGAAGTCATCACTTGCCGCCCGGCGGACAAGCTCAAACCCGAGATGCACCGTCTGCGCGACGAGATCGGCGAGCTCGCGAAGAGCGAGGAAGACGTGCTCACCTACGCCATGTTCCCGGAGATCGGGCGCAAGTTCCTGGAGGAACGCGCCGCCGGCACGCTCAAGCCGGAGGAGCTCAAGCCGCCGAAATCGGCCGAGGCCGCGGCCCTGCCCGCCTACGCGCCGACGGATTTCAACGTCACCATGCACGGCGAGACCTACCACATCCGCGTCACCGGCGCCGGCCACAAGAGCGAGGAACAGCGTCCGTTCTTCGTCTCGGTCGACGGCGTGCCGGAACAGATTCTCATCGAGACGCTGACCGAAACCGTGCCGACCGAGGCCGGCGTGGTGGACACGCGCCGCGCCTCGCGCGGCTCGAAGCGCCCCAAGGCCTCGAAGGAAGGCCATGTCACCAGCTCCATGCCCGGCACCATCGTCGACATCCTGGTCAAGGCCGGCGTCAAGGTGAAGGCCGGCGACCCGGTGCTGGTGGTCGAGGCCATGAAAATGGAAAACGAGGTCCCGGCGCCGGTCGCCGGCACGGTCAAGTCGATAAACGTGACCAAGGGCGACAGCGTCAATCCCGACGAGGCCCTGGTCGAAATTGAATAGATAATTTTGAACCGCCAAGACGCCAAGGACGCCAAGAAAGACAGGATTTAAAATTTAAAAATCTTGGCGCTCTTGGCGTCTTGGCGGTTAATCATCTTATGAAACTCATCCTCGCTTCTTCCTCCCCCTACCGCCGCGAGCTGCTGGAGCGCCTGAAAATCCCCTTCGAGGTGACGGCGCCCGAGGTCGATGAAACCCCGCATCCCGGCGAGACGCCGGAAAAACTGGTGGAGCGGCTGGCCATCGAGAAGGCGCAGAAGATCGCAGGGAAAACGCGCGGCGTGCTGGTGATCGGATCGGACCAGGTAGCGGTCTACAACGGCCACATCGTCGGCAAGCCGCACAGCCATGACAAGGCGGTGCAGCAATTGCGCGAGGCCTCCGGCCGCACCGTCACGCTCTATACCGGCCTGGCGCTGATCAACGCCGACACCCAGCGCATTCAGCGCGAGATCATTCCCTATCGCGTGAGCTTCCGCCGCCTGACGGACGACCAGATCGAATCCTACCTGCGCAAGGAACAGCCCTACTCCTGCGCCGGCAGCGTCAAGTCGGAAGGTTTGGGAATCGCGTTGCTGGATAAATTCGAGGGCGACGATCCGAACACGCTTATCGGTTTGCCGCTAATCCGCCTGGTGCGGATGCTCGAAAACGAAGGAATAAAAATAATTTGAACCGCCAAGACGCCAAGAGCGCCAAGTTTTTTAAATTTTAAATCCTGTCGTTCTTGGCGTCCTTGGCGTCCTTGGCGTCTTGGCGGTTAATCTATCTTAAGCTTGGGCCGCGGCCGAGGAGATCGGTGCCGATGGTCTGCGCCATAGCAGTGCCGAGGCGCCGCGCGAAGCGGTCGATGAAGTTCTCGCGATAGGTGTAGTCGACGATGTCTTCCGCGCCGATCACCTCGCGCGCGACGTAACTGGCGCCACCCAGGCTGTCCACCAGTCCCAGCTTGATCGCCTCCTCGCCGGTCCAGAACAGCCCCGAAAACATGTCCTTGGTCTCCTTCAGCGCCGCTCCGCGGCCCTGGCGGATGGTTTCGATGAATTGCCGGTGGATTTCGTCCAGCATCTGCTGGGCGTGCTTCGTCTCCGCCGGCTTCACCGGCCCGAAGGGATCGAGGAAGCCCTTGTGTTCGCCCGCGGTCATGAGCCGGCGCTCGACGCCGAGCTTCTTCATGGCGTCGACGAATCCGAAACCGTTCATGAGCACGCCGATGGAGCCGACGATGCTGGCCTTGTCGGCGTAGATCTTGTCCGCGGCAGCGACCACGTAGTAGCAGCCCGAGGCGCACATGTCGCCGATCACCGCGTACAACGGCGTCTTCGGGTACTTCGCGCGCAGGCGCCGGATCTCGTCGTTGATATAGCCCGCCTGCACCGGGCTGCCGCCGGGGCTGTTGGCGCGCAGGACAATCCCCTGGGTCGATTTGTTTTCAAACGCGGCGCGCAAGCCGGAGATGACGTTGTCGGCGTTCGCCAGGCTGTCGGCGCTGATCACGCCTTCGATATCCACCAGCGCGGTATGTTCGGTGGTCAGCGCCTTGCCGCCGATGCTGTCCGATTGCGCCAGCACCAGGATCAGCACCAGGTAGGCGGCGAAGAACAGCTTGAAGAATATGCCCCAGCGCCGCGCGCGGCGCTGCTCGGTCACGGCGGCGAACGCCAGGCGCTCGAGCAGGTCGCGCTCCCAGCGCGGGGAGCGGCCGGTGGCGCCGGACGGAACGGTGGAATCGGTATCGTCTGTCATGGAAATTACCTATGAAAATGCCCCTGAATTAATCAAGTGTATATCATCCCCCGGCTCCAGGAGGACGTCGCCGTTTTGCTCGCGCACCGCCAGCTTC
>JBFMBB010000179.1:0-4217 GCA_040755435.1 Pseudomonadota bacterium | reverse complement strand
CATCGTCGCCGCCGGCGCGCGCGTGCGCGTGCCGGCGGTGATTTCGAGCGAGCGCGAGTCGGCCGGCGTGGTGCTGGTGGGCATCGATCCGTCGCGCGAGCAAGGATTGTCCTTCATTGCCAGGGCCGTCACCGACGGCGCGTACCTGTCCGCGCCGGACGACCCGGGCCTGCTGCTCGGCCGCAAACTGGCGGAGCAGCTCGAAACCGGGCTCGGCCGGCGCGTGGTGCTGATGAGCCAGGACGCCGGCAACCGCATCGCCGATCGCGGCTTCCGCGTGGTCGGCATCTTCGACGCCGAGCCGCAGGCCATGGAGACCGGTTACGTGTTCATCGGTCTTCACGTCGCGCAGCAGATGCTCGGGATCGGTGCGGATGTCTCCGAGGTCACGGTGATGACGCCGGACCGCAAAGGACTGGAGGGCATCGTGGCCTCGCTGCGCGCGGCCGCGCCCGGCGCGGACGTCGCCCCGTGGACCGAACTGCAGCCGCTGGTGGTGCTGATGGAAAAGCTGCATAACGTCGTGCTGCTCATCTGGTTCGCGGTGGTGTTCACGGCCATGGCCTTCGGGCTGGTCAACACGCTGCTCATGGCGGTGTTCGAGCGCACCCGCGAGTTCGGCCTGTTCCAGGCGCTCGGCATGCCGCCGCGCTTCATCCTCGGCCAGGTGCTGGCGGAATCGCTGATCCTGCTGGGCATCGCGCTCGCCCTCGGCAACCTGGCAGCGTGGATCAGCGTGGCGAGCCTCAAGGGCGGCATCGACCTGTCGATGTTCGCGGAAGGACTGGAGATGGTGGGCATGAGCCCGGTCATGTACCCGGCGCTGGCCGCGGGCGACGTCACCGCCGCCAACATAATAGTAATCGTGCTCGGCGTGCTGGCCAGTCTTTACCCGGCGTGGCGCGCCTCGCGTTACGTGCCGGTGGAAGCGATAACGAGGACCTGAGAACCATGGACAACACCGTCGTATGTCGCCAACTCGGCAAGGTCTACCGCCAGAACGCGGTCGCCGTGGAAGCGCTCACCGACATCAACCTCGAAGTCCCGAAAAAGGATTTCCTGTGCCTGTCCGGGCCGTCCGGCTCCGGCAAGAGCACGCTGCTCAACCTCATCGGCGGGCTCGATACGCCCACGAGCGGCGAAGTCGAAGTCGACGGCATTGCGCTCGCTTCTCTCGACAAGGGCGCGCTCGCGCGCCTGCGGCTGCAGCGCATCGGCTTCGTGTTCCAGGCCTACAACCTGATCCCGGTGCTGACGGCGCGTGAGAACGTCGAGTTCGTCATGCAGCTGCAGGGCGTGGCGCCGCGCGAGCGTGGTGACAAGGCCATGGAGATTCTCGGGGAAGTCGGGCTGAGCGATCTCGCCGACCGCCGCCCGGGCGAACTCTCCGGCGGGCAACAGCAGCGCGTGGCCGTCGCCCGCGCCATCGTCTCCGAGCCGTCGCTGGTGCTGGCCGACGAGCCGACCGCCAACCTCGACTCCAAGACCGCCACGGCGCTGATGGAGCTGCTGGTGCACATGAATACCGAGCACGACGTGACCTTCATCTTCTCCACCCACGACAAGCTGGTGATGGACTTCTCGCGGCGGCTGATCCAGCTGCACGACGGGCGGATCGTGGAGGACGTGCGACGGGATTAACTTGGCAATAATGACGAGGAAAAAATGAAAATTTTACTCTGGTCTGACGACCTCATGAGCCGTGTGCGCATCGAGTCGCGCTGGAAGGCCGCCGGCGCGCAGTTATTGAAGCGCGACAACGCAGAAACGCCGGACCTCATAGTAGTAGACCTGACCGCGCGCGATGCTGCAGGGAGAATCCGTGAGCTGCGCCAGCGTTTCCCGGTCACCGACATCCTCGCCTTCGGGCCGCATGTGGACGCCGATGGCTTTCGTGCCGCCAAAGAGGCGGGAGCGAGCGAGTGCGTGGCGCGCGGTTCGGCGGTTGAACGTGTGCTCAAGCGGCTGGGCCAGGACGCATGAGCCTTTCGGCGCGGGCGCTGCTGTGCCTGATGGCGCTTGCAGCCGCGCCGGCCCCGGCCGACGAGGAAGTATTCGGCGGGCATATCAAGTATCAGTACACGCATGCCGATTACCGCGCCGACGATATCAGCGGCGTGTTCGGCGACGACCCGGCGCATGATCACGGCCTCGACCTGCGTCTCAAGGCCGAGAACCGCCGCGGCCCCTGGGATTTCGCGGCGCATTATGAGCTGCTCGCGCTACAGGGCGATACGCTGGCCGCGAGACGCGCCATCGCCGCGGCGGGATTTCCTTTCACCGGAACGCTGAACGGGCTGCCGGACGACCGTCGCCGGCTGTTCGACCTGACGCATACAGTCACTGATCGGGACCGCCGCGCCGCAGTGCACCGGCTCGACCGGCTTTCCGCCGGATATGGCAGCGAGCGTGGGACACTGCGCATCGGGCGTCAGGCCGTGAGCTGGGGCAACGGCCTGGTGTTCCAGCCACTCGATTTTGTCAACCCGTTTTCGCCCATTGCCATCGACAAGGATTACAAGACCGGCGATGACATGCTCTACGGCCAGTGGCTGGTGCGTGAAAGCGACGATGTCCAGACGATCCTGCTGCCGCGACGCGATCCGGCAACGCATGACCTGGAAAGCAGCCAGAGCACTTATGCCGTCAAATACCGCGCGCGACTCGCGGGTGTTGATGTCGATTTGTTGGCGGCGCGACATTTCAGTGAAAATCTGGCCGGGGTCGGCGTGGTGAAAAGCGTCGGCGGCGCAGTCTGGCGGCTCGACGCCAGCATTACCGATCTCGACAGCGGTGGCCGCGCTACTTCGCTGGTCACCAATATGGATTATTCGTGGGAGTGGGGCGGCAAGAACATGTATGGCTATGCCGAGTATTTCCGCAACGGCGTCGGCGAAATCGACCGCGCCGGCTACATTGCACCGGATCCCGACCTCAGCACGCGCCTCGCACGCGGCGAGCTGTTCACCCTGGCGCGGGATTATGCCGTTCTCGGCCTGCAAGTCGAGTTCACGCCCTTGTTCAATCTCTACACCAACCTCATCGCGAACCTGAACGACAGCAGCAAGTTTCTGCAGCTGCGCGGCGTTTATGATTGGCAGCAGGACGTGCAGTTAATGGCCGGGCTCAATCTGCCGTCTGGGAGCAGGGGGTCGGAGTATGGCGGCGTTCCGGTGGCGGGGAGTACGTTTTATGTTTCAGCCGGAAAGTCGGCATATTTGAGGGGCGCGGTTTACTTCTGAGTTCATCTTAAATGTAGGGCGGGTTAGGCGGTTTTCGCCGTAACCCGCCGAACCACTGACTACTTCTGGTTGGAATAGGCAGAATTCTGTCTATTATCTGAAGATACGTAATTCTGTCTAATACACTGTTATGTGCCTAGACTGCATGTCTGGAGAACTTGTTGATGGATGAAGATTTTAAATACAAGCATGTAGGAAAGATCCCATGGGTGGCTGCGTTTCTATGGACTGTCTTACTAGCATTCGCGTTTCGTGCATATCCTATGGAATCTTATTTCTATGAACTAGTAAGGCTGTTTTTATTTGGAACATCTTGGTGGTTTTTATTTCAATCTATAGATGAATGGGTTGTGAAATATAGAAGAAAAATATTGTTCAAAAATCCAGATTTAAAAAATGCATACATTTCGAATAAGTTGTCGGAGTGGAATAATGAACAAGAATAGGAAATGCATTCTTTTCTCAGCACATAACACGTCATTGGAGGCGGACGCGGTGAGACAGCGCACTGTTTCCTGTTACTTCATTGGCCCGCGCCGCTCAATTCTGCGTTAGCTGTCACAAATTGCGAAGAAAACACAATGCCTGTTTGGTTTGAGTTTTTGTTGGCTTTTGTCTGGTGGGTATTGTTGCTCCCGCTCTTCCTGGTTGTCGCCACACCTTACATTCTGATCGCATCAATTCTTGGCGATGGTCCGTACTGGGAAAAAGTTAAAGTGAAATACCGCAGGATTGTTTCGTTTTGGGAGAAGTGGGGTTGGGGCTTCTCACTTTGAAAGCGTCAGCTAACATCGTGTTCGAGAGGGACCTCGGGTCCCGCTGGCGCGGGCCCCTCGGCCCCTCAACACGGCGTTATGCCGCTCATAATTGAATGGTTGATATGACGCAACGTGATCTTGAAGCTCGTTGGGTTACGCCGGAAGGTATTCCCGGAGTAGTTTTTCGATTTGGCGACAATGTCCGTGTATGTTCGGG
>JBFMBB010000178.1:0-4226 GCA_040755435.1 Pseudomonadota bacterium | reverse complement strand
GATCAGGTCGAGCACCTGGCGATCGAGCTCGGTGTCGGCGCCGTGCATCTCCAGTTCGATCTGCTTGCCGAGTTCGCTGGACAGGTCGCGCACGATGCGCGGCAGCTTCTGCCAGGCATTGCCGATCGGCTGCATCCGCGTCTTCATGACGCCTTCCTGCAACTCGGCGGGAACGTTGGAGAGCCGCTGCAGCGGCACCTTGAATTCGGAATCCTCGTTGCGGCGGCTGATCTCGAGCAACTGGTTACGCGTCAGCACCAGCTCCGACACCATGGTCATCAGATGTTCGAGGGTGTCGACATTGACGCGAATGGACTGGTTCGCGATCTTGTCGCCTTCCGCGGTATCGTTCTCGATCACCGGCTTCTTCGGCTTTGACGCGGCTTTCGGCGCGTCGGCCTTTGGAGCGGGCTGCGCAACCGGCGCAATCGACGGCGATGCGACTTCGATTTCGGTTTCGCGGAAAGCGCGCTCAAGCTCGTCGAGCGAAACTTCGCCGGGACGCAGTTCGCGTTCCAGCGTCTGATCGACCATCATGCCGACGGTCACCGGCTTGGCTGCAACCGGCGCAGGTGCGGCAGGCGCAGCTTCCATCGCGGCCATGCCCTGCTCGACCATATGATGAAGCGCGTCGATCAGATCGACATCGGCGCCTTCCGGCTCCGCTTCGGTTGCCTCAAGCTGGCCGAGAATGTCCTTGATGCGGTCGATGGTGCTGAGGATCAGCGTCACGGCTTCGCCGGTCACCGGCATGCCGTCGCGGAATTTTCCCATCAGCGTCTCAGCTGCGTGCGCGAGCGCTTCGAGCCGCGGCAATCCGAGAAAGCCGCAGGTGCCTTTGATCGTGTGAACGAGCCGGAAGATGTTATCGAGAATCTTCGCGTTGTTTGGATCCTGTTCGAAACGAACCAGCTGGTTGTCGACAGTGTCGAGACTTTCGTTCGTCTCGGTAAGAAACTCACGCAACAGATCGTCCATGAATCAAGCCTTCGCGCAAACGGGCACGCAACACACGTCTCCCGGAATGCGGTCAGTTTCGACGCAAAGCGTTTAATATTGGTTGAGCATTTGGAAAAGAACGCGCTGAACAAGACGCTAAGGCGCCCGCCCCGGAGTTGGATGTCTCCGGGTGCCGCCGTTCATTAAGAGTTTATGAAGATGGGATCGGACCACTAGGCCGCAGTCACCACCACGGCGTCGGGTTCAGCAGCCAGCGACACCTTCAGCTCGCAGGCCTGCGCCAGCAAGGCGGTATAGTAAGGCTGCACCGCATGCGCGGACACCGAACCGGCGTTGTCGAGGTTCAACTGCGCCGCGACGTTCTGCGGCTCGCGCGCATTGGTGCCTGCGGCGCGAATGCGAAATCCCATCGTGTCGCCCTCGCCCACCGGATCGACGATCAACTGGCCGCCACGCGGGATCGCCTGCTGCGCGATGACGAGCATGTTGAGCAGCAGCTTGACCCGGTTCTTCGCCATCAGCACGTGCGGGAGGTTCCAGACTATCTTAGTCTTCTCGTCCTCGAGATGATTGCGCGTCATCTTCTGCGCTTCGCCGAGATCGATCTGGGAGCCGGCAGACCCTGCGGCGCCATAGGCGATACGGCAGAACTGCAACCGCGCGGAGGTGGATTTTGCGCTCTTGCGGATCAGATCGAGCGCGAACTCCTTGTCGTCTTCCTTGTTGCTGCTGTCGAACACCTCAAGACCGTTGACGATGGCGCCGACCGGGTTGATGAGATCGTGGCAGACGCGCGAACACATCAACGCGGCGAGTTCGAGTGCATCGGGTGTGGGACCGGGAGTTGACGTGCCAGACATGAATTTCCTCGGATTTTCCAGCGATTTCCTGCGATCAAGATGGCCGCAGGGTGCTGACGCGGCGAATCAAGCGTGCTTTATGGTTTGATACACTGCGGCTGGCCCTGCGGCCACCGAGGCGCGACACGAACCACAGCGGATTGAAGACCGATCCATGACCGAAACCCCTGCGATCGACCGGGATGCCGCTGCGGCTCTGATGGAGCCGTTGACGGACATCGTCGTGCAGGCCGGGGCGGCAATCCTCGCGGTCAGCCGCGCCACCATGCTGGTCGAGGGAAAATCCGACGGTTCTCCCGTTACGGAGGCAGACATGGCGGCCCACCGCATCATCGCGGACGGCCTGGCGAAACTCGCGCCGGATATTCCGGCCCTGTCCGAGGAGCGCACCGACCTGGCCGCCCGGCCCTACAAGAACAGCTTTTTCCTGGTCGATCCGCTCGACGGCACCAAGGAGTTCGTGGCCGGACGTGACGAGTTTACCGTCAATGTCGCGCTCATTACCCACGGCGCGCCGGTGCTGGGCATCATCGCAGCCCCCGCCCTGGGACTGCTCTGGCGGGGAATTGTCGGCCGGGGTGCCGAGCGCCTTTTGATGACCAAGGACGGCAAGGCGCGCTCGGCCCAGCCGATCCACACCCGCCCTCATCCCGGCCCGCGCACGGCCTGGATCGTGGCCGTAAGCCGGTCGCACGGCGATAAACGGACCGAAGCATTCATCGCCGCCCGGCCCGGAGCGATCCGGCAGGCGCTCGGCTCCGCGGTCAAGTTCGGCCGGATCGCCGAAGGCGGCGCCGACATCTACCCCCGGCTGGCCCCGACATCCGAATGGGACGTGGCCGCAGGGCACGCGGTGGTGACTGCGGCGGGCGGACGGATCACCGACAGCAAGGGCGCGGCGCTGTGCTTCGGAGAGGCGCGCGAGGACTTTCTGGTGCCCGAGTTCATTGCGTGGGGGGACCCCGCCGCAGCCGATCAGTAAGCCGACAGCGTCTCGAGAAGCGCCGGCCATTTGCCGTTGGCCTGTTTGACCACTTCCTCAGGATTGGCGGCAAAGGCGTTGCGGTTGTCTTCGCGGCTGAAGAGATACAGCCGCTCGCCGGACACCAGCCACAACCGCGCCTGCCCCACGACGGTCTTGCCGCGCGCCACGTCGACAGGGTCATAGCCGCCGAACCGGGGTCCGTAGATATCCGGATGGCTGAGGAAAACGGCGCGGTTGGCTTCGTTCCGGAAACGCCAGACGGCGCCATCCTTGGACGCCTCGATGTCGGGCTGCCCCCTGGCCGCCTCGGCATCGGTGAAATAGGCCACAGGGTCGAAGCCATCGATGGCAAGGCCGCTATGGCGGTTCACCACCACCCGTTCGGTGACCGCGGACGCGCTGGTATACGGCCCGGCCAGCCCGGCAAGGACCGCAAGACAGGCGATTCCAAGGCGTTGCCCTTTATTTTCTTGCCGCCGTGCCGTCATAGTTGATGCCGATAAACAATCGAGTCGGGGACGTGGGACCGCAGCCTATGCCATTGCTTCTCAGCAAGGCGTTAAGCGATGGACATGAAATCCGGCCATCTGGTGGTCCAAGGGGTTCTTTCATGACCTTTGCTTCGCGCCTCGCGGCGCTGGTGTTTGCAGCGATGATTTCCCTGGCCGTGCCAGCCTCGGCCCAGCAGCGCGCCTCTAATACCTATGGGCCGGACGAACTGGTCGGCGCGGGCCACAGGTTCTTCGGCAACGTGTCGCGCGGACTGGCGTCCGTGATCGAGCGCGCGGTGAGCCAGTGGGGTCTGCCCAACGGTTATGTTCTCGGCGAGGAAGGCAGCGGCGCTTTCGTCGCGGGACTGCGCTACGGCGAAGGCACGCTCTACACCAAGAACGCCGGCGACCTGCGGGTCTACTGGCAGGGACCGTCGGTCGGCTTCGACTGGGGCGGCGACGGCGCGCGCACGATGGTGCTGGTCTACAACCTGCCCGCGACCGACGCGATCTATCAGCGCTTCGCCGGCATCGACGGCTCTGCCTACATTATCGGCGGCTTCGGCATGACGGCGCTGACGGCGAACGGCATCGTGCTGGTCCCGATCCGGTCGGGTGTCGGCCTGCGGCTCGGCGCCAATATCGGCTACCTGAAGTTCACGCCGCGCGCGACCTGGAACCCTTTCTGACACTTTCCTGACAGGATGACCGGGGCATCGCCCGCCTGCCTTCAGGGAGGCGGGCTGATTCACGTTAACACGCTGTCCCGCTAGCTTTTTCCCCGCCCGCCGTGGCATGGTAAAAAACGATTTAATCTAGCTCAGGGGTCACACATATGGTCGAACCGATCATGTATTTGGCGATCGGTTTTCTGGTCTCGTTGCTGTTCGGTCTGATGATCGTGCCGCTGGTCCATAACCGTGCGGTCCG
>JBFMBB010000177.1:0-4260 GCA_040755435.1 Pseudomonadota bacterium | reverse complement strand
GCGTATTGCAGCTCGGATTCGCTGGGCGCGGCGGTGAGCACCACCGGCTCGCCCGCCTGCTGCAACGCGCCGATGAGCTCGGCGTTTTTTTCCACGGTCCAGCTCTTGAACATCCAGCGCGACGTCGGATGCAGCTGGACGAAGCCCTTCGGCGCCAGGCCGTGGCGCGCCAGCAGTTCGCGCACCGAGCGCTCGGCCTCGACCCCCGGCACCAGCGTGAGGCGGCGCTCGTCCGGCCGCGGCTGCAGGCCGATGCGGCGCAGGGCGTCCAGGTGCATCTCCACGGTATGACGCCGGCCCGGCGCGGGATAGAGATGGGTGAAGCTGTTGCGCCACAGCCGCCCGCGCTTGGCGGGGTAATGGCGCGCCACGCTGTACGGCGGCTTCAGCAACAGGCTCAGCACCGCGCCGCGCGGGTTTTCCGTGAGATGCACAATCAGGTCGTAGTGGCGCGCGCGCAACGCGCGCAGCAGGCGCCACTCGTGCGCCATCTGCGCCGTCCAGTCCTCCTGCTTCCAGCCGCGGTCGATGGTAAGGATATTGGCAATGGCCGGGTGACCGGACAGCATCGGCTCGGTGTCGCGGTACACCAGCGCGTCGATCTCGAGATGGGGGACATGATTTTTCAGGACCGTGAAGACCGGGGAGGTCAGCAGCACGTCGCCGAGGTGGCGCAGCTTGACCACCAGCACGCGGTGCAGGGCGGAGAGATCGATAGCGTCTTTAAGCATGGCGGACGGGGGGAAATCCCAGGAAGGAGGCGAGCGTGTCCAAATCCGTTATTCCGTTTGTTCCCCGTTTTTCCCCGTGCTCCCGGGCATCTTACCACCTGCCCAGGGCAAACACTCCAGCACCAGTCCCGGCGCGATCTCGCGCAGGCAGTTCAGGTGCCCCAGCGGGCATTCGCGCTCGAAGCACGGGCTGCAGGAGAGTCCGAGGTACAGCACGGTGGCCCGCGCGTTCATGGGCGGCGTGTGCTTCGGATCGGAGGAACCGTACAGCGCCACCAGCGGCCGTTCGAGCGCCGCCGCCACGTGCATCAGCCCGGAATCGTTGCTGACCACGGCGGCGGTGAGCGCCAGCAGGTCGATCGCCTCCTCCAGCGTGGTCCGGCCGGCGAGATCGAGACAGCGCTCCTGCGTCAGGGTCTGGACATCCGCGGTTTCGGGTTTGTCCCGGGCGGAGCCGAACAGCCACACCTCCCAGCCGGCGGCGAGTGCCGCCCGCGCCACGTCGGCGAAGTATTCCGCCGGCCAGCGCTTGGCCGGGCCGTACTCGGCGCCGGGACACAGGCCCAGCACCGGCGCGGCGGGCGGACGATGGCCCAGGCGTGGCAGCGCGGCGTGCGCCTTGTCCGCATCAGCCATCAGACGCGGCGGCGGAATCGCGGGCAATGCCTCGCCCGGCCCGACGGCCAGCGCGACGAACCGGTCCACGGTGCGTGGCAGTTTGTCCTGGTCCAGCCGGCGCGCGTCGTTGAGCAGGCCGTAGCGCAGCTCGCCGATATAACCGGTGCGCGCGCGGGCGCGCGCGAAGAAGGGCACGAGCGCGGACTTGAACGAGTTGGGCAGCACGATGGCGCGGTCGTACCGGCGCGCGCGCAGTTCGCGGCCGAGACCGAGCCGCGCGCCGAGGTCGAAGCGCCCGTGCACGAACGGCGCGGCGATGGCGTCGTCCACCTCCGGCATGCGCGCCAGCAGCGGATGGGTCCAGGCCGGCGCCAGCACGTCGAGACGCGCGCCGGGATGACGCTGCTTGAGGACCTGGAACAGGCTGTGCGCCAGCACCATGTCGCCGACCCAGGACGGGCCGACCACGAGAAGACGTTGGCTCATGTCGGTCAAGGCGCGGTCAGAAACGGACGCGCCGGGGATCGGGGAACTTCGCTTGACGCAAACGCACGCCGGTGCCGCGCATGCGCCGGATTCTAGGCAGTCACTGCACGCGGTTCAACCGCGACCGGCCATACCGATTAGAATACGCCGATGGAAGCCTCCCTTCTGCTGTGGGCGCTGGCCATCCTGCTGGTGCTGGCGGGGCTCGCGGGATTGTTCCTGCCGATGCTGCCGGGCGCCGTGCTGTTGTTCGCCGGTCTCGCCGTGGCGGCCTGGGCCGACGATTTCGTCTATGTCGGCTGGGGCACGCTCGTGGCGCTGGGCGTGCTGGCGCTGCTGACTTACCCGGCCGATCTGCTCGCCAGCGCCTTCGGCGCCAAACGCTACGGCGCCTCGCCGCGCGCCGTCACCGGCGCTGTCATCGGCGCCGGGGTGGGCATCCTGTTCGGTCTGGCGGGCGTGCTGCTGGGTCCTTTCGTCGGCGCGGTCATCGGCGAGTTTTCCACGCAGCGTCACCTGGGCAAGGCCGGTCGCGCCGGTTTCGGCGCGACCGTCGGCATCGTGCTGGGCACCGCGGCCAAGCTCGCCATCGCCTTTACCATGCTGGGAATCTTCGCCATCGCCCGCCTGGCCGGGTGAAACCGGCGCACCGTCCCGGAAATTCCCCGGCAAAAAGGGTAGTACACTGGCGCCGTCGGAAAAGTTGAAATAGATCAATTGCCGGTCCGCCGGATTTGCATATGATAATTTGACTCCGGCATCCGGGCCGGGACGATCCATCCAGAGCGAGGCACACCATGAATTATTGCTATGCCAGCAAGGAGATTGACCGCGAAAAGGCGTTCCAGCCGATCTGGTCGAACGAACTGAACGAGGTCTTTTCCGACGTCGCCAAGTATTACGACCGCGCCAACGTGTTCGCCACCCTCGGCCTGCTGAACCGCCTGCGCGACCGTTTCATTTCCACCATCGACATCCAGCCCAACCACAAGGTGCTGGACGTGTGCGCCGGCACCAACGTCATCGGCATCAGCCTGCTGAAAAAACAGCCGGAGCTCGACGTCTACGCGGTGGATCGCAGCGTGGCGATGCAGGAAGTCGGGCGCGATCGCGCCCGGCGCCACGGCATCCCCAACAAGGCCATCATCTGCGACGTGCATCGTCTGCCTTTTCCCGACAACTATTTCGACGTGGTGACGCTGCAATGGGCGACGCGGCACCTGCGCGTCATCGACGTGTTTTCCGAGATCAACCGCGTGCTCAAGCCGGGCGGGCATTTCCACCACTGCGACATGCTGCGGCCGGCCAACCGGATGGTGGAGGAGCTCTACTATCTGTACCTGAAGGTCATCATGGGCGTCATCCCGCGGATGTTCCGCAGCGGACCGGCGTCCCTGAAATGCCGCGACTACTTCATCGACGCCATCCGCCTGTTCTACTCGACGGAGGAGCTTTCCGCCGTGCTGTCGGAGCTCGGCTTCACCCACATCAGCGGCCGCTCGGTGCTGGGCGGCACGGTGGGCATACACAAGGCGCGCAAGCCACCGCTCATGGCGGCGATAAATACGCCAGTACCTGTCGAGTGAGATCGGCGTAGCGCGCCGGGCGTCAGTCTTTCGGCACGCGTGAGATTAAAAGGGCCGGGCCCGGTTAGCGAGCCCGGCCCTTGATTCAAATCTCACGCCACTTTCGGCTTCGGCTGCCAGGCTTCCGCCTTGAACTGATCGTTCAGCGGTATGTGTGCGATGTGGTCCACATAGTTGTTGAACGTCTTCATGCCCACGCCGAGCAGCACCTCGATGACCTGCGCCCTGGTGTAGCCGGCCTCGAGGAACGCCGCGACATCGGCCTCGGCCACGAAACCACGCTGTTCCACCAGCTTGCGCGTGAAACTCACGAGCACGTCGAGCTTCGCGTCCGGCAGCGGCCGGCGGTCGCGCGTCGCGGCCACCAGCGCCGGGTCCGTCTTGGCCAGGTGCTTGGCGATGGTCGAGTGCGCCGCCACGCAGAACTGGCAGTCATTCGTCTCGGACACGGCGAGCGCCACCAGCTGTTGCTCGGCGAACGAGAGCGTGGACTTCGAAAACGCCTCGCCGATCGCGAGCGCCCCTTGCAGCGCTGCCGGGGACTCGGCGAATACGGCATAAAGATTGGGCACGAAGCCGAAGGCCTTTTTGAGGCCCTCGAGCATGGGCCGGCTGGCGGCCGGCGCGGATTCCAGGGTGTGAACGATGAATTTCGTCATGTCGGTCTCCTTTCAAGATTGAGCACTGCGTTAAATACTCGTTGACAAACTTGGCATGCTCGGGGGAACACACGGACGTCCCGGTCGGAGCGGCGTCCGGTGCCTTCCCCCGAGGCGCATTACTTCAACAGTGCCTTCCAGTTCGCATCGGCCCGGGCCACCATGGCCTCGGGGTTCTTG
>JBFMBB010000176.1:0-4572 GCA_040755435.1 Pseudomonadota bacterium | reverse complement strand
CAGAACAGCGTGTGGAAATAGAGAATGTCCTTGCCGATGAAATGATACAGCTCGGCCGTGGAATCCTTGCCCCAGAAGTCGTCGAACCTGAGTCCTTTCCTGGCGCACAGGTTCTTGAAACTCGCCATGTAGCCTACGGGCGCATCGAGCCAGACATAGAAATATTTCCCCGGCGCGTCCGGGATCTCGAAGCCGAAATAGGGCGCGTCGCGCGAGATGTCCCAGTCTTTGAGGCCGGCGTCGAACCATTCGGTCAGTTTGTTCGCTACCTCGGGCTGGACGTGACGTGCTTTGGTGATGTCCGGATGCAGCCACTCGCGCAGCCAGGCCTCGAAATCGCCAAGTTTGAAGAAATAATGTTCCGAATCCTTTTCCACCGGCGGCACGCCGGACAGCGCCGAGACCGGATTTTTCAGCTCGGTCGGCGAATAGGTGGCGCCGCAATTCTCGCAGGAGTCACCGTACTGGTCCGGCGTGTTGCAGCGCGGGCAGGTGCCCTTGATGAAGCGGTCCGGCAGGAACATGTGTTTGACCGGATCGTAGGCCTGTTTGATGGTGCGCCGGGAAATATGTCCGGCCTTGGACAATCGGTTATAGATTTCCGTGACCAGTTCGCGGTTCTCGTCCGAGTGCGTGGAGTAGTAGTTGTCGAAGCCGATGCCGAAGTCGTCGAAGTCGCGCTTGTGCTCGGCGCCCATGCGCGCGATCAGCTGCTCCGGCGTGATGCCTTCCTGCTGGGCGCGCAGCATCACCGGTGTGCCGTGGGTGTCGTCGGCGCAGACGTACCAGCACTCGTGCCCGCGCATCTTCTGGAAGCGCACCCAGATGTCGGTCTGGATGTATTCCACGAGGTGCCCGAGGTGGAGCGGGCCGTTGGCGTAAGGCAGGGCGCTGGTGACGAGGATTTTTCGTTTCTTGTCGGGCATAAAATCGCCGCCACCATAACACGGCGGGCGGCAGCATTAGTTTAACCCCGGTATCATAAGGGAATTCGCGCGTTTGTGCCGCCCCCGGCCATGACTTTTTCCGGTCCGCGGTGTAGCATGTGCGCCCCCTGACAGACCGATTCCGGAGTTAGCTACATGGCGGACGTAACCCAACAGCAAGTCGAAACCGCGCTCAAGGCGGTGATCGATCCCTATCTCGAACAGGACCTGGTGGCGGCCAAGGCGGTGAAGAACATCGCCATCGACGGCGGCAAGGTGACCGTGGACGTCGAGCTCGGTTACCCGGCCAAGGGCCATGTCGCGGATCTTTCCGCCAAGCTCCGGGAAAAAGTCGCGGCCGTCGCCGGCGTCAAGGACGTGGCGATCAACATTTCGTGGAAAATCGTCGCCCACGGCGTGCAGAAGGGCGTGAAGCCGATCGAGGGCGTGCGCAACATCATCGCCGTCGCCTCCGGCAAGGGCGGCGTCGGCAAGTCCACCGTGGCGGTGAACCTGGCGCTGGCGCTGTCCGCGGAAGGCGCCAACGTCGGCATCCTCGATGCCGACATCTACGGCCCGAGCCAGCCGACCATGCTGGGTTCGAAGATGAAGCCCGAATCCAAGGACGGCAAGTCGCTCGAGCCGATCATGAGCTACCACATGCAGTCCATGTCCATCGGCTACCTGGTGGACGAGGAGACGCCGATGATCTGGCGCGGCCCGATGGTGACGCAGGCGCTGGAACAGCTGCTGCGCGACACCAACTGGCAGGACCTCGACTTCCTCGTGATCGACCTGCCGCCGGGCACCGGCGACGTGCAGCTGACGCTGGCGCAGAAGGTGCCGGTCACCGGCGCCGTCATCGTCACCACGCCGCAGGACATCGCGCTGCTGGACGCGCGCAAGGGCCTCAAGATGTTCGAGAAGGTGGACATCCCGGTGCTGGGCGTGATCGAGAACATGAGCACGCACATCTGCAGCAAGTGCGGGCACGAGGAGCACATCTTCGGCACCGGCGGCGGCCAGCGCATGTCGGAGCAGAACGACGTGGATTTCCTCGGCGCGCTGCCGCTCGACATGCGCATCCGCGTGGAGACCGACTCCGGCAAACCGACGGTGGTGGCCGATCCCGAGTGCCGCATCTCGCAGATCTACCGCGACATCGCCCGGCGCGTGGCCGCCAAGCTGTCGCTGAAGAAGAAGGACTTCTCGGCCAAGTTCCCGAGCATCGTCATTCAGAACACCTGAAAAACAGTTTCAAGTTCAGGGTTTAGAGTTTAAAGTTGGAAACTCTGAGCCCTGAACATTGAACTTTAAACTTCTCTAATGGGAATCAAATCAGACAAATGGATTCGTCGCATGGCGGCGAGCCACGGCATGATCGAGCCGTTCGAGCCGAACCAGATCAAGCGCACCAACAACGGTCCCATCGTTTCCTACGGCACTTCCAGCTACGGCTACGACGTCCGCTGTTCGGACGAATTCAAGATTTTCACCAACATCAATTCCACGATCGTCGACCCCAAGAATTTCGACCCGAGCAGCTTCGTCGACTTCAAGGGCCCGGTCTGCATCATCCCGCCGAATTCCTTCGCGCTGGCGCGCACCGTCGAGTTCTTCCGCATCCCGCGCGACGTGCTTACCATCTGCCTCGGCAAGAGCACCTATGCCCGTTGCGGCATCATCGTGAACGTCACGCCGCTGGAACCCGAATGGGAAGGGCACGTGACCCTGGAATTCTCCAACACCACGCCGCTGCCCGCGAAAATCTACGCCAACGAAGGCGTGGCGCAGGTGCTGTTCATCGGGGGCGACGAGGTCTGCGAGACTTCCTACAAGGATCGCGGCGGCAAGTACCAGGGCCAGCAGGGCGTGACGCTGCCGAAGATTTGACGCCGTATCACATGTAGGGCGCGTACCACGCGCCGTTCTTTCCCGGCGTCCGTCGGTGCGCTTCGCTGTCGTTCAGCACACCCTACAAAAAAAATCACAGGTAGGGCGCAATAGCGAAGCGTATTGCGCCGGATGAATTACACCACGGGCGTCAGTCTCGTGTAGCCCGGATGGAGGCGCGCAGCGCCGGAATCCGGGGAGATCCATTGGTTGAAGGATTCCCCGCATTTCGCTGTCGCTTCATACGGGCTACATGCCGGATGTTTCTTTATTCGTAGGGCGTGTACCACGCGCCATTCTCTGTTGAGCCTGCAGGCTGCGTTGGGCGCCGGCAAATCACACCATCAGGCCTGCAACACATCCATGGGGCTGGTGACCGTCACGCCCGGCTTGTTCAGCACGTGCGTGTAGATCATCGTGGTGGACACGTCGGCGTGCCCCAGCAGCTCCTGAACGGTGCGAATATCGTAACCCGACTCCAACAGGTGGGTGGCGAAGGAATGCCGCAAGGCATGGCAATTGACCCGTTTGTTCAATCCCGCGGCGGTCGCGGCGCGCTTGATGTGCTTTTGCAGGTTGTTTTCGTGGATATGATGACGCCGGGTCTTGCCCGAGCGGGGGTCGGTCGAGACCCGTAAGGAAGGGAAGAGATACTGCCACATCAGTTCCTTTTCGGCCTTCGGGTATTTCCGGGCTAGCGCGTCGGGAAGATAAACCCCGCCCAGACCGCAGGCCAGGTCCTCCCGGTGTTGCCGCTCGACGGAGCGGACTTGCTCGCGCAGCGCTTCGTTGAGACGCCTGGGCAGGGGAACGATCCGATCCTTGCTGCCCTTGGCGTTGCGTACCAGGATGTGCTGATACCCGAAGTCCACGTCGAGTATCCGCAGGCGCACGCATTCCATCAAGCGCAGTCCGCAACCGTACAACAGGCCAGCCATCAATCTTGCCGTGGGGCTGTCCAGTGTGGACAGCAGGCGGCCCACCTCCGCGCGCGTCAATACCACCGGCAGGCGCCGCGGCTTCCGGGAGTGGGCGAACGCGCCGAGCGCGATCGCCTCGTTCTTCAGTACCTGTTTATAAAAAAACACCAGGGCATTGAGCGCCTGGCTCTGCGTGCTCGCGGAGACATGGTGCTGCACCACGAGATGCTCCAGGAAGGCCGTCATGGCGGCGCCGTCCAGCTCCGCCGGATCGCGCATGCCGTGGAACCGGGCGAAGCGCGCCAGCCAGGCGAGGTAGGATTGTTCGGTGCGGATCGAATACTGCCGCAGGCGGATTTCCGTCACCAGCCGTTCGGCATGATGGGGGAACTGTTGCGTAAAGCGTTTGATCAGTCCGTCAACCGCCCGCTGACGGTTGTCCATGGTGTCCGTTGGTCCGGAGGCATGGCCCACGTGGTCGTAATCCCGCGCCACGGTCGCATGCGTCGGTTCAAGTTCACGAGCGTTGTCGATCCACTCCTGCCACGGGAAGTCCGCCGCCCAGGGCGCCTTGACCATCTCCATGAAAAGAATCTGCAACGCGCGGACCAGCTGCGCGTATTGCCAGTCGGCGAGCCGGCCGTTTCTGCCTTTTTCCCGAAGATAGGCCATTACATCTTCAGTCGTATGCCCGGCCAGCCGCCGGCCGGAATGCGCCCGGATATACTCTTTGGCATGCTTGACGTACCAGCGAACGACAGACGGCTTCAGGTTATAGGCCTTTGTCTTTTCAACGAAGTTTTCCCAGAACCGGGAGACCGCGTCGTGCGGCA
>JBFMBB010000175.1:0-4618 GCA_040755435.1 Pseudomonadota bacterium | reverse complement strand
AGGAAATCCGCCGCTGCATCCAGATCCTGCAACGCCGCACCAAGAACAACCCGGTGCTGATCGGCGAGCCCGGCGTCGGCAAGACCGCGATCGTGGAAGGCCTGGCGCAGCGCATCATCAACAGCGAGGTGCCGGAAGGCCTGAAGGGCAAACGCCTGCTGGCGCTCGACATGGGCGCGCTCATCGCCGGCGCCAAGTTCCGCGGCGAGTTCGAGGAGCGCCTCAAGGCCGTGCTCAAGGATCTGTCGAAGCAGGAAGGCCGCATCATTTTGTTCATCGACGAGCTGCACACCATGGTCGGCGCGGGCAAGGCCGAAGGCGCGATGGACGCCGGCAACATGCTCAAGCCGGCACTGGCGCGCGGCGAGTTGCACTGTATCGGCGCGACCACGTTGGACGAATACCGCAAGTACGTCGAGAAGGACGCCGCGCTCGAGCGCCGCTTCCAGCAGGTGCTGGTGGACGAGCCGAGCGTCGAGGATACCATCGCCATCCTGCGCGGCCTGAAGGAGAAATACGAAGTGCATCACGGCGTGGACATCACCGACCCGGCCATCGTGGCCGCGGCCACGCTGTCGCACCGCTACATCACCAGCCGCCAGCTGCCGGACAAGGCCATCGACCTGGTGGACGAGGCCGCCTCGCGCATTCGCATGGAGATCGACTCCAAGCCCGAGTCCATGGACCGTCTCGATCGCCGCCTGATCCAGCTCAAGATCGAGCGCGAGGCGCTCAAGAAGGAAACCGACGAGGCCTCGAAGCAGCGCCTGGCGACGCTCGAGGGCGAGATCAAAAAACTGGAAAAGGAATATTCCGACCTGGAAGAGGTCTGGAAATCCGAAAAAGCCGCGGTGCACGGCGCGCAGCATATAAAGGAAGCGCTCGACCGCGCACGCCTGGATTTCGAAACCGCGCGCCGCGCCGGCGACCTGGCGCGCATGTCCGAGCTGCAATACGGCCGCATCCCGGAGCTGGAGAAACAGCTGGCCGCGGCGCAGGCCGCCGAGGGCCAGGAGCGCAAGCTGCTGCGCAACGCCGTGACCGAAAACGAGATCGCCGAGGTGGTGTCGCGCTGGACCGGCATCCCGGTGTCGCGCATGATGGAAGGCGAGCGCGAGAAGCTGCTGCGCATGGAAGAGGCGCTGCACCAGCGCGTGGTCGGCCAGGACGAGGCCATCCGCGTGGTGGCCAACGCCATCCGCCGCTCGCGTGCCGGCTTGTCCGATCCGCGCCGGCCCTACGGCTCGTTCCTGTTCCTCGGCCCAACGGGCGTGGGCAAGACCGAACTGACCAAAGCCTTGGCCTCCTTCCTGTTCGACAGCGACGAGGCCATGGTGCGCGTCGACATGTCGGAATACATGGAAAAGCACACGGTCGCGCGCCTGATCGGCGCGCCGCCCGGCTACGTCGGCTACGAAGAGGGCGGCCAGCTCACCGAGCAGGTGCGGCGCAAACCCTATTCCGTGATCCTGCTGGACGAGGTCGAGAAGGCGCATCCGGACGTGTTCAACGTGCTGTTGCAGGTGCTGGACGACGGCCGCCTCACCGACGGCCAGGGCCGCACCGTGGATTTCCGCAACACCGTCATCGTCATGACCTCGAACCTGGGCTCGAACCTGATCCAGGAGCTCGCCGGCGAGGAAAACTACGACAAGATGAAAAACGCGGTCATGAACATCGTGTCCGGCCATTTCCGTCCCGAGTTCATCAACCGCATCGACGACATCGTGGTATTCCATCCGCTCGGGCGCGAGCAGTTGCATCGCATCGCCGAGCTGCAGGTGCACTACCTGCGCGAGCGCCTGCAGGCGCGCGAGATGGATCTGGAGCTGACCGCCAGGGCGCTGGACAAGCTGGCCGCCGCCGGTTTCGACCCGGTGTTCGGCGCGCGTCCGCTCAAGCGCGCCATCCAGCAGCACGTGGAAAATCCGCTGGCGCAGGAAATCCTGGCGGGCAAATTCGGGCCGAAGGACGTGATCGAGGTGGACGTGGCCGGCGACGAGCTGGTTTTCCGGCGGAAACAGGCAGCGCCCAGTAAGGCCGCGGCGGCCGATCGCGCTACGCGCTGAACTTTTCCGTATTTCCACCATCCATGCTCATGGATAAAATAGCCCGCTTGCCGGGAGGATAATTCATGTCGATTGACAGACGTTCGTTCAGGGTGGGAATCATCGCCGGGATATTCCTGGTGGGCGGCATCATCGCCGGAATCGTTTTCAGCTCGCGCCTCGACTGGCTGCCGAGCGCCACCAGCGCCCCCGAAGCCTCCGCGCCGCCGGTGGTCATGGGCGCGACGCCGCCCAACTTCGTTCCGGTGGTGAAGGCGGTCATGCCGGCGGTGGTGAACATCTCCACCACGCGCCTGGTGAAGCAGGGCGGCCAGATACCCGGCCAGTTCATGGACGATCCGTTCTTCCGCCAGTTCTTCGGCGAGGAATTCTTCCACCGTTTCCAGATTCCGCGCGAACGGCGCGAGAACAGCCTCGGTTCCGGCGTGATCGTGGATGCCGGCGGTTATATCGTCACCAACAACCACGTCGTGGCCAAGGCCGACGAGATCAAGGTGCTGCTGAACGACAGGCGCGAGTTCACCGGCAAGGTCGTGGGCACCGACCCCAAGTCCGACATCGCCGTGATCAAGATCAACGCCAAGGACCTGCCGATGGTGCCGTGGGGCGATTCGGACAGGCTGGAGGTGGGCGAATACGTGCTCGCCATCGGCAATCCCTTCGGCCTGAACCAGACCGTGACGCAGGGCATCGTCAGCGCCGTCGGGCGCGCCAACGTCGGCATCGCCGATTACGAGGATTTCATCCAGACCGACGCCGCCATCAATCCCGGCAACTCGGGCGGCGCGCTGGTGAACGCGCGCGGCGAGCTGGTGGGCATCAACACCGCGATCTTCTCGCGCTCCGGCGGCTACATGGGTATCGGTTTCGCGGTGCCGAGCAACATGACCCGCAGCGTCATGGACAGCCTGATCAAGGGCGGCAAGGTGGTGCGCGGCTGGCTCGGCGTCTCGATCCAGGAAGTCACGCCTGACCTGGCCAAACAGTTCGGCCTCAAGGACTCCCGCGGCGCGCTGGTCAGCGAGGTCATTCCCGACAGCCCGGCCGCGGCCGCCGGTATCCAGGGCGGCGACGTCATTGTCGCGTTCAACGGCAAGACCGTAGACAGCCCGAGCACGCTGCGCAACACCGTGGCGCAGACGCCGGTCGGCAAGACCATCAAGGTTGAATTGTTGCGCGACAAGAAGACCAAGTCGGTCGAGGTGAAAATCACCGAGCAACCGAAGGACGTCGCGCAGGCGGATGACGAGACGGTGCAGGGTGACGGCAAGAACAGCGCGCTCGCGGGCGTCGAAGTGCGCGGCCTGACACCGGAGATCGCGCGCCAGCTCGGCCTGCCGGCCGGCACCGCGGGCGTGGTCATCACCGGCGTGGACGAGGGCAGCGCCGCCGAGGAAGCCGGCCTGCAGCAAGGCGACGTGATCCTGGAGATCAACCGCGAGCCGGTGCGCAACCTCGCCGACTTCAAGCGCCTCAGCGGCAAGCAGTCGAAGCAGGGCAGCACGCTGCTGCTGATCAACCGGCAGGGGCGGAAGCTGTTCCTCGCAATACAGCCGTAAATCGCCGGGTCATTCCGGCGCCGGGGTGACGTCGGTTTTTCGCGCTCATCGTAACGTGTTGCACCACGTCTCGATCGCCTCCCGCACCTGCACCGGATTCTCCGTCAGTGGCCAGTGATAGGCGTCGATGGTCACGATCCGTGTCCGCGGGTTTTCGGCGAGCAGCGCGCGCGTGGTTTGCGGATCGGTATAGGTGATGCCGCTTGAAAGCAGCGCCAGCACCGGCGCCGGTATCCGTGCCAGCGCCGGCAGCGGCCGGATCATCGCCAGCAGTTCCTGCAGGTAGCTTCCCACCGGAAAGTATTTCAGGTCCTCCCACGGCGACGAATACAACGCGACCATTTCCTCCTGTTTCCCCCGCTGAAGCAGTTTTGCGCGCGTGGCCTCGTCCATCTTTCTCAGGTCGCGGCCGGGAATCCGCCGCCGGCGCAGGCCGAGCCGGTTGAACATCAGAATGACGGCGGCCAGCGCCTGGATGGCGGGCCGCAGGAAGTTCGCCGCGCGCAGCGTGCCGCGCAAGGCTTCATGGAACACCGGATCGATCAGCGCCAGCCCGCGCACGCGGCCGGGGTGGCGCGCCGCGAAATGCACGGCCACCTGCGCCCCCAGGCTGTGGCCGATCAGCACCGCCCGGTCGACGCCTTCGGTGTCGAGCAGTGCCAGCAAATCCCGGCACCAGTGATCCAGGTCGAGCCGGCGGCGCGTGAAGGAGGCGCCGTGACCGCGCAGATCGGGGCACAGAATGTCCCAGTCTCGTTTCAGCGCGGTCTGTTCGATGAATTCGGACCAGCGCGTGATGTTGCTGGCCATGCCGTGCAGCAGCACGAGGGTCTGTCGCGGTGTCGCGCTCTGGCGCAGCACGCGATAACCGAGCGTGACGCCATCCGTGGTTTGCAGGGTGCGCAGGGCGTCCATGTCCATTTTATAGTAGTGGTTGCTCCCGCTTTGGGCCAGCACGAAATCCGGACGCTGTTGTCGTTGTCGGCTTAG
>JBFMBB010000174.1:0-4775 GCA_040755435.1 Pseudomonadota bacterium | reverse complement strand
AGGCGCGCGCCGCGCGAACTCCGCGCCGGACAGCGCCAGCGGCTTGTCGTCGGTATCGAGCAGGTTCTGGATCTCGACGATGCCGTAGCGGCAGCGCACCGCATGTTGCCGGGTGATGATCTTTTCGTTGGCCGGATCGCCCGGCGCGATCTGGCCGATGCGCTGCAATTCCTCGATCGTCAGATTGTCGTCGTCGCGGCCTTCCTCGCGGGCCTTGGCGCGGATCTCGTTGATCTGCACCGCCTGCTCGGTGGTCATCGCGATGTTCGGCTTGTGCTCCTCGGCCTCGGATTCCTCCTCCCAGGTGAGCGGGCGCAGGATGAACTTCGTCGGCGCGCTGGATTCACGATCCGCATGCAGGATGTATTCCACGCGCCGTCCGGTTTTTTCGATTCGTAAAGCCATACTTCCACCTCCACGTCTGTTGAGTGATTAAGAAATCTGTCTTAGAGCACCGATGTCCACTTGATGGTGTACTGATCGTCGCCGGAAGTTTCCTTCAGGCTGAAAGTCTTTTGCCGCGTTATCTGGCCGGCGCGGTCGCCCGGGGCGATCTCGGTCGGCACCGCCTTGGGCGCGGTGAATACCAGCGTCTCGCCCAATTCGTTCGTGAAGGTCGCGACGATCTGCACGCTGGTGGCATTGGTCAGCGCCAGCCAGTCCGCGGCCGTGGCCACCGCCTTCGGGTCGATGGTGATGATCGGGTTGCGGTTGACGACGTTGAATTCCTGGTTGCCAGTCTCGTACAGCTCCTGCACGTCGGCGCCGGCGTCGAATGTGAAGGCGCCGATGTTGATGGTGCCGCCGCCCTCGGTCACCGCGCACAGTGTGTTCGTCATGCGGTAGATTTTCTGCGTCGGCGCGGTCCAGGCCGGCAGCGCCACCACCGTCGGCGCGCTGTACTTGCCCTGGATCGTGCCTTTGACCGTGAGCGCGTTCATGCTGGCTTCGAACGAGAGGTTGTTCACGCTCGCGAGCAGCTTGTAGAGCAGGCCGTCTTCGTAGAAGTAGGCGGTCGCGCTCTTCAGGTTCGCGGCCACGGAGGTCGGCGCGTACTCGGCCGCACGTGGCGTGGCGCTGCCGTCGCCGGTGGTGGTCACCACATGGCCGCTGGCCATGAGCATGGCGTGGATCGCGGGCGTGAGCAGCGCGGCCCCGCCCTGGCCGAGCCCGCGCACGCGCGAGCCGAGATCGA
This sequence comes from Pseudomonadota bacterium, assembly GCA_040755435.1. GTDB lineage: Bacteria > Pseudomonadota > Gammaproteobacteria > Acidiferrobacterales > Sulfurifustaceae > Sulfuricaulis. The sequence continues at coordinate 3,580 of JBFMBB010000174.1, read as the reverse complement.
GACTCATGGACTGTTTGATGGTCACGGAGTCGCCGGGGCCGAAGGTGCTCTTCAGGTCGCCTTCGCCGGTGTCCTGCTCGGTCGGTATGGCGATGTTCACGTCGCCGTTCGGCAGGATGAGATCGTTGGCCGGGGTCGGGACGGCATCCGTGCCCTTGACCGTTTCAACCTTGTACAGCACCAGTTTTCTGCGTGTCAGCATGTCGAGATCCTCTTAGCTGGGTTCCGTGGTTTCGGTGAGCAGGCGCAAGCGGGCGCGGTGGCACAGCACGCCGGCGAACATCACCGGCTCGATGGCCTCCACCTGGATGCCGCTCTCGCCGAAGGGTTGATCCATGTCCTTGATGTCGAGCACCGTGCCGCCCAGGGTGCGGTCGGCGCGAAACGCGGTCGCGACGGTCTCCACCAGGTCGTCAAAGGTTTTGCCGGTGGCGTCGGCGTCGTCGATGCCCATGAAGCCGGTGATGCGCCAGGCGTGGATGCGGCGCACCTCGCCGTTGTTGAGATCGGATTCCGAGGTGGCCTCGCGGTAGAAATTCCAGCCGAGGATGCGAAAGGCACCGCCGCCGACGTCGGTCTTGTACAGCGCCTGAAAATCCGCGTCGGTCTTCTTGTAGCGTTCGTAGTCGTGCACCTGGCCGATGCCGATCACGGCGGCCAGCTTGTCCTTGATCTTGGTGCGGATCTGCGCGACGGTGCTCATCGCTCACCCTGTTCCAATCGCGCGGCGATGCGCTCGATCGCGGCTTCGAGCATCGCGATTACCTGCCGGCTGTTTTCCGAAAGGCCCTTCTCGAACGGATGCTGGCCCGTGGTGCCCTTGCGCGCGATCTTGCGCGCCACGAGGAACGCCACCTGGCGCGATTCGGATTTGTCCACGCCGAGTTTTTTCTCCACCCAGTCCTGCAGCGGCGCGAGCGGCGGGAAATGCGGCTTGGTGCCCAGCTCCACCGGCAGCGCGTATTGCTGCGGCGAACCGACGATGCCGGCCACGCCGCGCGCCTCGCCGCGCAGCTCGTGGAATACAGAGCCACGCAACAGCCCGTGCGCGCCCACGGGCATGTTCTCCTTGATCTCGCGCTCGAGCAGCGACAGCGCTTCCTCGATGCCCACGGCCATTTCTTCGCGCGTAATGCGCGGCGCCTGGCGCAGGAACTTCGCATAGCGCGTCATCGCGCTGGTGTCGAGGCCGATTTTGGAAACTTCCGCCATCAGCGATGCCTCTTGGGATGCAACAGCCGGTCGTTGCCCTGGCTGTCGGGGAAATCGAGGTTCACCACCACGCCCGCGGCCACCTGGCGCTTTGGGTCGATGCCGAGCGTGTCGAAGTAGCGCTTGCGCAGCGTGGCCGCGCGCGCGGCGTATTCGCGGCCCTTGCTGTTGTGGTCCACGTTGTCGGCCTGGATGGTCGGGTTGTTGTCGCCGGCGAAGAGCGAGGCAAGCTGATCCAGCAGGATCGCGGCGGCGTAGGCGCACACCGGCTCGCGGTCATCGCTGCGGATGGTATCCGCCGAGCCATCCACCTGGTGGCGGATGGTGTAGTTGAAGCGCACGTTCGCGGCCGCCGGGATCGCGTCGGCGAACATGATCTGCAAGGCCGTGGGCGTGCGGTAGAAGCCGAGGCGCTCCGGCGCGATCAGACTGAGCGGGATGTTGCCGACGGGATACTCCACCGAACGCAAGCTGGAAAAATCCACCTGCCAGCCAGCCGGCAGGTCGAAATAATTTCCACCCGGGGAAACCACGTCTTCGGTCTTCTCGCGCGGCCGGTCCTGGCTGTAGCGCGCCACCGCGCGGGCGATAGCCTCATCGCGGTCGGTGGTCGTGACCTTGCCAGTCTCGTCGCGGACCAGCTTGTCGACCAGGGTTTGATAGTCGGCGAGCGGCATCTTATGTCAGCGGCACCACGCGTGTGGCCGCCATGCCGCGCTCACCCTTGCGCGCCTCGAACTCCACAGCCTCGCCGTCCTGCAGCTGCCGATAGCCCTTGACGTCGATCACCGTGTGGTGCACGAACACGTCCGCGCTGCCGTCATCGGGCATGATGAAGCCGAAGCCTTTCTTGGAATTGAACCACTTTACTTTTCCGGTCTGCATGGCGATCAATCCCTTTTCGGCCAGTCCCAGTTACCGCATTGGTCGTCACCGCGTGACGCAGGCAGTACCGACGTGCGCGGTTCCGGAGTTCCGGCATCGAAAAAAACTTGCAGATTGACGGAAGATTCCTCGCTGTCCGTTTGCCATACACGTGTGATGATGGCCGGGTGTTCACGGCTACCGTTGATCGGCGCCTCGTGGGCAGGCTGCTTGTAAATTACGATACGTCCAACTGTGGGTTTCATTGCTTGCTCCTTTAACTAAAAACGCCAGGCTTGTGGCCTGGCGTTCGATTAGGTCCATCCCTGGACAGAAGACTCCATGCCTCACCGCCAGGTGATCTTTCTCAGGCGTTACTCGCGCATCACGACGAGCACCACGGTGCAGTCGTCGAAGGTCGGGCTCGTGCCGGTGATCGTGAAATCGATGGTGATAACCGATTCGTCCGCGATCGAGGGACTGGCGATCGTGCCGGACTCCACGGTATCCGCCGTGTCCACGCCCATATCGGCCGAGAGGATCGTGGTGCCGTCGTCGTTAATGTCCACCGAGTTGGTCGGGGTGGCCGAGCCGCCGATGGTGTTGCACGAGGCCTGCGCGCCAATGACGCGCGCCTTGAACGGCATGGCGAAGCGCGTGACACCCGCGGTCGTGGTCGTGAACTGGCCGTCGTACTGGAAGGTGAAGACCACCAGGCCGGGATTGGCGATCGGGTAGTTCGGCGTGTCCGCCGGCGCAACGGCCGGCAGGAAAACCGCCAGCGCGAGCAGCGCCGCCAGAAGAATTTTCTTGAATGGGTTGAAAAGGTTTTTCATCGTTTGGTTCCTCGTTTGGGGAAAGACCCGGCCAGAGCCTTTGCAGGATGGCCGGGGTGCTTCGCCGCGCTTCAGGTTTGTGATTAGCCCGCCACTACCGACTTGTCGAACTGGCGCCAGTCGGTGATCGCGCCGCCGTAGATGTGGCGGAGTTTCCAGGTCAGCACGTCATTACTGAACATGCTGCCGCTGGTGGGCGAATCCTGTACGAACAGTTCCGGTTCTTCGCGGCCGTCCAGGAAGCCGACCTCGAGACCGGAGATGTCGTTGGGGTCCGCCGCGATCGCCCAGTCGGTGACGTCGGTCCAGTACCACACCGGGATCACCTGCAGCGACAGGTTCTGCAGGAAGGTCTTGTCGTTGTTGGTGTTGCGGTTGAACAGGTCCGCCGCCGTGGTCTGTAGGTCGAACGGCACCAGCAGCGACTTGGGGCCAATGCCGATGCGATCGCCCGAGCCGTTCTCGGTGTACTTGAGCATCGCCAACCGGCGCGCCGCGAGCGAGGTGGCGTCGAGCGCCGCGCTGCCCAGGTTGCCGTGCGTGGCGTGGAACAGCGCCAGGCCGTCGTAGATCACCGGGTTGGTGCGGATGAAGTCCAGCACGAACTTGGCCAGCGTGCGCTTGGCCGCGCGCGAGAGCTTGATCGGGATCTGCCGGATCAGGCCCAC
>JBFMBB010000173.1:0-4786 GCA_040755435.1 Pseudomonadota bacterium | reverse complement strand
AGAAAAATGGCATTTGAAAACTTCATTGACTCAACCGATCTGAATCAGATTCGAATTGAGAAGAGCGAGATCAAACAAAGATCAAAACGGCTACATGATGTATTTGTTGAAATGCGCGACGATGTTTCTCAGAAAACAAAGAAAATTGGAGTTAAACCAAACAAAAAATCATCCTTTGGGGGTTTTGCCGATGAACACCTGAACGATTTTGGGTGCGGCATATTAACTCGCCATTTGAAAGTTAAACACGATATTGCTCCTGCAATGTGTCAACGATGGGTGGAAAACAAAATACGATACCCTTATGTCACAGCTTTTATGACAGGCATGCTCTATGGTGCATATTACGCGATGACTGAACCAAATCAGAAAGTTGATATAAATACACAAATGGATATTGAACAACTCAGCTATATGGTTGGAGTTGACATTATAGTTTCCAACGAACAGAAATTTATGAAAAAAGCGTTTGACACTCTGTGGTCACCGCATGGAAAACGATACATGACTACAAGCGAATTTGTATTGTTTATTGGTTCAATATAATTACGTTGAAGGGAATAAAATAGTGAAACACAACCCCTCCTGGCGCTGGAAAGTCATCATCGCCTTCGCGGCGGTTTATATCATCTGGGGTTCAACCTATCTGGCTATTCGCGTCGGCGTGCAGCAATTGCCGCCGTTGCTATTCGCCGGGTCACGGTTCGTGGTGGCCGGCGTCCTGCTCGCGCTGTACGCGCGCCTGAGCGGGCAGAAATTTCCCACTCATATCCGCGAATGGCGCACGATTGTGATTACAGCGCTGTTCATGCTGGTGGGCGCGAACGGGCTGGTGGTGTGGGGCGAGCAGTGGGTGCCGTCGAACCAGGCGGCGCTGATCGTCGCCACCACGGCGCTGTGGCTGGCGGGCTTCGGCACGCTCGGCGCGCACGGCCAGAAGCTGGGGTCGCGCACCGTGTTCGGGCTCACGGTCGGTTTCTTTGGTGTGGCCATGCTGCTGTTGCCGGAGAATGGCTTCTCGCTCGAACACTTCGGCGCGCAACTGGCGGTGTTGGCGGCCTGCCCGCTGTGGGCCGCGGGTTCCATGGTGGCCAAGCGCAGTCATCTCTCTACTCCGCCGCTCATGGTCGCCGCCATGCAATCGCTGGTTGCCGGGATCGTGTTCTGCGCCTTCGGTTTTCCGTTGGGCGAGACCGCGCGTTGGAGCTGGTCCACGGAGGCCATGGCGTCGCTCGCTTTCCTGATCGTGTTCGGCTCCTGCTTCGCCTACGCCGCCTACATCTGGCTGCTGCACGAAGTCAGCCCCGCGGCGCTCGGGACTTACGCCTACGTCAACCCGCTGGTGGCCGTGGTGCTCGGCTGGCTGATCCTCAATGAGACCCTCAGCGCCGCGCAGTTGGCGGGCATGGTGGTGATCCTGATCGGCGTCATGCTGGTGAGCATCGCACGGCCGAAGGTAGTAATCGCGCCCAGCCCGCGGACCTAGCAATGTAGGTTGGGATGAATGAAATGAACCCCAACAAACACGTTGGGGTTCGCTGCGCTCACCCCAACCTACACTCCACTGATATAATCGCGGCTTCCTCTCCGCCTGTGTCCGCGCATGCAGAACTTCGCCACACTTCCGCCGCTGTCGCTGTACGTGCACATCCCCTGGTGCGTGCGCAAATGTCCGTATTGCGATTTCAACTCACACGAGGCACGCGAGGGAATTCCGGAACAGGAATATGTCGACGCGCTACTGCGCGATCTCGAATCGGATCTGCCGCGCGTCTGGGGGCGAATCGTGCATACGATATTCATCGGTGGCGGCACGCCGAGCCTGTTCTCGCCCGAGGCCATCGACCGTTTGTTGTCCGGCATCCGCGCGCGCCTGTCGCTCGACCAGAATATCGAAATCACGCTCGAAGCCAATCCCGGCACCGTGGACGAGGAACACTTCAAGGGCTTTCGCGCGGCCGGCGTCAACCGCCTGTCCATCGGGATTCAAAGCTTTGAGAATGAAAAGCTGAAAGCACTGGGGCGCATCCACGGACGCGAGCAGGCGCTGCGCGCCGCCGCGGCCGCGCGCGCGGCGGGGTTCGAGAATTTCAATCTCGATCTCATGTTCGGCCTGCCCGGTCAGACGCTGGAACAGGCGGTTTCGGATATGCGCACGGCAATCCAGCTCGGCCCCACGCACCTCTCCGCCTATCAGCTCACCATCGAGCCGAACACGCTGTTCCACGCGCGTCCCCCGGCGCTGCCCGACGACGACGCCACCTGGGACATGCAGAACCAATTGCAAACGGAGCTGGACACGGCCGGTTACCGGCAATACGAGGTCTCGGCTTATGCCAAACCGGGCTATGAATGCCGACACAATCTGAATTACTGGCGCTTCGGCGATTACCTCGGCATCGGCGCCGGGGCGCACGGCAAGATCACCGACGCCAACGGGATTACACGCTTGTGGAAAGTTAAACAGCCGAAAGAGTATTTGCGCACCGCGGGTACGCCGCAAAATATCGGCGGCGAGCAGAAACTCTCGCGCCACGACACCGCGGCGGAGTTCATGCTCAACGCGCTGCGCCTGGTGGACGGCTTTCCCTCGCCGCTGTTCCAGGAGCGCGCCGGCATGCCGCTCACCGCGTGCGAGAAGGAACTGGCACAGGCTGAAACCAAGGGCCTGATCGAGTGGGACGCGCGCGCCGTGCGCCCGACGCCGCAGGGCCGGCGCTACCTGAACAACCTGCTGGAGCTGTTCGTATGAAACGGCTGAACAAACAGACCAGGCTGCTGGTCATCCTCGGCGCCGCGGCGCTGCTGGCCTGGGCCGCGACCTGGCTGTTCCCGCCGGCGCCGCGCGTGGCGCCGGAAACCGAATTCACCCTGCTCGATGGAACCCGGGCGACCTTGCAGGCACTGCGCGGCCGGCCGGTGCTGGTGAGTTTCTGGGCCACCACCTGTCCGCCGTGCGTGGAGGAACTGCCCGATCTCGTTCAACTCTACCGCGACCTGCGCCCGCAAGGCTTCGAACTGATCGCCGTGGCCATGCCCTACGATCCGCCGTTGCAGGTGCAGGATTTCGTGAAGCGTCACAATGTGCCCTATCCGGTCGCGCTCGACGTGCAGGGCAAGGTGACCAGCGCCTTCGGCGGCGTGCCTTACGTGCCGACCGCGTTCGTCCTGTCGCCCGAAGGCAAGACCGAGCTCACCTACACCGGCCGGCTGGACATGGCCAAGGTGCGGCGTATCGTCGCACGCTACCTGAAAGAGCCCGGCGCCTGAGCGCGCCATAAAAATACCAAGCCATGCTCTGGATCAAATCGCTGCACATCATTTTCATGGTCACCTGGTTCGCCGGGCTGTTCTACCTGCCGCGCCTGTTCGTGTACCACAGCATGGTGCCGGCCACCGACCGCGACGGCATGGAGCGCTTCAAGATCATGGAGCGCAAGCTGTTCTTCGGCATCATGACCCCGGGTGGCCTGCTCACCCTCGTGTTCGGGTTGTGGCTGTGGCTCGGTTACGGCATCACAGGCGGCTGGCTGCACGCGAAGCTGGCACTGGTCGTGGCCCTGATCCTCTACCACATCTGGTGCGCCAAGCTCATGATCGACTTCAAGTATGACCGCAACCGGCATGATCACGTGTGGTACCGCTGGTTCAACGAAGTTCCGACCGTGATCTTCGTCGTCACGGTCATCCTCGTGGTGGTCAAGCCATTCTGATTTTTGACGGGGGTCATTGATTTTTGGCGCCCGCGGCCGTATTTATCCGGCCATTCCTGCATAAAGACTCATAACCAGGGAGCATGGGGAGGCAACACAACCTGGAGAGTCGCATGTCATACCGGATCACATGGACCGCCGCGCTCGGCCTGCTGCTCGGCCTCGGCGCCCCGGCATCCGCCGAAACCTTCGACCGCGAGCAGGCGGTGCGTTACGCGCTGGCGCACAATCCCGAGCTGCGGGCCCTGCACGAGCAGGTGGCGGCCGCCGGCGGCCGCACCCAGACGGCGCAGGGGGCGCGCCTGCCGAGCCTCGGTCTTTCGTACAGCGCGCGTTCCAGCAACAACCCGCTCGACGCCTTCGCCGACAAGCTCAACACCCGCCGCGTCACCACGCCCGATTTCGATCCCGCGCGCCTGAACCATCCGGGCAGCAGCGAGCTGCACACCACGCAACTGGCGCTGCGCCTGCCGCTGTACGCCGGCGGGCGGCTGTCGGCATCGCAGGCGAGCGCGGAGGAAATGGAAAATTACGCGCGCCTGCAATACGAACGCGCGCGCGAGGTCACGGCCTTCCAGGCCCTGCATGCGTATCTGAACGTGCAGGCGGCGCAGGAAGGGCTCGCCATCGCCGGGGACGCCGTCAACGCCGCACAGGAACACGCGCGCACCACCGGGCAGCTGGCGCGCGAGGGCCGAATCGTCGTGTCCGACAAGCTCACCGCCGAAGTGCACCTGGCGGCGATGCAGGCGCAACGCGAGCAAGCCGCGACCCGCCTCGAATCGGCGCACAATCAGCTCAAACTCGTCATGGGGCTGCCGCTCGACCAGGAAGTCACGCTCGCTCCCGCCGCCTTCGGCGGCGCGGGCGACACGGCGAATGCCGCGGACATCGAAACGCGTGCGCTGGCCAATCGCCGCGACCTCGCGGCGGCGCGCGCCATGCACCAGGCCGCCCAGGCGCGGGTGCGGGCGGCGCGCGCGGCGCACAAGCCGAGCGTCGACCTCATCGCCAGCCACAACCGCTTCGATGACAGCCCGGGTTTCGACGAGAAATCCTCCAGCGTCATGGGC
>JBFMBB010000172.1:0-4835 GCA_040755435.1 Pseudomonadota bacterium | reverse complement strand
AAAAATTGGCCGCGAGCTGGCTCAGCATGGTCTGCGTGATCACCAGCTCGCCCACGGTATTGATCAGCGCATCCACCTTGGGCACGCTCACGCGCAGCGTGTCCGCGTGCGCGTCCATGCTGGCGACCGCCTCGGCGATGGCGCGCGGCGCCAGCGATTGCACCGGGTGCGCGGTGACTTCCAGCGCGCAATCGTCCATGACCCAGCTGAACACGTCGGCAATGGTCTCGCGCGTCACCGGCCCTATCAACTCGACGTTCCACGCCAGGTAGCAGGTTTCCGGATCGATCTGTTCCCATGCCGGCAAGGCCGCGAGATCGGCCTGCACCTTCAGCTCGCCGAGGTCGCTCAATTCGCGCAATATCCGCAACGGGTCGTTGCCGTTGTGGAACAGGCGCCGGTGCGGACGGAATACGATGTCCCAATGCGCGTTGCCCGATGACTGCGCCGGTGTCGGCGAAACAGTCGCGGCGGCGGTCGCGGTGTTTTCGCTTCCCAGGCTTTCCAGCCGGGCACGTACGTCGTCGATGGCGTTCCTGTCTACGTCCTTGCCGGTGCGAGCAGCGATGATCAGGCTGCGCAGGCAATCCACCGACAGCAGCAGCAGGCTGATCACGCGACGGTCGGGACGCGTACGGCCGTCGCGCAGGTCGTCCAGCCGTGATTCCAGCACATGCGCGAACGCGGCCACCTCGTCGAAACCGAAGGTGCTGCTGCCGCCCTTGACGGAATGGGCGGCGCGGAAGATGGTGTTGAGAATCTCGGGATCGGCGACCACGGCATCGTGGCCGTTGCCGGCCGCGGCCTTTTCCAGGCGCAACAACTCGGTTTCCATGCCCGCCAGGCCTTCGAGGCTCTCCTCGAAGAAGGTCTGGTGGAACTGGCGCATGTCGATGGCCATGGCCTTATCCCAGGACCTTCTTGACCACGTTCAGCAATTGTTCCGGATTGAAGGGCTTGACGATCCAGCCGGTGGCGCCGGCGACCTTTCCCTGCTGGCGCTTGGACTCCTGCGACTCCGTGGTCAGCATCAGGATCGGGGTAAATCTATAGTCCACCAGCTCGCGCAGCGATTTCACCAGCGTGATGCCGTCCATGTTGGGCATGTTGACGTCGGCGATGACCAGGTCGACCTTCTTGCCCTGGATCAGCTTGAGCGCCTCCTGGCCGTCGCAGGCCTGGATGACCTCGTGCCCCACGCTGTTGAGCGTGAAGCTGATCATCTGGCGCATGGAGGCGGTATCGTCGACGGTCAGTATGGTTGCCATGGCAGCACTCCTTCAGAACAGTTCCACGGCGGGTCCATTGCCCACGGCGCCGTGAACCTTGCGCAGATCCTGTTCCGGATTCTTCGTCAGCTTGACTTCCGGCTCGGCGGCGGGAACCTCGCGCATGCGCGACAGCCAGTTTTCGTTGCCCTGCAGATTCTTGAGCAGGCCCTTGTCCAGGTTGGCGGTTTCCTGCATCAGGTGGTACAGGGTGCGGCGCAGGTCGTCCATCGGCTCCAGCATGCCGCTCAGTTTCTGGCTGGTGATGTCCTGGAACTGCAGCGAGACCACGACGTTCTGCACGTCCTGGGCGATCTCCTTGCTGATCTCGTTGATGCGGCTCACGGTCTCGGCCACTTCGCGGTTCTTGCCTTCGAGCGAACGCGTCAGCGAAATGACGTCTTCCTTGATCTTGAGCGCGTGCTCCATGTCGGCGGCCGACAGCGTGCGCATGTCGCCGTAGGTCTTGCTGAGGCCGGTGCGTACTTCCTTCAAGTGCACGCGGATGCGGTCGCTGAACTCGTGCGAGCGCTTGCTGAGGCGGCGCACCTCGGAGGCCACCACCGAGAACCCGCGGCCGTGCTCGCCGACGCGCGCGGCTTCGATGTCGGCGTTCAGCGCCAGCAGGCTGGTCTGGTCCGCCAGTTTTTCCACGTCCAGCAGGAAGCCGTCGATCGCCTGCGTGCGGTTCTGCACGCCGTCGAGTTCGCGCACCATGTTCACGGACAGGTCCGCCACGCGCACGACCTCGTCGGCCATCTTGTTGAGGCGTTCGTCCGACACCTGGATGAAGTCCTTGAGGGATTGCGGCGCGCCGTCGCTGGCGGCGCCCTGCGTGCCTTCGAGCAGCTCCATCGCCTGGCGCGCCTGGATGGTGGCCTTGTTGATGACCGCCTCGAAACTGCTGGCGATTGTGCCGGTGGCCTGCTCGGTCTGCTTGATGACCGACTGAATCTCGCGGCGCAGCACCAGCGCGGCCTCGCCATAACGCTGGCCTACGTCCATCCAGCGCCGCATCAGTTCTTCCAGGCGGCGCCGCTGGTTGTCCGCCGCCATGTTCTGCAGGACATCGTCCACCTGGGGAATCTGTTCGAGGTCATGCGACGACGATATGAGGTCGTCGACCTGTTCCAGCACCTGTTTGGCGTCATGCCCTTCCAGGACTTCCTCGCCCTGCAGCGGTATGGCTTCTTCCTGCTTGCGCGCGTAAAACGCGAGCACGGTGAGCGTGAGCACGGCGCACAGGCTGCTGCCCAGCACTACCCACCACGGCACGAAGGGCACCGTCCACGCCAGCGAAATGCCCATGCCGACGGCGGCCGACAGCCACCACCGCGGCCAGGAGGTAATGTTCGAAGTGAGCGAGAGATGGGTGCTCATGACTCCATCTCGAGAACGGTTTCGAGGCCGAGCACGCGCGCGGCCTGCTGCAATACGGGGGACGGGCTGTGCCAGGTGACCGCCAGGCCGCGTGTGCGAGCGGCGCGGGTGAATCCGGCCAGCACCTGCATGACGGCGGCATCCAGCCGCTCGAGGCGGCTGCCATCGATAATGATGGCGGTGGCGGCGGTCAGCGCGGTGTGGAGCTTTTCGTGCAGGACATGGGCGTCGCGGATGCCGAGCGCCGCCTCCAGCGCCACATGCGTGGTGTCGGCGGTGTGCTCGATATGTACCGGTTCCATGCTGTTTCCCATGACGACCCCTCCTTCTCGGGGTCCTGCTGTCCGCGTCGGTTCCTGTTTCCCGGGCTATCCCGGCATACCTAAAGTTATAGCAATACCTGTGCCAGCCCCTCGGGGATCGCCGGGAAACCGGCATGAAATCAGCGGAAATAACGGCAGGAATAACGGTAATTTGCCTGAAACGGCGAATTTACCGGGGGACGGCGACCCCCCGGCGGGATCGACGGAGGGGCTGAAAAATCACGGGTCTTGGCCAGGCCTGACGTCGCCGGACCGGGTACGGGCAGGAACGCCAGCCGGGCTAGCGTGGCAAATTATCCAGGATGGTCTTTTTGACGGCGCCCAGCTCGGCCTTGATCTTGTGCAGCGGGCCGGTGCTTTGCTTGATGGCGGTGTCGGGGTCCTTGAGGCCGTGGCCGGTCAGGGTACAGACCACCCGGCTGCCCTCGGGGATTTTGCCGGCCTTGATGTCGTGCAGGGCGCCGGCAACCGAAGTGGCCGAGGCCGGCTCGCAGAAAATTCCTTCCTTTTGCGCCAGCAGTTTCTGCGCCGCAAGAATTTCTTCGTCGGTGAACTTGTCGAACCAGCCTTTCGATTCCTTCTGTGCCTGCCAGGCCTTGTCCCAGGACTGTGGATGACCAATGCGGATCGCGGTGGCGACGGTCTCGGGATTGTCCACCATCCTGCCGAGAATGAACGGTGCCGCCCCGGCCGCCTGGTAGCCGACCATCACCGGGCGTGTGCGACTGATACCGGCGGCGGCGTATTCGCTGTAACCCATCCAGTAGGCAGTGATATTGCCGGCGTTGCCGACCGGCAGGCAGTGATAGTCGGGCGCATCGCCCAGCTCCTCGACAACCTCGAAGGCTGCGGTCTTCTGGCCCTGCAGGCGGTAGGGATTGATGGAGTTGACGATGGTCACCGGCGCCTCGCCGGCCACCTGCTTCACCAGCTCCATGCCGGCGTCGAAATTGCCCTGGATCTGGATCACGCAGGCGCCGTGGATCATCGCCTGGGCCAGCTTGCCGAGCGCGATCTTGCCGTCCGGGATCACGACGAAGCAGGTAATGCCGGCGCGCGCGGCATAGGCCGCCGCGGCCGCCGAAGTATTGCCGGTGGAGGCGCAGATGATGGCGCGGCTGCCCTCCTCGACCGCCTTGGTCACGGCCATGGTCATGCCGCGGTCCTTGAAGGAGCCGGTCGGATTCAGGCCTTCGAACTTGACGTAGATATCAACCCGCTTGCCCAGCTCGCGCGGAATATTTTTGAGCTGAATCAGCGGCGTCGCGCCCTCGCCCAGGCTGATGATGCGGGTATCCTTCGAGACCGGCAGGCGGTCGCGGTATTTTTCGATGAGGCCGGTGTAATGAGGCATGACAAAATATCCTAAGAAAGATTAGCCACAGAGAGCACAGAGGACACAGAGGTTATGAAAGCTGAAAAGGAAATATGTTTAACTCTGTGGTCTCTGTGCGCTCTGTGGCAAAAAATCTATTTCCAATCGGGATTCAAATGCTCCAGGCGGATGCGCGCGACCCTGGCCTTGATCGAGGCCAGTTTCTCGATGCGGGCGATCGCCTCGTTCATGTTCTTCTCCTTGACGCGCTGCGTCAGGATGATCACCGGCACCGTGTCCTCGCCCGCCTGCGGTTCCTTCTGCAGGATGGACTCGATGCTGATGCCGAGATCGGCCAGGATGCGCGTCACCTCGGCCAGCACGCCGGGCCTGTCGAGCGCGTGCAGTCGCAGGTAATAGGAGGTCTCCACCTCCTCGATCGGCAGGATCGGCAGGTCCACCAGCGCATCGGGCTGAAATGCCAGGTGCGGCACGCGGTTGTTCGGGTCCGCGGTCAGGGTGCGCACCACGTCCACCAGGTCGGCGACC
>JBFMBB010000171.1:0-4960 GCA_040755435.1 Pseudomonadota bacterium | reverse complement strand
TCCGCTGTCGCGGCGCTCACGGGCAATTTGTCCGGATCCATGAGGCTCAGCTCGGCCAGCCGGTCCAGCATCATCTGGCGCAGCACTCCGGCCGGCATCTTGGACAACAGCGGGCGGGCAAGTTCCACCAGCCGCGCACGGCCGTCGAGGCGGCCGAGGTCCACCTGGCGCGTGAGCGTGTCGAAAAGATAATCCGGCAGCGGCAACGCCTTCTTGAGGCGGGCCAGAAACGCATCGCGGCCCTCCTTGCGCACCAGCGTGTCCGGATCCTCGCCCTCGGGCAGGAACAGGAAGCTGATCTGGCGCCCTTCGCGCAGCACCGGCAGCGCGTTGTCGAGCGCGCGCCACGCGGCCTCGCGGCCGGCACGGTCGCCGTCGAAACAGAAAATGACTTCCGGGGCGTGCCGGAACAGGCGCTCGAGGTGGTCGCGCGTGGTAGCGGTGCCGAGCGTGGCCACCGCGAAATCGATGCCGAATTGGGCGAGCGCCACCACGTCCATGTAGCCTTCGACCACCATGACGCGGTTCTCGCGCTTGATGGCGTCGCGCGCGTGGAACAAGCCGTAGAGCTCGCGGCCCTTGTGGAACAGCGGCGTTTCCGGGGAGTTCAGGTATTTCGGCTCGCCCTTGTCGATCACGCGCCCGCCGAAAGCGACGATGCGGCCGCGGTGATCCTCGATCGGGAACATGACGCGGTCGCGGAAGCGGTCGTAGTAGCCGCCGCTGTCCTTTTTTATAACCAGTCCGGCGCGCGTCAGCGCCTCACGCGCGGCGTCGTCCTTGCCGAGGGCGCGCAGCAGGTTGTCCCAGCCGTCCGGGGCGAAACCGAGGTCGAAGTCGCGTGCGATCTCGCCGGTAATGCCGCGCCGCTTGAAGTAGTCCACCGCCCGGCTCGCCTGAGGGTGCTCGCGCAGCTGCTGCCGGTAGAACCGCGCGGCCTCGCGCAGCAGTTCGATGAGATCGGCACCGGTGTCTTTTTCCTTCTCGAACGCGGCGCCCGCCTCCTTCGGCACCGTGAGCCCGGCGCGCGCCGCCAGTTCCTCGACCGCCTCGACGAAGCTCATGTGCTCGTAGTCCATGAGGAAACCGATGGCCGAGCCGTGCGCGCCGCAGCCGAAGCAGTGGTAGAACTGCTTGTCGGCGCTCACGGTAAAAGAAGGGGTTTTTTCCTCGTGGAACGGGCAGCAGGCCTTGTAGTCCTTGCCGGCCTTGCGCAGCGGCACGCGCGCGTCGATGACATCGACGATGTCGGAGCGCGTCAGTAGTTCGTCGATGAACTGCTTGGGAATGCGGCCGGCCATGCGGCTATTCTAAACAGGCCGGTAAGGCGCGGAAATGAAAATGCGGCGGGAGCGGGTTTTGCCGGGGAAAACGCGATGCGGTTCAGGCGCCGCCGAGTCTGGTTTTGATTTTTGCCCCGACCTTGCCCATGTCGGCCCGACCCTGGAGTTTGGGCTTGAGCACACCCATGACCTTGCCCATGTCCTTGACCGAGCTGGCACCGGTGGCGGCGACGGCCTCGGCGATGAGCTGGTCGATCTCGGCCTCGCTCAGCTGCTGCGGCAGGTAGGCCTGGAACACGGCGATCTCAGCGGATTCCTTGTCGGCCAGCTCCTGGCGCCCGCCCTTGATGTACTGTTCGATCGACTCGCGGCCCTGCTTCACCAGCTTCTCGATCACGGCGATGACCTGGGTGTCGTCGAGCTGGATGCGCTCGTCCACCTCGCGCCGCTGGATCGCGGCGCTCAGCATGCGCAGGGTGCCCACGCGCGACTCGTTCTTGTCGCGCATGGCCTGCTTGATGTCGTCTTTGATTTTTTCCTTGAGGCTCATCGCCTGAAGGGGGAGGAAATCAGGGGCGGGAGCTGGTGGCCGCGGGGGCGGGCGGACGCGGGTTGCTGCGGCGCATGAGCTTCTTCAGCTCGCGCTTGCGCGCGGCGGCGGCCTTGCGCTTGCGGATTTCGGTCGGCTTCTCGTAGTGCTCGCGCTTGCGCATCTCGGTGAATACGCCCGCCTTCTCGCAGGAGCGGCGGAAACGGCGCAGAGCCATTTCGAATGGTTCGTTCTCTTTAACCCGGACTGAAGGCATCGTTTCCCTCACAGAATGGGGCCCGAACAGGGGCCGGTCAGATACGGAAAGGCGGCGATTCTATAGATTCCCGCCGGATTTGTACATCATAGACCGGAAATCCGCCCCTTCCCGTGTAAAATCGCCGTTTATGCGTGTTCTCGGCATCGAAACCTCCTGCGACGACACCGGGGTCGCCCTGTACGACTCCCGGGAGGGTCTGCTGGCGCACCGGCTGTTTTCCCAGACCGCCCTGCACCTCGATTACGGCGGGGTGGTGCCGGAACTGGCCTCGCGCGACCACATCCGCAAGGCCCTGCCCCTGATCCGGACGGTGATGCAGGAGGCCGATACCCGCCCGGACCAGATCGACGGCATCGCCTACACCGGGGGGCCGGGCTTGGCCGGGGCCCTGCTGGTGGGCGCGGCCCTGGGCCGTTCGCTGGCCTATGCCTGGAAGGTCCCCGCGGTCGCGATACACCACATGGAAGGGCACCTGCTCTCGCCCATGCTGGAGCCGGACCCGCCGGCGTTCCCCTTCACCGCGCTGCTGGTCTCCGGCGGGCACACCCTGCTCGCCGACGTGCGGGCGCTCGGCCATTACACCATCCTGGGCGAGTCCGTGGACGACGCCGTGGGCGAGGCCTTCGACAAGACCGCCAAGCTGCTCGGCCTCGGTTACCCGGGCGGCCCGGCGATCGCGAAGATGGCACAAAACGGCGATCCGAAAAAATTCAAATTCCCGCGGCCCATGACAGAGCGACTCAAGACCCAGGGCGCGCACCCGGGACTCAACTTCAGTTTCAGCGGCCTCAAGACCGCCGTGGTCACGGCGGTGCAGAAGCAGGCGCTCACGCCACAACTTATCGCCGACATCGCCGCCTCGTTCGAGCAGGCCGCGGTGGACGTGCTCGCCATCAAATGCGAGTGGGCGCTGGAACGCACCGGCACGAGCCAACTGGTGGTAGCGGGCGGCGTCAGCGCCAACCAGAAACTGCGCGCGCGCCTGCAACAACTCGCGGGAAACCTCGGCGTGCGCGTGTACTTCCCGCGCCCGGAATTCTCCACCGACAACGGCGCCATGATCGCCTACGCCGGCTGTTTGCGGCTGGCGGCGGGCCAGCACGAGCCGCTCGCGTTCGGCGCGCGGGCGCGCTGGGGCATCGAAGAAATCGGCGAAGTTAAAATCTGATCTGAATATTCCAGCCACAGAGTACACAGAGGGCACAGAGTAAAAAGCCTTGTTGTTTCATCTCTGTGATCTCTGTGGCCAGTTTTTTAGTTAAGTTTTCTAGCGGCCTATCTTGGTCTCGGTGCCGGCGAACAGTTTGCGGATATTGGAGGCGTGGCGCACGATCAGGATCGCACTCATGACGACCATGGTCACCAGGTATGGCATGCCCGGCTTCAGCCATGCCACGTACAGCGGCGCCGCCACCGAGGCCGTCAGGGCCGCCAGCGAGGAGTAACGGAACAGCACCGCCATCAGCACCCAGGTGATGAGCAGGGCCAGGCCGACCGGGGGGCTGAGCGCGAACCACACGCCCAGCGCCGTGGCCACGCCCTTGCCGCCGCGGAAACCGAAGAACACCGGGAACAGGTGGCCGAGGAAGGCGGCGAAGCCGGTGAGCGCGATGATCAAGTCGTCCGCGGTCAGCGCCCGCGCAATGAGCACCGCGACCACGCCCTTGAGGATGTCCCCCGCCAGGGTCAGGATGGCCGCGGCCTTGCCGCCGTAGCGCAGGATGTTGGTGGCGCCCGGATTGCCGGAGCCGACGTCGCGCGGGTCCCGCAGGCCCATGACACGGGCGATGACCACGGCGCTCGACACCGAGCCGAGCAGATAGGCCAGCAGCGGAAGTGAATAAAGCCAGGTCATCATTTAAAGTGCGCGCGGTTTTTCGTTATAGTGGCTTCTTATAGACCGCGTCAGCGAACCGACTCCCCCTCTCCCCTCGCGGGAGAGGGCAAGG
The DNA here is from genome assembly GCA_040755435.1 of Pseudomonadota bacterium. GTDB lineage: Bacteria > Pseudomonadota > Gammaproteobacteria > Acidiferrobacterales > Sulfurifustaceae > Sulfuricaulis. Next base: position 919 of record JBFMBB010000171.1, on the reverse strand, counting down.
GGAGAGGGGGTGCGCGTGAGCGGCAGAGCCTCGTTCAATTTCGTTGTGCCATATTCGACAAAGCAAAAAGATGTCCATGGATATTATCTACCTCCACGACCTCAAGATCGAGTGCATCATCGGCATCTGGGAATGGGAACGCCGCATCAAGCAGACCATCGTTTTCGATCTCGACATGGCCGCCGACATCCGCCGTGCCGCTTCCACTGACAAGATCGAGGACACTCTCAACTACAAGGCGGTTTCCAAGCGCCTCGGGGAGTTCGTCGGCAACTCGCAGTACCAGCTGGTGGAAACACTGGCGGAGAAAGTCGCGGAACTCCTGCTGGCCGAGTTCAAGCTCGCCTGGGTGCGCGTGCGCGTCAACAAGAAGGGCGCCGTGCGCGGGGCCACCGACGTGGGCGTGATCATCGAGCGCGGCCAAAAGACATAAAATTTTCGCCACAGAGGGCACAGAGTACACAGAGGTTTTTGATTGCCGTCTCTCTGTGATCTCTGTGTGCTCCGTGGCTCAAGATCATATTTCTTATGCCTCGCGTCTACATCGGCATCGGCAGCAACATCGACAGGGAAAACAGCATCCGCGGCGCGCTGCGCGAGCTGACCGCGCATTATGGCCCGCTCACGCTCTCCCCCGTGTACGAAACCAAGGCCCTCGGTTTCGACGGCGAGAATTTTTACAATCTCGTGACCGGTTTCGATACCACTGAAACCATCGAGAGCATCAAGGAAACGCTGGCGCGCATAGAAACCCGATTCGGGCGTGTCCGCCAGACCGAACGCTTCAGCGCGCGCACGCTCGATCTCGACCTGCTGCTTTACGGCGACATGGTGCGGCACGACGCCGTGGCCAACCTGCCACATCCGGACATCCGGCGCTACGCCTTCGTGCTGCGGCCGCTGGCGGATATCGCGCCGG
>JBFMBB010000170.1:0-5082 GCA_040755435.1 Pseudomonadota bacterium | reverse complement strand
CGCAGGGCGTGGGCGATCATGCCTATCGCGCGCAATACGCCGCCGGACGCGCGGGCGCGAAGGACGTGCCGAGTTATCTCGACGAGGAGGGCGTCAGCAAGAACTCGGCGACCGAAACCTTCGTGGCGGCAAAGTTCTACATCGACAACTGGCGCTGGCGCAACGTGCCGTTCTATCTCCGCACCGGCAAACGCCTGACGGACAATGCCGCGTTCATCGCGATCCGCTTCCGCCACCCGCCGCAGCTGCTGTTCCACGAGGCCGGCGCAACCCACATCGACCCCAACTGGGTATTGCTCTCGATGCAGCCGACCGAGTGCATGCACGTCGAGCTGCACGCCAAGGAACCGGGTCTCGGCATGAACACGCGCATCGTCAAGCTCAACGCCTCCTACCGCCAGAGCCAGGCGACCACCATGGAGGCGTACAAGACGCTGCTGCTGGACGTGGTCGAGGGTGACCGCAGCCTGTTCCTGCGCTTCGACGAGGTCGAGTGGGCCTGGCGCGTGGTCGATCCGATCCTGCGCGACTGGTCGCGCCGCCGCGACTACATCGCCACCTACCCGGCCGGTTCCTGGGGCCCGCGCGAGGCCGGGCGTCTGTTCGAGCGCGAAGACCAGGTCTGGCGCAACGAGATCTGACGGCGTGAGTAGCCCGGCACCGACGACGCGCTGGCAGGTGTTCCCGGATGCCGCCGTACTCGCGGAGCAGGCGGCGGCGCTGATCTTCGATGCCGCACGCGCGGCGATCGCGGCGCATGGCGCGTTCCATCTGGTGCTGGCCGGCGGCAACACTCCGCAGTCCGCCTACGCGCACCTGCGCGAGTGCGGGGCGGACTGGGGCAAGTGGCAGATTTATTTCGGCGACGAGCGCTGCCTGCCGCGCGACGATTCCGGGCGCAACGACAACATGGCGCGCCGCGCCTGGCTCGACCACGTCGCCATCCCGCCGGGCAACATCCATCCGGTTCCGGCCGAACTCGGCGCGGAGCAGGGGGCGCAACGCTATGCTGAAATCCTGCGCCGCGCACCGCAATTCGACCTGGTGCTGCTGGGGTTGGGCGAGGACGGCCACACCGCCAGCCTGTTCCCCGGCCAGCCATATGGCCTGGAAAGAAATCAGCTGGACGTGGTGGCGGTGCGCCACGCGCCGAAGCCGCCGCCGGAGCGCGTGAGCCTGAGCGCCGCGCGCCTGAGCCGCGCGCGGCGGGTGTTGTTCCTGGTCGGGGGCGAATCCAAGCGCGAGGCCGTGAAACGGTGGCGTGCCGGCGCGGATATTCCGGCGCGGCACGTCACGCCCGCCCAGGGCATAGACGTGTATGTCGACCGGGCCGCGTGGCCCGAGGCATAATAGGGCGGCCATGCACAAGAGCCGCTACGTCAGCGTCGAGGCTTACGCCACCCGGGATGGCTCCATCATCCGCGAGCTGATGCACCCGGACGTGCATGGCAACGCCAACCAGAGCCTGGCCGAGGCCACCGTGCCGGTGGGAGAGGGCACGCAGCTGCACCGACACCATCGCACCGAGGAGATTTATCACGTCACCGCCGGTGAAGGGCGCATGGTGCGCGGCGATGAAATCTTTTCCATTCACGTCGGCGACACCATCTGCATCCCGCCCGGGACGCCGCACCGCGTGGACAACACCGGCCCGACGGAACTGAAAATCCTGTGTTGCTGCTCGCCGCCGTATTCCCACGCCGATACCGAGATTCTCAAGTAGGCTCCGGCACCGGGCGCGGTGCGGCTGTTGCCTGACGTTTTCTGTCGCTGTCTCCTAGTCCCCTCCCCCTAACCTTGTTCCCGCCAGGGGCGCACAAAAGCATGTGCGCCCGTTCGGCGGGGAAAAGGTCCACTGGACCTTTTCCTATTTCCGCCTCACCCCGCAAGGGGGAGGAGTTCATTTTTTCCCGTATGTAGAGGCATGTGAACAGGGGGGTTCCCTCCCCCCTTGCGGGGGAGGGATAGGGTGGGGGGGGGTAGCAAACTGACGGCACGGGAGTTGCAAGCTATACCCGTGGATTTAAACGGAAAATTCTGACGGATGCGGAGCAACAGACTGTCCTCGGCGCGACGCAGCGCGGCAGCCCTCGGGCTGTGCGCGCTGTTGGCCATGGGCGCCGTGGCCCGGGCCGAGGTGTACGTGTACGAGATGCCGGACGGCTCGCGCATGATCACCGATCATCCGATCAACGCGAAACATACGCGCGTGGTGCGCGTGACGCCGGACGTGAAGGGCGCGGGCCGGCTGGCGGCGCAGAAGAACAGCCCGGTGTTCCGTGAAGCTCCTTCCACCTACGATCGGCTGATCCGGCGCTACGCCGACGAACACGGCGTGGACTTCGCGCTGGTCAAGGCCGTGATGCACGCGGAATCCGCTTTCAACCCCTACGCCGTGTCGCACAAGGGCGCGCGCGGCCTGATGCAGATGATGCCCGAGACCGCGCGCCGTTACGGAGTGCGCGACATCTACAACCCGGTGGAGAATATCCGCGCCGGCGTGCAGCACCTGAAATTCCTTTCCGACATGTTCAACAACAAGCTCTACCTCGTCATCGCCGCCTACAACGCCGGCGAGAACGCGGTGAAGCAGCATCAGGGCATTCCGCCGTACGCGGAAACGCAGTTTTACGTGCGCAAGGTCCTGCAATACCATCGCCAGTACAGCCCGCGCTACCGCTACACCACGATCGCCGCCAGTCCCGCCGGCGGTTGATTGCCAAGCCGTCGCATTCCCTGTAACCTGCGGCCGATTGCGCGGTTCCCCCGCCATACCGGCCGAGACAGGACATGAGCGACGACAAGATCACCCCGCTGGAAAGCAAGGAATACCAGATTCTGAAGGCCCTGAAACTGGTGCTGACCGATGTCGTCAAGGATACGGCCACGCAGCCCGGTCTGAAGCACCCGCTGTCCGACCGCACCATCGAGGGCATCCGCCAGTGCCTCAAGCTGATTTCCGCGCGCGAACGCGAGCTGATCGAGGAGTCCGGCAAGTCCATGGACATGCGTCCCTATTTCACGGACGATCCGAAGAAGAACGTGGTGGTGCCGATCACCCGGATCGGCCGCAACAAGCAAGACCCCGAGAAAAAGTAAGAAATGCAGGGCGCGTATCACGCGCCATTGTCGACGGGCGCGCAATGCGCGCCCTGCATTAAAAAATCTATCTTGCAGGAATTCGCCTTGTCGCCCGGCTGCCGGACGGCGCATGCGCTGTTTTGCGCAGCACCGCGTATTGCCTGAGCAGTGGCTCCAGCACCGGTTCGAGCTTGCGGCGCAGCAGGGTTCCGCTCGCGGAGGATGCGGCGATGATGGGCGTAACGAGCGCCTCGCCGGTGTGCGCGAGCGTGAGCATGGCGGCGATTTCAGCGCGCAGTTCCGGCACGGCTTGCAGCAGCGCGGCGAGCTCGCCGTCCGCTGCGGCCAGGAGTCTCTCCGTGGCGGCGATGGCGGCGCCGATCTCGCGCGCGGGTTTTTGCGCGCCCAGCGCCGGCCGGAAATAATTCCCGACGATGTCCATCAGCTTGGCCACGGTGTATTTGTCCACCGGGTGCTGCAATGGCGTCTCGGACACGGCCAGAAAGGTCTGGCCCCGGGAATCGAGCAGCTTGGCCAGCAACGCCGCCGGCGCGTTGCCTTGCGCCGCGAGGGCCGCGAGCCGGTCGCGATAATCCGCCGAATCCGCGCGCGCCGGCAAGGGATCGGGCAGAGCGTCCGGCAGCGCTTCCAGGAATCCGATGTGATAGACGTTGCGGTGTGTGCCGAGCCGGAAAATGCGGTCGCGTGCCCCGGCGTCGATCAGTCCCGGCTGCAGGATCAGGCGGATCGTGGCGATCACCAGCATCGGGTCGGTTTCGAACGGCAGATGCTCCGCCAGGTATTCCGCCAGTTCCCGGCCCATGGTTCCCTGCACCACGGCGGTCTTGTCGAGCATGCGACGCGCGATGTCGGAGGTCGGCTGGGCCCACCAGGTGCGCCGCGCCAGTTCGTCGGTCAGGCCCGGCGACCCGGCCACGGCGGTGATCGCTTCGGGTTCGCCGAGCAGCAGCAGCTTGTCCAGCCGCGTTTCGCGCTGCTGGCCCATGCGCGTCCAGCGCTGCAGGAACACCGGGTAGCCGCCGGGCGAGCCGAGCACGTGGCTCGACAGCATCTCGCGCACCAGCTTCAGGTATTTTTCCGCGCGGCAGGTGGGATTGAGCGGAACGCGCGCCTCGTTGCCGCACGCCAGCGCGTACACCGTCATGTTCTGCTCGTCGATGCGGACCGCCTCGATGTCGTTGGCGAGCAGCACGTTCAGCCGCAGCAGGTCTTCGCTGGAGAGTTCCATGAAAATCCGGACGAGAAAACAGAAAAAATTATCGGCGCGCTAGTTTAACTGAATCCGCTGGCCCCAGGGGACCTTCTCCTTGCCCTTGACCAGCCACAGTACCGGGTAGGACGGCTCGCGCTTCGGGAATTCACCTTTGGCGTCGGTGAAATAGAGCAGCAGCTGGGGCGGGCGGTCCAGATTTTCGGCCCATTCGAACACGGGAGTGAACTTCGTGCCGCCGCCGCCGTGCCATTGCTGCGGCAGCACGATTTCTTCCCAAGGCTCGAAGGTCCAGGGACCGTTCGGGGACAGCTTGTCGTCGCAGGCGTGCAGCGTGATGCGCGCGCCGACCTGGCCCTTGATGGCGTTGACCTCGCTCACGAATTCCCGCATTTCCTCGTCCGAGACGGAACCGCTGGTGTCGAGCACCACGATCAGGTCGGTGTGCTGGCTGCGCATGCCGGGCAGGATCGCCGTGCCCTCGCGCCGTGACGGATGCGCGAAGCTGTAATCGTCGCGCGAGGCGCGCGTCATGTAATGCGCCAGCAGCATGCGCCACGGCAGCTGCGGTTGCAGCAGGTGGTCCACGATGCGCGCCATCGAGCCGCCGAGCTTGCCGGCCTGGATCGCCTGTTGCGCGGCCGAGGCCAGGCGCTGCTGCCATTGCTTGTGCAGCGATTCCCGCTCCGGTGCCGACAGCGGCGGCGGTTGCGGCGCGCCGCCGGCCTGCGGGTCGAGCTCGCCCTGGCTGCCGCCGCCCTCATTCTCGT
>JBFMBB010000169.1:0-5214 GCA_040755435.1 Pseudomonadota bacterium | reverse complement strand
CTGCGATACTCGGGCGCGCCATACGGGGTGGAAAAGGACACCCGTGCCGAGGTTTGAGATGGGTTGCTCACTTCCCCATAGCGCGCGCCGAGTACCGCAGACCCACCGGGAGTAGTTAAGCGAGACCGTGTTCGAGCCCGAGGCGCGTAGTTTGCGCCCGGCGAGTTGGTCGAGCGCCCGGTGGGGCGAGGAACGGAGGAGGATGTCGCGCGCTCCGGGGTGTGTTTCTTTTGGTTACTTTTCTTTGCACAAGCAAAGAAAAGTAACCTGCCGTGGGTCAGCCACCCACAAGTATGCGTCGCCGCAGGCGACACAAATGATAAAGCCGCCCAAAGGGCGGCTTTATCATTCAAAGCCTGGATACTCGCCTACGCGGGCATGACGACAAAGAGAGTTTCGCAAGAATGGCAAAGAAAAAACTACTTCCCCTTCGCGTCGTACTTCTCCATCACCTTCGGCGTCAGGTCCATTTTCTCGTCGGCATAAAGCAGCCCGGTCTCGGACGCCTCCAGCACCAGGCTCAGCTTCATCTCCTTCGCCAGGTCCGCGACGATGGCCCGGACCTCGGTCATCGCCCTGGAGGTGTATTCATTGTCCTTCTTGCCCACTTCCTGCTTGGCGTTGCGCACCATGTTCTGGTAGGCCTCGGCCTTTTCCTGGAATTCCTTTTGCCTGGCCTTTTTCTGGTCTTCCGTCATCATGAGCTGGTCCTTCTGGAACGCCTCCTGCATGGACTTGAGCTTTTCCTCCTCCTTTTTTATGGCGGCTTCCTTGGCCTTGACCATCTTCTCGAACTCGGCCTTGTTCTTCTTGCCGGTCTTGCTCTCCAGCAGCACCTTGCGCACGTCGACGTAACCGATGGCCGGCGGCTCAGCCGCCACGGCGACATGATTCAGCAGCATGATCAACGGCAACAGCAGAAAATATTTTTTCATCTCTCTATCCTTGGAAAATGGCAACAGCCGCCATGGGCGGGACGGACGTATTATAACAGCAAGACGAGCGAGCGCAGTGGGCGGGGTTGCATTGTCCGCGTGTCACGGCTGTCGCCGATGCACGGTCAGGCAATGTCGAGACGCGTTCCGTTTTTCAGCAAAAGCTCGAATTGTTCGGGCGGGACGGGTTTGCTGAGATAGTATCCCTGCATGGCATCGCAGTAGTGCCCACGCATGAAATTCAGCTGCTCCGGGGTTTCGACGCCCTCGGCCACGACCTTCAGCCCCAGGCTGTGGGCCATGGTGATGATGGTGCTGGCGATGGCGGCGTCGTCCTCGTCCTTCGGGATATCGCGCACGAACGACTGGTCGATCTTGAGCACGTCGATCGGGAAGCGCTTGAGGTAGCTGAGACTGGAATAACCGGTGCCGAAATCGTCGATGGAAATCCGGATGCCCATGGCCTTCAGCTCGCGCAGGGTGTTCACCGAGGTCTCGGCCTGCTGCATGATCAGGCCCTCGGTGATCTCCAGCGCCAGGCGCGTGGGGTCGAGGCCGGTTTCCTGCAGCACCCGATGGATGGATGCCGTCAGATCCTGCTGGTGAAACTGCCGCGAGGATAGGTTCACCGCCACGTACAGCGAGGGAAAGCCCTTTTTCTGCCAGTGTCGGCACTGTTCGCAGGCCGTGCGCAGGACCCATTCGCCGATGGGGATGATGTAACCGGTCTCCTCGGCCAGCGGGATGAACAGCGTCGGCGAAATCATGCCGCGCTCGGGATGCTTCCAGCGCAACAGCGCCTCCATGCCAACGATGTTCCCCGAACGGCAATCGGCGATGGGCTGGTAATTCAGCGATAATTCGCCGCGTTCGAGCGCGAAGCGCAGGTCGTTTTCGAGCGCCAGCCGCTCGGACACGATGGTGGTCATTTCCGCCACGTAGAACTGGAAATTGTTCTTGCCGGATTCCTTGGCGCGGTACATGGCCACGTCGGCGTTGCGCAACAGGTCGTCGGCGCCGCGGTCATCGAAGGGATACAGGGTGATGCCCAGGCTGGCGGTGACGAACAAATCGTGTCCGGCAACGCGGAACGGCTTATGGAAAACGTCCAGGATTTTCTGGGCCACGTGAATGGCGTCGTCCACATGGCCCATGTCCGCCAGCACCAGCGCGAATTCATCGCCGCTCAGGCGCGCCACCGTGTCGCCGCGGCGCACCACGCCGCTCAGGCGCATGGCAACTTCCCGCAACAGCATGTCGCCCTTCCCGTGGCCGAGGCTGTCATTGATGTACTTGAACCGGTCGAGATCGAGGAACACCACGCCCAGCAACCGCTCGTTGCGGTCGGCATCGGCCATGGCCTGTTCCAGCCGCTCGATGAACTGCACGCGGTTGGGCAGGTCGGTCAGGCTGTCGAAATGGGCGAGCTGCTTGAGACGCCGCTCGGTCTGCTTGCGTTCGGTGATATCGCGCGTGATGCTGAGCACGAGCGGCTGGCTGCCCTGTTCGCCGGGCAACGGAACGGCATGTGTTTCCATCCAGCGATGGGCGCCCTTGAGCCCGGTGATCTCGAATTCCATCATACCCTTGTTGCCGCGCAGGACGCTGCCGATGAAATCCCGGTAGGCCTGGCGGTATTCCGGCATCAGCAGATGCAGGATCGGCTTGCCGATCACCTGCTCCGGCCGGCTGGCCTCGATCATGGCCAGTCCCGCCGCATTCATCTGTACCAGGGTGCCGTCCACCCTGACGACCTTGACGCACTCGGGTTCGGCGTCGATGATCGCGCGCAACTGGTTCTCGCTGCGACGCAACGCCTGTTCCGCGCGCTTGCGCTGGATCATCGAGCCCAGCTGGGTGGCGACACTGGACACGATGCCGGTGAGATGCTCGTCTTCCTTGCGTGTCTCGCTCACGAAGAATTCCAGCACCGCGATGAGCTCGTTCCCCGCCATGACCGGTATGCCGAGGCCCGCCTTGAGCCCGGCGTCCCCGGCGACATCGGCACGCGGGAAATTTTTTTCCGAGGCAACGTCCCTGATCCATACCGGCTGCTTCGATTCCCACACGCGGCCGGGCAGGCCGGTGCCGGGCGTGAATGTCAGCTCCAGGCTTTTCTTGCGGAACCGTTCAAGGCCCTTGGCATCGCCGTACCACGCCGGAACGCATTCGATGCGGTCATTTTCGTCCGGCATCCATGCCTGTCCCAGTATCCAGCCGGTGGACTCGCACACCTTGCGCAAGACCACTTCGAGCGCGGCGTGCAGATCCTCGGCCTCGCTGACCGCGAGCGTCAGGGTTTGCAACAGGCGCACTTCCTGTTCCGCGCGCTTGCGCTCGGCGATCTGCGTTTCCAGCGCCACGTTCTGGGATGTCAGCTGTCCGACCTGCATCGAGCGGCGCCGCAGGTAACCGAGCATCAGCGCCATGGCCGGGATGGTCACCGCCCACATCACGACGCGCACGAAGTTCTCGCCGGCGTATTGAAAGGGCTGGCCGGGAATCGAAAAGTGATAGGCGGTATACATCCACGCCAGCATGGCACTGACCAGGCCGGAACCGGTGCCGCCATAAAAGGCGGAGAAAGCGACGATCAGCAGCAGGATGGCCGGAGGATTGGGAATCTTGAGCCCGGTTCGCGCCAGCACATCGATGACGACGATGGCCAGAACGGCCAGCAACGGGCCGCAGACGTTCCGCCAGATATCCGGCTTAACCGTGTGCAGGTCTTGTTCCGTGGTTGCCATATGCCTGGTGGCGGCCTTCTGGGCGTGCCGGGTATCAGACTTAAGAATAGGCCAGCCACGGAAGCCGGCAACAACCAAATCCGCGCCGGAGCGGTGGTCAAACCGGGCCGGATCAGCGCTTTTTGACTCCGCCACGGCGCAGACGCGGCGCCAGCGCCGCCAGGGCCACTGTCAACGCCAGCGACAGCACCACCGGCCAGTTCCCCAGGCGTACGTAGGGGGTCGTTCCCTGCATCGGTTGGACCGTGGCGGTCAGGGACCAGGCGCGGAACTGCGGCGAACGCACCAGGACGGCACCGCGATGATCGATCGCGACCGACGGCCCGGTATTGGCGGCGCGCAACACCGGCCGTCCGGTTTCGAGCGCGCGCATGCGCGCCATCTGCAACCGCTGATGCGGCGCCAGCGAATCGCCGAACCACGCGTCCTCGCTGACGTTTACCAGCAATGATGCCTGTGGCAGCGCACGAATCACCTCCTCGCCAAAGGCGTCCTCGTAACACACCGACACGCCGATCTTCTGCCCGGCCGCGCTGAGCGGCGGCTGCTCTGCCGCGCCGGCGCTGAAATCCGACATGGGGATATGCAGACTGCGCATCAGCCAGCGAAACAGCGGATCGAGCGGCGGATACTCGCCGAAGGGGACCAAGTGCTGCTTGCGGTACATCCCCGGAGTCGGGCCGATGGCGAGCACGCTGTTGTAGTAATGCCCTTCGCGGTCGCGCTCGACCACGCCGATCAGGAAATCCACGCTGGCGTTGCGACTCATACCCTGAAGCTGCGCCAGGAATTCCGGATCGATTTGATCGAGGGTCGCGGGGATCGCTGCTTCCGGCCAGACGATCAGGTCCGACCACGGCGCCTCCGCGGTCAGCGCGGCGTACCGGTCCATGATCGCGCGCCGGCTGTCGGGACGCCATTTTACGTCGAGCGGGACATTGCCCTGGATCAGCGTCGCCTGCACCGGGCCGCCAACCGGGCGTGTCCATTCGGCCATGCCGGCGAGCCAGCCAAGCATCCACACGGCGGCCAGCAGCGGCAGGAACCGCCGGAAAAATTTTTCCGGCGCGCGCGTGCCGGCGGCCAGCAGGGCGGCGCTGAACGCGCAGAAGAAACTCACGCCATACACGCCCAGCCATGCGCTGTAGCCGCCTAGCGGCGTAGCCACCTGGCTGTAACCGAGATTCAGCCAGGGAAAACCGGTGAGGAACCAGCCGCGCGTCCACTCGAACAAGACCCATAGCGCGGGCAACACGAGGGTCGTCCACCACGCGCCGGCCTGCGGAAAAAACCGCGCCTGCAACCAGCCGAGCAGCGCCGGGTACAGCGACAGCCCCGCCACGAACAGAAACACGGCGAAGCCGGCGAGCGGCGCCGGCATGTTGCCGAAATTGTGCAGGCTGACGTACACCCAGGAAACGCCCACGCCGAACAGCCCGAGACCGAAAACAAAACCGCGCCACGCCGCGCGGCCCGGCGACGCTCCGTGCCACAGGATGAACAACAGCGCCGGTGCGAGCACGGCGAGCGGA
>JBFMBB010000168.1:0-5218 GCA_040755435.1 Pseudomonadota bacterium | reverse complement strand
GGTTGAATCAACGATTACTGTGAAACATCGTTAGAGGTGCAAAGCGAAGCAGCCAAATTCATCAATAAATAACCTGGCCGCCAGTGGCTGTGCAAACGGGTGCATTGCCATTACTATCGTACGGCCAACTTGAGTTGGTTACTATTATCTTTGCTCCCTGATCTGCTGCTACCGCACAGCCTCCAAGTCTTGTTGCAAACTTAGTTTTATCAATGTTGATGGTTACACCGGAGCCATGCGCGTTGACCGCAGCCATCATCATTCCAGTGCTTACAGTGCCGTTACAATCAGTACATGAGAACGACGAATCGCTTATATTTAATGTCACCGGATCAGACGGCGCAACGGGCGAAAAGGCAACGCCGACATTATCCCCCGGAGTTCTTGTCGCGATGGAAAATGTGCTTTTATCAATCAAAAATTGGCCGCCAGCCCGCGCACCATAGATTATCAGCAACTTCCTGAAGCCAACGTCTGGCGAGGCAGGTGAGCTTGGATTGGTGCCGGCAGAAATAAAGCTGGATCTCGTAACGATTACACTTCGCACGGGATGCGATGACCAATGCTCGCTTCCCACAAATGCAACGTCGTTGCGTGACTCGATCCGGCTATTAGTAAAAACGTAATTACCATAGGATGCGGAATCAAAAGCGTCGTAGCCACGGCTATGGAGATCGCACGAATCGATAGTCAGATCAACGTCGCCGTCAGTAAACTGCATTACCGGAGATGATTCACCAAAGATATCCAGATTCTTAAAGCGCAGGTGGCCGTATATACTTTCTTCATTGAAAAAAGAGAAGCTATCCCAGCTATGGACAATAGGACGCGTCCCCGATAGATGTTGTTTTATAGAAACATAATGCAAACCGGTCAGATTGACACTTTCCTCATAAATAACTCCACCAATAATTGAAATGATAGGCTGGATTGATACGGCATACGAGTAATTCCCGGAAGTTTGCTCAATTTCGCGCGTGACGGTTAGGGATGTATTGGTGACCGATGCCACTTCATACCACTTTCCACTTCCACCAATCTGTATCAATTCTCCGGCGATGATGCTATCCGATCCCCCGATCCACGATACCGTCCCGGATTGATTGTTTGTAATGGTCTTGCTGCCCGATGTTACGGAAACTGTTGCTCCGGGCGGAACGCTGAATCCTGAAATCTGGAACTCGCAGTTTTTGGCTACATCGACGGCTTGTTGAACGGTCGCAACCTCTTGTCCGACGACGATTTCGCCGTCCGCGAATTTTGCGAAGTCACAAGCTGCCCAAGCCGATGGGGTAAAGGAAATAAAAGCGAGCGCCGCAATGGAAGCCGTGGCAAATCTTTGAAATGATGTCATGCCTGCTCTCCTAGTTTGTGGTTGGTGTAAAGAACACGTCCTGGCCTGTTAAATACCCCCCCCAAGTCTGGTTGTTAATTTGATCGATTATTGCGCTAGAGGGATAAGTTATTGCAGGACCGGGACAGCACGAGTGTCGGTCGCACTCTCAAACGAGTCAATGGACCCGAACGGCTGCCAAGCGCTACCGCGGCGCCATCACCTCCAAAACCTGCGGAACGTCTATTGATCTTCGACCACCAATCTATATATATGAGCCGGACTGGGCTAGGACGCTGTATATCGACACGGGCGTGGTCTGCGTGGCACAAGCGTCAGGCGCGGCGCGGGAAGCAGGGGTAAGTGCGGTGGGTTCAGGGCGCTTCCCGCTGGTACTCGGTGCGGGTTCGGCTGGACGAAACTGATGCGGGCCTGGAAGCCATCCCAAAAACTGTTGCGCGTCCGTCGTCCGGGATAGGGCAGCGCTCAATCAAGCCCCGATTGCCTCTTGTGCCGGCCCATTCATTTCCGGTTTCGTCGGGTATACGATGATGCAGGCAGAGTAAAAGGGGACGGAGGGATTATTTTAGGTAGTACTCATTGAGTTGCTTCACAAAAGAAACGGCCCCTTATGGGGCCGTTTTCAGTTAGTTGGCGAATAACGGTTTTCTTACCGGGCTGTCAGATTATTGTCGATGATGTTCCGCGTCTCGCGCAGTACCGCCAGTTGCGTGTCCAGGACGGACTGGAACCCGCCTTGATCCACCGGGATATAGGTGAAAATCACACCATAGAGATTGCGTCGCTGGTCGGCCCAGGGAAACGTGCCCCAGGCGCCGGGGCTGGTGAGTTCCTCGACGATGTGTGTATCGGGATTCTCCGCCAGGATCCAGGCACCGAAACCGTAGCGCAGGTCGTCGTTGCCGTAGGGAAAATCCGGGTGGTTGGAGGGCCAGGGGGTTTCCACCACCGGCGCATTATTGGTCTGGTTGGTGAACATTTCCCGGATCGATTCCGGCGCGAGCACGCGCACGCCGTTGCACACGCCACCGTCCATGACCATCTTCAGGAAGATCAGGTAATCGCTGGCCGTGGTCGAAATGCCGCCGGCGACCGCGGGGTTGGTGCCGAATACATCGTAGTTCGTATGATTCATGCCGCACTTGTCGAACAGCTGTTCCCGGGCGATGGTGCGCCAGTCCTTGCCCGTCACCACCTCGGCGATGCGCCCGACCACCTGCATCTGTTTGCCGTCGTAGGCAATGGCCGAGCCGGGCGGGGAAAATATGAAAGGCGTGTTCAGGGCGATGAAGTTGACGGACTCTTCCAGCGTCAAATTCGGGTTGGTGTGCGGGCGCGTCGCGTCGAACAGTCCCGACGACATGGAGAAGGCATGGCGGATGGTGAAATGCCCCTTGCCTTGCGTGGCGAAGATCGGCAGGTACATGCCCACCGGGTCGTCCAGCGAAAAATAGCCCTGCTCGGCGAGCGCGAGGATCACCGCGCCGCTGATCCACTTGGTGGCGGAGGCGATGCCGAACACGGTGTTTTGATCGACGCTGCCGGCGGAGAATTCGTACAGCAAGTCATCGCCGCGCTTGAACGCCACGTACACCTGGCCGTTGAACTGAGAGAGGGACGTGGACAGCAGGGTATCCACGGCGGTGAAATCGTATTCGGGCGACGCGACCGGAGTGTCGGCGGGGTCGTCACCGCCATCGCTGCCGCAGCCCGCGAGCCATAGGGCCAGCATGATGGCCGGAAGTTGAAACGCTTTCATTTTTTATCCCCTTTTTCTTGCCCGGATCGAACTTTCAACGCACCGGTACCGCGACGGGTTGACGCGGGAAGCAGCGAATGCACCAGGTATTTTTTGTAGTGGTCGCTGCTATATCAGTTTCCTCTAATATGCAGACCTTGCATTCGAGGTTTACAGCGCGTTCCCCCGGGGTGTATAACCCAGACCAAAGCAATCAGAAAAAAAGATGGGGGAACACATGCGCTGTCTGATCCAGTCAGTCCTGTTGTCGCTTTCATTGTTGTTGATTATCCCGGCCCAGGCCGCGAGTTGGTCGCCCACGACGCGCATCGAAAGCGTGGTCGTGCTTGACGGCCTGAACATCGTGCGCGTCGAGGTCCTGCCCAACAACCCACTGTTCAATCCGGCGAATTGCGCGAACGGGAGTTTCATCGACATCCTGCTCGACATGCCCGGGCGCAGTGCGGAGGAGCAGCGCCAGATGCTCAACGCGCTGAACATGGCCTTCATCACCCGCCGCCAGGTCGCCTTCGCCATTCTCGATAATCCGGCGGACCCGGCCAGCTGCTCGACCGCGGGCACGGGCTCGTCGATACGCATCGCCACCGGCGTGCGCGTTTATTACTAGGCCAGGCCAGCGGGCCGGTGTCATGAAACGCGCGCTTCTCGGAAGCCTGATCAGCCTGTGGCTGCTGCCGTGCGCGCCGCTCATGGCCGGCACGCAATGGTCGGGCACGCCGTCCAACCTCAAGACCACGAGCTTCATCAAGCGGATCGACGTCGTGGACGGCGCTCCGGTGGTGCGGCTGCAAATCAACCCGGTCAGCCCGGCGTTCGATCCGGCCGGTTGCGGCAACCGCAGTTACGTCGACATTCCACTCGCCATGCTGAGCCCCGCGGCGCGGCAGGAGCTGATCAACGCCGCCTATTACGCCCTGCTGAATCACCATCATGTGCTGCTGGGCGTGCTCGACAACGCCTGCTCCGCGGCCGATCCGGCGATCCCGGTGCTCGACGGCATCCGGGTGCTGAACAGCCGGCACCATCCGGACTGGCCCCATGGCGACAAGAACTGACATGTCTGTTGTACCCCGCATCTGGCTGAAAACGTTCGCGATCGCCGGCCTGCTGTTGGGCGCGTTGTCCGCCTGCAACAACAACAGCAGCGGCGGTAACAGCAGCAACAACAATGGCGGTAATCAAACCCCCGTGCCGCAATCCCAATCCACGGATGGCTCCTTCACGGCGGTCGTAACCGCGATGCAGGAAGCCCGGATAACCATGAATAATCCCTGGACGAGCCAGGACCTGGCGGACATGGGGGTCAGTCCCGATCCCGGCCACGAAGGTACGCCTTTCACCACCTGGAAGAAGAATTACGACCGCAAGCTTGCCGAGTGCGAGGGCTACGGTGACGCCAAGGACAGCAACGGCGAGCTGAAATGCGTGCCGCGCAAGTCGACGGCGCACACGGATTGCAGCAGCGACAAGATTCTGGAATATGGCTACTACTGCGGCGCGGGTCGCCCCGCCGAAGGTTTCTGGAACAAGGAGCCGCTCGACGGCGTGGACTATTGCTGTTACCTGCATGACTTGCAGGCGTGGAAGGGCGGAGACGGTACACACCAGCAAAATCTCGCTTGCGGCGCCGTCATGTGCATGATGAAGGCCACGGCCTACCCGGCCGGTGCCGCCAGCCAGTTTCCCGACATGGAGAACGCGCGCCAGTGCGTCCATGACTGGGCGGCTACGCTGTGCGGCGGCAACCAGCTCAACGACACGCCGGAGCCGGTGGTTCAGTACAATCCTCCCTGACGCGGTGAACGAGTCTGGTCTCTGAAATCAAGCGGCCGGACACGGCTGCTTTTTGCCTGACCGGCTCTGCCCGCCCGATCCTGATTTGCGTCAAAGTTCCAGCGCCGTGGCCGTGCCAAACTGCGCGCCTAACAAGCCGATAGCGGAGGTGAAGATATGGATCGCAAACAATTTATTCAGACCGCCGTGGCCACGGCCGTCGCCCTGATCACCGGGCGCGTGATCGCGGCCGAGGGCGGCGTCGACAAGGCGCAGGGCCAGGGCAAAGGACTGGAGCGCGCCCGTGAGGCGCAACAGGAGGCGCAGGAACG
>JBFMBB010000167.1:0-5224 GCA_040755435.1 Pseudomonadota bacterium | reverse complement strand
GACCGCCTGGGCCATCCCCTCCCGGTCAGACGCAACGACTCAGTAACTGCTGCTGTAGGACCAGCTCTTGGCAGCCCGCGCTGCCGGCGCGGGCTTCGCCGTGAAGAAGTAATAGTCGGCGGTGTAATGGATGCGCGCAGATGTTCCGGCCGCGGCTTGAGAGCAACCGACCTTGGGCGCCACACCGCCCACGGTGCTTACGCGCTGTATGCTCGTGACCTTGCTGAACGAGCCTTCCGGGCCGACCGACTTCACGGTGAGCAGCAGCCAGGGGATGGCGCCGGCCGCCGGTGCGTCGGCCTTCTCCTTCACCGCACCCAGGATCTTGCTGCCATCGGTCGATTCCCAGTTTGGGCCGGCATAGTGCCGGCCGATCCGGCTTCCGCCCGCGTCGAAAATATCCGCTTCGGGCGCCACGAATGCCCATTCGTAATTCCCGGTCTGGTCCTTGCTGGCACGGCATTCGTAAATCTGCACGCCCTTGGCGTGGCCGATCAGCGCCAGCGATTCGTTCGCGCCGGGCTTGAGCTTGTCCGGCACATGGGCCGTGGACCGGGATGCCTGCACGCTGGCACAGCCTGCGGCGATGAGCGCCAGCACTACAACCGTAAGCTTCGATGTATTTAACATGGTGTCCTCCGTTGACTCAGTAATCGCTGCCGTAGAGCCAGCCGCCGGATGACTGCGCAGCCGCCGCGGGCTTCTCCGGGCGCCTGCTCTCGCCGCGGACGACATGCCACACGCCGCCTTTGCCGTCACCTTTCGCCTCGCCGGCGTTGACGTCGGCCGCGAAGAAGTACAAGGGCTTTCCATTCAACGCCCATTGCTTGGTGCCGTCGTCACGCGTGATCACGCTGAATTCAACGGGAACGTTATCGCCAGCCTTCACCAGGAACGGAGGCCAGGTCGCGGCGCAGCTGTCGTTGCAGTTGCTCTTGTTGCCCGCATCCTTGTCGAAGGTATAGAGGGTGCGTCCGGAAGCGTCAGCGAGAATTCCATTTGCCTCGGTAACCGTCTGCGCGAGGGCGACATTGGCCGCGAAGGCCGTCGCCAGGGTGGCAAGTATCAGCTTGTTCATGAAGTCGTCTCCTGTCTTATGGATAAGAGCAGCGCGTCATTGCGCTGCCTGTATCCATATACGGAGCGACTGGCCGGATCGGAGACACTAGAACCTGTCTCAAAATCAAATTCCCTCCCCCTAACCCCCTCCCACAAGGAGAGGGGGAAATGATTTGGAGATAGGTTCTACCAGAAAGGATTTATTTCCCCACGCGCGGGCGGGGCGAGGGCTACCAGAGTTTGACGCAGTTGCCGGTGAGCAGATAAGGCGCGGGCGTTGTCCCGGGGCGCGCCGGGGCATCCTCGACCGAAACTGCGAGGCGGGGCACGCTGGACAACAATTTTTCCGAGGTATCCGCCATCGGGAAGGAGCCGGTGCCTTCGGCCGGCACCACGCCGAGCGGGAAGGCGGCGCCTTCCTGGGGCAACGCCCAGAGCTGCAACACCTTGCCGGGGGGCACATCGACCTTGCGCAACATCTTGATCGTCATGATCCGGCCGTAGCGGGTCGAGCTGGCGAGCACCACCGGATTGTTGGCGGCATCCGTGAGCAAGCCGACATAGCTCGCCGGCAGCGTTCCGCGCTCCTGCACGATCTGATCCACGGGCACCACGGCCGTGGGGTAAAGCCTGACCAGCCCGAGCGTGGCGAGCACCCCGAAGGCCACGCCGAGGGCGGGCTTGAACCAGGCGTGCCAGGCGGGTGCCGCCGCGAGCGGTCGTGACACCTGGCCGCCGGTCCGGCGATCGATCGCTGCCCACGCGGCGGCGGAAGGTTGTGCCGGCGGTACCGACCGCGCCAGCGGCATCATGCGCTGCTCCCAAACCTGAACCGCCTGCTGCGCCGCCGGCAGCACGCGCTGAATCTTCTGGAACCGGCGCCGCACCCGCGCGCTCATCGTGCCGAACACGTACTCGGCGGCGAGCCGGTCGAGGAGTTCCGGGCGGTCGTAATTCATGCCAGCTTCTCCAGGCAGCGCTTGAGTTTTTCCAGCCCGCGCCGCAGCCAGACCTTGACGCTGCCGATGGGCGAGCCGACACGGCCGGCGACCTCGGAATGGCTGAGCCCGTGGTAATAGACCAGCGCCAGACACTGGCGCTGCGGTCCGTCGATCGCCTCCAGGCAGTCGCGGATGGCGAGGGCATCGGCCGCCTGCTCCAATAACCTCAACGGGTTGACGCGCTCGTCTTCGATCACTGGCACGGCTCCGCTCCTCTGGTCTTCCAGGGATTCCGCGCGGTGGCGCGCGCCGCTGCGCAGTTCATCCAGGGCGCGATTGCGCACGATGGCCGTCAGCCAGGTCATCGGCTGGCTCAACGCGGCCTGATACCCGGCGGCCCGGTTCCAGGCATTGACGAACGCATCCTGCAGCACCTCTTCCGCGCGGTCCCGTTGTTTGACTATACGAAGCGCCACGCCAAACAGAGACGGTGCCGTCGCGTCGTACAGCCGCCGAAACGCCGCCCGGTCACCCAGCGCGACGCGGGCGAGGAGTTGCTGCAGGTCGGTCGATGCGATCATGGGTGCGGGCGTTTGTCCCCAGGCGTCGAATTTGCAGGGGCTGGTCCGGGATCATACAGACAAACGCCGACCCCCCACCACGTTTCCGCGAGAGTCGGGATCATGGAACGTAAATCGGGGTCAGAGCGGGCAACCGCCATTATCCTGGCGGAAGCCGTGATCTGGCTTCAATTTTCAGACTAAGCGAGTTGTTTGACCGCGCCCGCTGGTTGATGCGATTTGTACCAGGATAAAGCCGCCTCCAGCCGGTCATTTCCCCAGAACAGTTCCAGGCCGACCACGAACATCGGCGCCCCGAAGATCCCGGGCGCCACGGCGCGTTCGGTCTGGGGGAAGAATCGGGGCCAGAGAACAATTACGGCTAAACCGTTAATATTGGAGAAAATTGTTCTCTGAACCCGATTTCCCGTGTTTGTCGAATATGCCTAAAGACCTCCGATTACCGGCCATTCTGGTTCTGCTGCTGTGCGCGGCATCCAGCGCTTACGCCGATGATGCGCTTGAATTCAAAGGGTTGAAGATTGGTTCAACGGCGGAAGAGCTGAGAACAAAGCACCCGAAACTTATTTGCAGCGACCCGAAGCAGGAAGCAAAGCGGCCGCTTAATGAAAAACTGAAAAATTTCTGGGAACGCAAGCAGGCGGAAGCCGATCTGTTTTGCGAGACAACCATGGACGATCGCCATCCGCCTACTGAACTTTCCGGGGTCGCTGGCCATCGTATTAATGCCATCGATTTCCACTTCATCGCCGACCGGCTGATGTATGGCTATGCGTCACTCGATTCAATGGCCTTCGATGACTTGATTGTTGCTCTTACGATCAAATATGGCCCGCCAACACAGAAAGACACTGAAGAGATCCGCACCAGAGCCGGCGCCAAGTTCACGAATACGATTTTTTATTGGAAACGTGCCGGCGCGACCATCCGGGTGTCGAAGTATGTCGCAGGCTCGGACATGGCTTCCTACAGCCTGAGCGCCGATGATTACTGGCCTGAAGTCGCGAGGCGCCGCGCGGCACGGGCGAAAGCTGCTGACAAGAGTCCATAAAGGAATTACAGGGGCCGGGCTCAATCACCTATCCGCCAGGTTTCGTTTATGGATGAGTCTTGCACCAAGCCAAAGCCGGCTCCAGCCTGTCATTGCCCCAGAACAACTCCGAACCGACCACGAACGTCGGCGCCCCGAATATGCCGAGCGCCACGGCGCGCTCGGTCTGGGCACGCAGTTTGTCCTTGCTCTCGGGTAACTGCGCCTGCTTGATCAGCTCGGCGCCGGGCTGGCCGAGCCTGTCGAGATAACCCGCCAGCCGCGTGGTATCCGAAATATCCAGGTCCTCGACGAAATTCGCCCGGTACACGGCACGGACGAAATCCGGAACCCAGGGCTTGCCCTCGAACCAGCAGGCGATGCGCGCCGCGAGCAGGCCGTTGCGCGGGAACTGCGTGGGGCGGCGGAACGGGATCGAAAGCCCGGCGCAGATGCGTTCCAGGTCGCGCCACATGTAGCGCCCTTTCGCCGGAAACAGATTGAACGGGGAATCGGGCCAGCCTTGCGAACGGAACACCGGGCCGAGCAGGAACGGCTTCCAGGCGAGGGGCACGCCTTGCGACCGGGCCAGCGCCTCGACGCGCATGGCGGCGGGATACGAATACGTGCTGGCGAATTCGAACCAGAACTCCATGGCCATCGAGGCCCCCCTCCCCGTCATCCGCGGGTCACGGTCATAGTTTGCGGCGGATGTTTGCTACGGCATCGGCTGCCGGGCGGCCCTGGTTCTTGTCGATTTCATAGGCGTCAAGGCGCCGGTCAAGCTCGGCCTTCTGCTTTGCGGTAAGCCGGAGCGCCCGCTGATCGGCAACGATACTGTCCCACAGGTCTTCAACGAGCCTGATCCGTTCTTCCACTGGCAGTTGTTGCAGTTTCGTATTCATCGCCAAACTCCATTGCTTCAACAGCGGTTATAGCGCACGCGCAACAAAACCTTTATTGGTTCAGCAAATAGCAATGGGCCCGATTTTTTCAATAAAGCACCGGAGTCACCCGAAACGAACCGGCTCCACACCGCGCTACTTCGATCTCACGACAACCGTCCCGGCGAGTTTGTCGTGCCACCCCTGCTTCCTTTTGTCGAAGGCGACCCAGAGGAAGCCGAGCATCAGCGGCAGCGTCGAAACGATATAGGCGAAATACCGCCCCACGCACTGGCCGGCGGAGGGCTTGTTGCCGGTGGCGGCGTCGACGATACGCAGCGAGAGGAGCATTTTTCCGGGCGTGGCCTGCCGGTATATCCAGAACAGGATGACGGCGACTGCCGGCAATACCCAGTTGATAAGAACATCCGCCGGCCCCGCGACGAAACCGGTTTGTTCCGGATCGAAGTAGGCCGTGCCGTAAAAGTAAAGCACCAGGGGAACCGTGATCGCTATCAGCAGCAGGGTGTCGATAATCGTTGCGCCCACGCGCACCCAGAAACCCGCGTACTCCATGTCTTGTTCTTGCACCAGGAATCCTCCATGTTTTTGTTTGACAGGAGCCTGTCTCAACTTTGGTTTTCTTGTAGGTGGGGGTGAGGCGTGAAACGCCGAACCCCAACATTGGGCGCCAATGCGTTGGGGTTCGCTGCGCTCACCCCAACCTAC
>JBFMBB010000166.1:0-5231 GCA_040755435.1 Pseudomonadota bacterium | reverse complement strand
ATTTATTGCCGCTGGTGGCAAGCCTGGGCGCAGTCGGCAGTCTTACCCTGATGTTGGCCACGCAGGCGGCGCCATCCGATCATGCCGCCACCAGGGCGGAGCAGCAGGTTCGGCAAATGGAGTATCAAAGCCGTGTGCGCGAGTGGTCGCAAGGTCTCGGTTTTGACCTGACCGGGGCGAATGTAGCTTTTGCCAAGGCCGATCGCGATGACGACGACGGCTATCGTCGCGACAAGGACGATTAGCCGGCATCCTTGACCCGCAGCCAGGCAGGCCGCCGTTCACGCGGCCTGCTCCATGGCGCGGGAATATTTGCCGTCGCGCGCCAGACCGTTCATCTGGCAGCGCTTCAGCAGCGCCTTCTGTGCCGCGCTGACGTTGGCCTCCTGTCCTTTCCATGCCGCCAGCACCGGCGCCTGCAACGCCCGCCCGTAGGAAAAGCTGACCTGCCACGGTTGCGGGCCCATGGCGTTCATGGCATTCAGATGGTCGGTGGCATCCTCGGCGCTCTGTCCGCCGGAGAGGAACACGATGCCGGGCACCGCCGCCGGCACGTAGCGGCGCAGGCAGCGCAACGTGGCCTCGGCCACCTGCTGCACGCTCGCCTGCTGCGGACACTTCATGCCGGGAATCACCATGTTCGGCTTGAGCAGCATGCCGTCAAACACCACGCGGTGCGCGTCGAGTTCGGCGAACACCGCCTCCAGCACGCGCGCGGTCACGACCTCGCAGCGCTCGATATCGTGGGCGCCGTCCATCAGCACTTCCGGCTCCACGATCGGCACCAGGTCGATTTCCTGGCACAACGCGGCGTAACGCGCAAGCGCGTGGGCATTGGCGCGGATGCAGAAGGCCGACGGGATATCGCGCGCGTCGATCTCTATCACTGCGCGCCACTTGGCGAATTTCGCGCCCAGCTGCTTGTACTCGGCGAGCCGCTCACGCAGGCCGTCCAGGCCCTCGGCCACCTTGTCGCCCGGGTGCAGTGCCAGCGCCTTGGCGCCCTTGTCCACCTTGATGCCGGGAACGATGCCGCGAGCGGACAGCAGTTTGGCGAACGGCGTGCCGTCGCGTGTGCCCTGCCGCAGGGTTTCGTCGAACAGGATGACGCCGCCGATGTAGCGCTCGATGCCCTCGGTGGTGAACAGGATTTCGCGGTAACGCCGGCGGTTCTCCTCGGTGGACTCGACCTTGATCGAATCGAAGCGTTTCTTGATCGTGGGGCTGCTTTCGTCCGCCGCCAGCACGCCCTTCTGCCGGGCGACGATGGCGTTCGCCACGGTCTTGAGTTCGTTGATGTTCATTGGCATGGCCCTCCAATGAGTGTGGGAAGAAAGGCAGGCTGAAATCTTAACACGGCGGTTTCAGTGAACCATGATCCTTCGACCGACCGTGGCATGCGACGTCCGGCGCGCTGCCGCTCAGTTCGTCGCAGGGGTCATGTCCCGGATGAAACGGTCGGCCTCGGCGATCGAGCGGTTCATGTCGGCCACCAGCGCGCCGATATCGGCCTGGATCCTGGCGCGCTCGGTCTTGAGCGAAGCGATCGCCCGGGCGTTGAGGTTGTGTTTGAGGAACAGCACGCGGTCGCGGAACGCCGCCAGCACCGGATCGAGTTTCCTTTCCGCGCGCTTCATGGCGCCGATGAGCTCGCGATAGCGCGCCCGTGTCGTATCCAGCTGTTTTTGGCTGGAGCGCCGCAGCTCCGGACTGCTGTACTGGGTGAGCTCTTTCTCCCATTCCCGGAAGAGATCCTGCGCCACGCGCTCGACCTCGGCGACGCGCTTGTGCACCGCGTTGGCGCGCGCTTCGCTGTCCTCGAACTCGTCCTTGAGCTTGTTGTATTGCTGCTCCAGTTCGCCGCCGGAGAAATTCGTGACTGCGATGAATTGCGCCAGTGCCGATTCGAACTGTTCCCTGGCATCCTGCTGCGCCGCGCGCGCGTCTTCCACGCGATCGACCAGGATGTCGCGTTTCTCGTAGCCAAGTTTTTCCATCGCCCCGTAATAGGCCGACTGACAGCCGGCCAGCAGCGCGACGGCAAGCAGTAACGGCGTTTTCCAGGAATTCGGGCAAATGGCGCACATTCGAGTCAGCTCCTGATTGATCCGTGGCCGGAGCGCACAGACTGCCCTGCGGATATAAAATTCTCAATAGGCTGTCGGCATGCGGCTGAAACAGCCGCACCCTCCACAAAGGCTGCGCCGGGCGCCTTCGTGGAGGGTGCGTTGAACGGGGAAGACTAGAAGTTATGTATCGTTTCGGTCTTGGCCGTTACCGTGACCGTATCGAACTCGTTGTCGGCGTCAGCAGTTGTGTCGGCGAAGGTCAGCACGTTATTCGTGGTCGGGTCGTCAGCCCCGGCGTTGCAGGTGAAGGCCACCGTGTAAGTGCCGGCTTCGAGATAGGCGGCCTTGTAGCGGTATGTCCCGTTGTCGAGCTTCACGGTCGCGGTGGTCACGGGGTCGAGCGTATTCGGATCCGTGTCGATATCGTCCGGTGCGACACCGCTTCCTTCATAGACATACACTGCCGGGGTGCAACCGGCCAGGACCAGCGATTGGTGAACGGTTCCGGCGATGGCCCCGGTCATGCTGTTGTCGGCCAGGCGCAGCGTCGGGCGCAGCATGTACTCGCCTGTGCCGGGGTCGGTGCCGGTGAAGTGCACCGACTTGCGCAGGTCGAAATCGATGGTGAAGTCAGCGCTGCCGCCGGCCGGGACGACGAAGCCACGATTGAGTTTCAGGCCGGTCTCGGCGCCGCTCGGTATCTCCAGTTCGTGCTCGCTGTCATCCAGCAAGACAATATAAGAATCCTGCGTACCCGCAACGGCATCAACCATCAATCGGATCCAGTTGTAGCGTCCGGATGGTAATGTGAAATCCACCAATAGGTCTTCCGCAACTCCGCCAGTTTGCGCCAATAGATCGATCTTTTTCGGCGCCGGCGTTGTGGTGCATGCGGTTTCGCTCACGATGGGCGGATTGGTGGCATCCGCCGGGTCCTGGCAATAGTAAAGTGTGGTGTGCTGGCCATCGGCGGCATGTAATTCGAGTCCACTAAACTGCACGTAAACATGCTTGGCGCTTTCGACCGGTCCGTCGGTGATTTGCAGTGACAGCGTGCCGGTACCGGCGCCGTCACCCGCACCGCCACCGCCGCAGCCGGCGATCGCCAGCATCGCGCCGGCCAGAATGGATGTCCCAGGACGTTTGCGGATTGGAAAAGTGTTCATGGCTATACCCTCCATTTCATCAGGTGATTCTTGTTGTCTTCGACCGGTCGATTTTCCCGCATCCGGCGCATGCGGCAACCGCCGGCAGGCTGGACGGTATATCTTCCCTGATGAAACGGCTCCGGTTCGTCAATGGCAGCCGGAATTACGCGCGCTGATTTATGTGCCTCGATCAGCGGCGTATGACGGCATTATACATCCATTACTGGACCGTGAATTTGTGCGCCCCCACGGACTTGTCGTTGGCGAAGATCTCGACCTGATAATCACCGGCCGGCCAGCCGGTGGGCATGCTGACGTGAAATTCGTTTACCGCCGGACCGCTGGCGGAGATCGTCTGGCTGGTCTCGTTCACCGTGGCGACATTGCTGCCCTTGTGAAAGGTCCACCTCGCCTTGAGCGACATGGTTCCGCTGCCCTGGGTTTCCACCACGGCGTAAATCGTGTCGGTCCTGGCGAAGCTGGTTCCCGGCGCGGTCACGCGCTTGTCGGCACCGATAGCGTTGCCCAGCGCAACGGAGGAAACGGTCACTTCGGCAGGAGCGGCCGGTTGTGTCGCTTGCGTGGCGGGCGGCGTCGCTGGCGCAGGCGCCTCTTTCTTGCCGCAGGCAAGGACAGTGAGAGCCAGCAGCAGAGCGACAGATGACGTGCGGAATATGTTCATGATTATTTCTCCTTGTGACCGGGATTTCCGTGCCATGGCGTTACTTGGGTGGAATTTTCAGCTTCTGCCCGGGAAAAATCTTGTTGGGGTCCTTGAGCAGATCCTTGTTCGCCTCGAATATTTTCGGCCAAAGCTTGGCATCGCCGTACTCGCGCTTGGCGATCTTCGACAAGCTGTCGCCGGAGACGACCTCGTAGATTTTGTTCGCGGTCGAACTCGCGCCGCTTTTGACGCCTGAAAAATCGGGCATGTCGTTATCGGCCATGATTGCTATCTCCTGTGTGCGTAATGACTCATCGCCTGTTGCTGGCGATTGTTTTTTTCAGCCCGGAAGCAAACCGTTCCGGCTCCATCATGGAGCCGGACCAACGTCAGGTTTCGGACTTGGATTTGCGTCGCATGTCAGCGGCGTGCGCGCGCTTGTAGGTCTGGATGTCCTTGAAGCGTCCATTGCTGTCGCGCACGGCGTAGAGCTTGGTGCCCTTGCTGCTGCGATGCGTGGTGCGTTTTGCTTTTCCCATGGTATTCCTCCGGCAGGTCGAGTGTGGATGGCTGAAAATCCATGAACAACCGGCGTTAGTAGACACTTTATGCCCGATTTTTCATTGACGTGGAGCAAAAAACGTCAGGCGCGCCGGCCGGGTGAAATGCCCGTCTGGTGCCGCCCTGCCCCGGCGCCTGTTGCCGGGTTTCGACGGGAGGACTATTTCAAAAGCGGATGGTCCGCCGGCAGCTGCCTGGAGTACCAGATGGCCAGTTTATGCCGCATGGATTGCTGCGAAACCTGGTCCTCCGGCAGGGGCTGAATCTGCTTGTCGTGTACCAGCAGCCGGTAGATGAACAGGATTTTCTCGCTGGCCGAATCGGTCGCCTCGAAAATCACCGCGCCCCGCTCCTCGCCGTACTTCATGCCGGCGAGGATGGCCGCCTTTACCAGCTCGGCCTCGTGTTTGAGTTTCTTCACGGGTGCCCGGGATGACCGTGGGGCATCCCCGGGGCTTTTTGGCCGCTCAGCACCTTATCGATGCTGATCGAGACGGCCCGGGTGCCGCTCGCTACGGGCGCGCTCACGCCTTCCAGGTCGCCGTCGCGCGCGTCGGCCATGCCGGACTTGGTGACGCGCGCCACCACGACCACCTCGGGCGCGGTCGACAATTTCATCTGGGGGCTCATGCCCTGGCTGTCGTCGAGGACGACGGTGACGGGCAGATCCCGGACCTGCTTGCGCACCAGCGCCAGCGGCATGCGCGGGCCGCTCGCGGGGCGCGCGAAGATGAACACCACGTCGTGCCGCGCGGCCCGGCCGGCCCGCCCCCGGCGCACCCCCCCCCG
>JBFMBB010000165.1:4706-5247 GCA_040755435.1 Pseudomonadota bacterium | reverse complement strand
ACAGAGGGCACAGAGCAGGAGATCGTTGTTACCTCCGTGTACTCTGTGATCTCTGTGGCAGAGAAATATTATGAAATTCGTTGACGAAGCCACCATTCGCGTCGTGGCCGGTGCCGGCGGCAACGGCGCGTTGTCGTTTCGGCGCGAGAAATTCATTCCCCGCGGCGGTCCTGACGGCGGTGACGGTGGCCATGGCGGCTGCGTCTATCTGATAGGGCAGGAGGGCCTGAATACCCTCGCCGATTTCCGGCACACGCGCGTGTTTCGCGCCGAGAACGGCACCAAGGGCGGCGGATCCAATTGCACCGGCAAATCCGGCAAGGATCTGCATATCCAGGTTCCGCTCGGCACGCGCGTGATGGATGCGGAAGCCGAGGAACTCATCGGCGAGATCACCCGCCACGGCGAGTCGCTGCTGGTGGCGCATGGCGGCAAGGGCGGCCTCGGCAACACGCGCTTCAAGTCGAGCACCAATCGCACGCCGCGGCGCACCACGCCCGGCAAGCCGGGCGAGCAGCGCGAGCTCGCGCTCGAGGTGCCG
>JBFMBB010000165.1:0-4696 GCA_040755435.1 Pseudomonadota bacterium | reverse complement strand
GGGCAGGGGGGGCGCGCCGCGCTCGCGGGGGGGCGTGTGGCGGGTGGGGGCGGACGTCGCCCTGCTCGGCATGCCCAACGCCGGCAAGTCCACCTTCCTGCGCGCGGTTTCGGACGCGCGCCCCAAGGTGGCGGACTATCCTTTCACCACCCTGCATCCGCATCTGGGCGTGGTGCGCGCCGGCGAACATCGCAGCTTCGTGGTCGCCGACATTCCCGGACTCATCGAGGGCGCGGCCGAAGGCGCGGGTCTGGGACATCAGTTCCTGCGGCACCTGTCGCGCACGCACATCCTGTTGCACCTGGTGGACATGGCGCCGCTGGAGCCGGACGCCGACCCGGCGGCGGGGATCAGGGCCATCGAGGCGGAGCTCAAAAAATTCAGCCCGCAGCTCGCCAAGCGCGAACGCTGGCTGGTGCTGAATAAAATGGATCTGCTGCCCGAGGCCGAGCGCGAGCAGATCGCCGGCCGTCTGCTCAGGAAGCTGAAATGGAAGCGCCCGGTGTATAGAATCTCCGCCATCAATGGCGAAGGCTGCCGCGCGCTGACCATGGACCTCATGGGCCGGCTGGAGCAGCTCAACAAGAAAACCGGTAAACGCGAAGAATCATGAACACCAGCGCCAATTCCCGCGACTCGCTCAAGACCAAACGCCGCGTCGTGGTGAAAATCGGCAGCGCGCTGCTGACGCGTGACGGCCAGGGGCTGAACAGCGACGGCATCCGCGACTGGGCGGCGCAAATCGCGCAATTACGGACCCGCGGGCTGGAGCTGGTGCTGGTCAGTTCCGGGGCCGTGGCCGCCGGCATGCAGCGCCTGGGTCGCAGCATGCGTCCGAGCGCGCTGCATGAATTACAGGCCATGGCGGCGGTCGGCCAGATGAACCTGGTGCAGGTTTATGAATCCGCGTTTCAGCGTCATGGCCTGCACACCGCCCAGGTGCTGCTGACCCACGACGACCTGACCGACCGCGGGCGTTATCTGAACAGCCGCACCACGCTGCGTACCCTGCTCGGTTTCGGCGTGATTCCCGTCATCAATGAAAATGACACCGTCGCCACCGAAGAGATCCGTTTTGGCGACAACGACACGCTGGCGGCGCTGGTGGCCAATCTGATCGAGGCGGATTTGCTGCTGATCCTCACCGACCAGCGCGGGTTGTACGAGCGCGACCCGCGCCAGGATCCGGACGCGAAACTCCTGAGCGAGGGCAAAGCCGGCGATCCGCAATTGCTCTCCATGGCCGGCGGTTCCGGCGCGCTCGGGCGCGGCGGCATGCGCTCCAAGCTGCTGGCGGCGGAGAAGGCGGCGCGCTCGGGCGCTTCGACCGTGATCGCCCCGGGACGGGAAGCGAACGTGATCGTGCGCGTGCTGGACGGCGAGCCGGTCGGTACACACCTGCAAGCGGCGCAGGGAAGAGTGGCGGCGCGCAAACAGTGGCTGGCGGGGCAGTTGCGCGCCATGGGCAAGCTCAGGCTCGACGCCGGCGCGGTCAAGGTCATCCGCGACGGCGGCAAGAGTTTGTTGCCGGTGGGCGTGAAGGCCGTCGAGGGCGCGTTCACCCGCGGCGAGATCGTTTCCTGTCTCGACCCCGATGGCAACGAAGTGGCGCGCGGGCTGGTGAATTACAGCTCGGAAGAGGCGGGGCGCATCATCGGAAAAGCCAGTGACAAGATCGAATCTATTCTCGGATACATAGACGAGCCCGAGTTAATACATCGCGACAACATGGTAGTGTTGTAATTGAACGCATGAAAACAAAAAGGCCGGCATTGCCGGCCTTTTTGTTTGATGAGGAAGGGGAAGCTTACGCCAGCGTGCGCAGCTGCTGGTTGAGGCCGCTCTTGTAGCGGGCCGCGGCGTTCTTGTGCACCAGCCCCTTGCCGACCAGACGGTCGATGACGGAAGCGGCTTCGCGGAAGGCCTGCTGCGCGCCGGTCTTGTCCTTGGCGGCGACGGCAGTGCGGACCTTCTTGATCTGGGTGCGCAGTTCGGTGCGCTGACCGGCGTTGCGGGCGCGGTGCGCCTCGGCCTGGCGCGCGCGTTTCTTTGCCTGGGCGGTATTGGCCAAAACTGTTCTCCTGAGAATGCCTCGAAAGGGCGGCAACTATGCTGATTTTGGGCGTATTTGTCAATCCCGGCGGGTACGCCGCAGGCCCGGGGCACGGGTTGGGAGGGTCCGGTGACATCCTGTATCATCGCGGCTCGATGCAGTCATGCCCCTGAAGCCTATACGTGAGCCGCAAGCTCCTTAAATCCACGGCCGTCACCGGCGGCATGACCCTGCTGTCGCGGATCACCGGTCTGATCCGGGACATCCTGTTCGCCGGCCTCATCGGCGCCGGCACCGGCGTGGCGGCCGACGCCTTCTACGTCGCCTTCCGCATCCCCAATTTCCTGCGCCGCATCTTCGGCGAGGGCGCGTTTTCCCAGAGCTTCGTGCCGGTATTCGCCGAATACAAGGCGAAATACACCATCGAGGAGACGCGGGCTTTCGTGGATCACATGGCCGGCGTGCTCGGTCTGATTCTTTTCGTCATCACGCTCGCCGGCGTGATCGCCGCGCCGCTGCTGGTGATGGCGCTGGCCCCCGGTTTCCTCGACGAACCGGCCAAGTACGGCCTGACGGTGCAGATGTTGCGCATCGTGTTCCCGTACATTTTCTTCATTTCCCTGGTGGCGATGGCGGCGGGCATACTTAATACATATGGCCGTTTCGGCGCCGCCGCCTTCACGCCGGTGCTGCTCAATCTCTCGCTCATCGGCGCCGCCGTGTGGCTGGCGCCGCGGCTGGACGAGCCGGTGCTGGCGCTGGCCTGGGGCGTATTCATCGCGGGCGTGGCGCAACTGCTGTTCCAGCTTCCATTCCTGCGCGGCATCAAAATGCTGCCGCGTCCGCGGCTGCGCCTGCGCGAGCGGCACCAGGGCGTGTCGCGCGTGTTCAAGCTGATGCTGCCGGCCATCTTCGGCGTGTCGGTGGCACAGATCAACATGCTGGTGAACACCCTGCTGGCCTCGTTCCTGGTCACCGGAAGCGTGTCGTGGCTCTACTATTCCGATCGGCTGATGGAATTTCCCCTCGGCGTGTTCGGCATCGCGCTGGCGACGGTGATTCTCCCCAGCCTGGCCCGGCGCCACGCCAATAAGTCGCACGAGGATTTTTCCCACCTGCTCGACTGGGGACTGCGCTGGGTGTTTTTGATTGCTGTGCCGGCCTCGGTGGCGCTGGTGATTCTTTCCGGCCCGTTGTTGACGACATTTTTTTACTTCGGCAAGTTCACGGCCCATGACGTGCGCATGAGTTCCGACGCGCTCATGGCATTTTCTTTCGGGCTGCTGGGATTCATCCTGATCAAGGTGCTGGCGCCGGGATTCTACGCGCGCCAGGACACGAAAACGCCGATGCGCATCGGCGTCATTTCCATGGTCGTCAACATCGTGTTGAGTCTGCTGCTGGTCATGCCGCTCAAGCACGTCGGCTTGGCGCTGGCTATTTCACTGGCGGCGTTCGTAAACGCCGGAGTACTCTTCTTCATGCTGCGCCGGCTGGATGTGTATCGCCCCGCACCCGGCTGGATACCGTTTCTGACGCGCGTGATTCTCGCCAGTGCCGTGATGGGTCTGGTGCTCGTCTGGGGCGTGGGCGATATCGACTCCTGGTTGCAGGCCCCGGCGCTGGAACGCGCCACCCGATTGTCAATATGGGTATTTGCCGGCGGAATAGTGTATTTGTTGACCGTTACCGCTTTCGGAGTACGATTGGCACAGTTACTGCTCAGGAAGGGGGAGGGGGCAATAGTCCATGACTAGCGCAGCTCAGATTTACCAGATTTCGGCCTGCAACAATCCGCGCGTGTTCACGCTGTCGGAGGCCGAAGAGCTGTTCCCGCTGATGTGGAAAATCACCGAAGAGGCCTACCGCGAGCTGGAGCCGGTACGCCGCACGCTCGAAGCCATGGTGCCGAGCAACCCCCAGGTGCGCAAGGTGGAAAAACAGTACGAGA
The DNA here is from genome assembly GCA_040755435.1 of Pseudomonadota bacterium. GTDB lineage: Bacteria > Pseudomonadota > Gammaproteobacteria > Acidiferrobacterales > Sulfurifustaceae > Sulfuricaulis. The sequence continues at coordinate 692 of JBFMBB010000165.1, read as the reverse complement.
CGATCGTGCGTCGCTGGATGGGCAAGATGGAGCGGCTCGGGCTGGTGGTCAAGGGGCTGTGGCTGGCGGATTTCGACACCGGCGACGGCTACCTGTGCTGGAAGTTTCCGGAATTGCGCATCGGCCATTACCACAGCTATCACGAAGGCTTCGGCGGGCGCCGCCCATTGCAGGACATCATCGAAGAACTCGACCCGGACTGGGCGCACCTGTAGATTTCCCCTGTTTCTCGCTTGTTCTCGCGCGCGCGAGACGGTAACCTTCCCGGTTTTCCCGGGCATAAATCTGAGCGGTTCCATGGAGTTCATACGCGGGTGGCACAACCTCAAGCCGCAGCATCGCGGGTGTGTCGCCACGATCGGAAATTTCGACGGCGTTCACCTCGGCCACCAGGCGGTGATCGGCCAGCTGGCGGAAAAGGGCCAGGAACTCGGCCTGCCCACCCAGGTGATCCTGTTCGAGCCGCAGCCGCAGGAATTCTTCCAGCCGCAGGCGGCGGTCCCGCGCCTGACACGCCTGCGCGAGAAGCTCCAGGCGCTGCGGCGCTACTCGGTGGATCGCGTGTTGTGCCTGCCATTCGACGCCGAATTCGCCGCTCTCGAGCCCGAACAGTTCATCCAGCGCCTGCTGGTGGACGGCCTGCGGGTGCGTTACCTCGTGGTCGGCGACGATTTCCGTTTCGGGCGGAAACG
>JBFMBB010000164.1:0-5463 GCA_040755435.1 Pseudomonadota bacterium | reverse complement strand
AGGCCGACGAAATCGACGCCGTGGTCTCGCTCAATCCGGCGCGCCTCGATCAATTGCTGCCGCGCCTCAAGGCGCTCAAGGAATTCCGCGCGTTGCCCGAGGGCCAGGCGCTGGCCGCGGCCAACAAGCGCATCCGCAACATCCTGCGCCAGGCCGGCGGCACGCCATCCGACAAGGTGGACGCCGCGCGCCTGGCCGAGCCCTCCGAGCGCAAGCTGTTCGAAGCGGTGCAGACGCTGGAAGCGCAGGTGGCGCCGCTGTTTCGCGCCGCCGATTACGCCGGGGCCATGAAGCACCTGGCCGGGCTGCGCCCGGCGGTGGACGAGTTTTTCGACAAGGTCATGGTCATGGTGGACGATGTCGCCGTGCGCGATAATCGCCTGGCGCTGCTGAACCGGCTCGGCAACCTGTTTCTGAACGTCGCCGATATTTCGCGCCTGCAAAGTTGAGGATATGTCGATGAATAAGGATTCCTACCAGGACATGCTCGCCACGGTGCAGGCCTTCCACGACAAGCACCGCTTCAGGGAAACCGGCGGCGAGGAGCTGGCCTACCGCGTGGCGCTCATGACGGAAGAGCTGGGCGAGATTTCCGCCTGCGTCACCAAGGGCAAATCGAAGGAACATCTGGCCGAGGAATGCGCCGATCTCCTCATCCTCCTGCTCGGCACCGCCATCGCCGCGGATTTCGACCTCAAGCAGGCGTTCTGGGACAAGATGCAGAAAGTGCAGAGCCGCCAGTCGCGCATGATCAACGGCCGCATCCGCGTGTCGGAGTTCAAGGAATAGCATGAAGCTTGTCATCCTCGACCGCGACGGCGTCATCAACCACGACTCGGACGACTACATCAAGTCGCCCGAGGAATGGGTGCCGATCCCGGGCAGCCTCGAGGCCATCGCGCGCCTGCACCGCGAGGGCTACAAGGTCATCGTCGCCACCAACCAGTCCGGCGTCGGCCGCGGGCTGTTCGACATGAACACGCTCGGGCAGATCCATGCCCGGATGCTGGAGGCGGTACGCGCCAAGGGTGGCGAGGTCGACGCCATCTTCTTCTGCCCGCACAAGCCCGAGGATAACTGCGGTTGCCGCAAGCCGCAGCCCGGACTGTTCGAGGAAATCGCCGAACGGCTCAAGGTGAACCTGAACGGCGTGTATGCCGTGGGTGACAGCGAGCGCGACGTGGCGGCGGCGCGCCTGGTGTCGGCGCGGCCGGTACTGGTGCGCACCGGCAAGGGCAAGCGCACCCTCAAGAAGAGCAAGGCGCTGACGGACATCCCGGTATTCGACGACCTGGCTGCGTTCACCGATGCTTATCTGACCGGCAAACTGCCCGCGAACTGACTTGATCGCCCTCCGCTCCCTGCTGTTCAACCTGGTGATGTTCGTTTCGGTGCTGATCTATGCGCCGCTGATGCTGCCGACCGCGCTGCTGCCGTACCCGCTGCGCTACCGCCTCGTCAGCCAGTGGGCGCGGTTCCAGGTGTTTCTGCTGAGAGTCCTGTGCCGCCTCGATTACCGCGTGGAAGGCCTGGAACACCTGCCGCCGGGCGCGGCCATCATTCTGTCCAAGCACCAGTCGGCGTGGGAGACCATCGCGTTCCAGCAGATCTTTCCGGCCCAGACCTGGGTGCTCAAGCGCGAGCTGATGTGGATCCCGCTGTTCGGCTGGGCGCTGGCGCTGACGCGCCCCATCGCCATCGACCGCGGCGCGGGCCGCAAGGCGGTGGAGCAGGTGATCGCGCAGGGGCGCGAGCGCCTGCAATCCGGCATCTGGGTGGTGGTGTTCCCCGAGGGCACGCGCGTGGCGCCGGGGACGCGCAAGCGCTACGCCATGGGCGGCGCCATCCTCGCCGCCGAGAGCGGCTACCCGGTGGTGCCGGTGGCGCACAACGCCGGCTCGTTCTGGCTGCGGCGCGGCTTCATGAAAAAACCCGGCACCGTGCGCGTGGTCATCGGCCCCACGATCGATCCGCGCGGCAAGAAGGCCGAGGAGATTATCAGGCAGGTGGAGGAGTGGATCGAGGGCAGGATGGTGGAGTTGGAGCGGGCTTAAAAATGGATGGAAGGGTAAAAAATTGATCCCTCCGTCCATTTTTATGGTAGAGAAAGCTCGTTGCTCAGCTTGGCAAATTCCGCGAGCGTGAGCGTCTCCGCGCGCCGGCCGGGGTCGATGCCCAGCTGCGACATGGTTTCAGCACTCACCAGTCCCTTGAGCGTATTGCGCAATACCTTGCGCCGCTGGCTGAAGGCCGCACGAACAATCTTTGTGAAGCGTTGCGGGTCATGGACTTCTACCGGCGGTTTTTCGTGGGGCACCAGACGTACCACCGCCGAGTCCACTTTTGGCGGCGGCGTGAACGCGCCGGGGGCGACGTCGAAGAGTTTCTCCACGCGGCAGCGGTACTGGATCATCACCGACAATCTTCCGTAGTCCTTCCCGCCGGGCGCGGCGCTTAGCCGGTCCACGACCTCCTTTTGCAGCATGAACAGCATGTCTTCGATGCAGCCGGACTGGTCCAGCAGATGGAACAACAGGGGCGTGGAGATGTTGTAGGGCAGGTTGCCGACGAGGCGCAGCTTGCGGCCTTGTTGCACCAGCTGGCAGAAATCGAACTTAAGGGCATCGGCACCGTGCAGCGTGAGCTTGCCAGCGGGAATGACCGATGGCAGATGCGCCAGCAGATCGCGGTCGAGCTCGACGGCGTCGAAATGCGAAAGCTGCGTTGCCAGCTCGCGCGTGAGCGCGCCCTTGCCTGGCCCGATCTCGACGATGTGGTCCCCGGGCCGCGGCGCCAGCGCCGCGAGGATGCGGCCGATGACGTGGCGGTCGTGCAGGAAATGCTGGCCGAAGCGTTTTTTCGGCCGCGGGTTATTCATCGGATCAGTGCGAGCGCCATTTCGACCGACGCAACCAGGCTGGAGATATCCGCGCGCCCGGTGCCGGCCAGCTCCAGCGCCGTGCCGTGATCCACCGAGGTGCGCACGAACGGCAGGCCCAGCGTGACGTTCACGGCATGGGCGAAGTCGTGGTGCTTGAGCACCGGCAGGCCCTGGTCGTGGTACATGGCCAGCACCGCGTCCACGCCAGCGAGCTGGGAGGGAATGAAAGCGGTGTCGGCCGGCACCGGTCCGCGCAGGCGCAGGCCTTTGGCGGAAAGGGCCTTGATCGCCGGCTCGATGATCTCGATCTCTTCGTGCCCGAGATGGCCGGATTCGCCGGCATGCGGGTTGAGCCCGCAGACGAGAATGACGGGATCGGCGATGCCGAATTTGTTCCTGAGATCGGCGTGCAGCACTTCGAGCACTGTTGTCAGCCGCTCGCGCGTGATGGCGCGCGGGACCTCGGCCAGCGGCAGGTGCGTCGTCACCAGCGCCACGCGCAGGCCCGGCGCGGCCAGCAGCATTACCGGTTGCGCCGCGCGGCTGGCTTCGGCCAGGAATTCGGTGTGGCCGGTAAAGGCAATCCCGGCGTCGTTGAGTATGCCCTTGTGCACCGGGCCGGTGACGAGGGCGTCGAACTCGCCGCCGGTGCAGCCGGTGACGGCGGCTTTCAGGGTTTCGATCACGTAGGGCGCATTGGCCGTGTCGAGCTTTCCAGCCGTAACTTGGCACGCAGCTTTGACCGGCCGCACAAACACGCCGGGAGTCGCGGACTGGCGGCCGTTCCAATCGCGCGCGCTGAAGGGCAGGCGCAGCAGTTTGGCGCGCTGTGCGAGCAGGTCGGGATCGGCGATCAACACCAGCGCACAGGCCGGCGGCCGCTGCGCCAGCTGGATGGCCAGATCGGGGCCGACGCCGGCGGGTTCGCCGGGGGTGAGGGCAATGACGGGGATGTTGATCATAAAGCGAGTTTCTAGTTTCTAGTTTCTAGTTTCAAGTTAACTAACAACCAGAAACTAGTAACTAAAAACCTGAAACCAGAAACTCGAAACCCCTTACGAAACCCCTTAATTGACTTCTTCCAGCAGATACTCGACGAAGGCCTCGTTGCGCAGCTGGCGCGCCCATTGCTCGTAGCGCTCGTCGGCCTTGCGCGCGTGGATCTGCTGGCGCGCCGCGGCGAACTCGCGTTCCTGGCTGACGTCGTGGCTGCGCCGGCCGAGCACCTGGATCAGATGCAGGCCGAAGGGGGTGCGCACCGGCTGGCTCAACTGGTTCGGCTGGAGCGCGTTCATGGCCTTCTCGAACTCGGGGACCATCTGGCCGGGGTTGGCCCAGCCGAGGTCGCCGCCGTTGGCGGCCGAGCCGGTGTCGTCGGAATGCGCGCGCGCCAGCGCGGCGAAATCCTCGCCGTTTTCGATGCGCTCGCGCAGCCCCAGCAATTTCTGGCGCGCGTCCTCCAGCGACAGGATCTCGCTCGGTTTCAGCAGGATGTGGCGCGCGTGGGTCTGGGTCACCGCGGCCGCCTGGTCGCCGCCGCGCTTGCCGTTCAGTTTCAGGATATGGAAACCGTTGGGGCTGCGCAGGATCTCGCTGATGCCGCCGACGGACAGGTCCTTGAGCGCGGTCAGGAACAGTTCCGGCAGCTCGCCCGCCTGCTTCCAGCCGAGATTGCCGCCCTTGAGGGCGTCCGCGCCCTGGGACTGGCTCACGGCGGTCTGCTCGAAATTGGCGCCCCCGGCGAGCTGGCGATGCACGTCCTCGGCGCGCTTGCGGGCCGCCTGGATCGCCTCGGGCGAGGCCGCTTCGGGAATGCCAATCAGGATATGCGACAGCTGGTAGGCCACGTCCATGCCGGCGCGGCTCTGCGGGTTTTCCAGGAAATTCTCGACCTCGCTGTCGGTGACGTTGATGCGGTTGTTGATCTCGCGCTCCAGCAGTTGCTGGATGGTCAGCTGGTCGCGCAGCTGGTTGCGGTAGGCCGCGACGTCCATGCCCCGCTGCGCCAGCGCCTTGCGGAATTCCTCCGCCCCCAGCTTGTTGCGCTGCGCCACGGTTTCGAAGGCGCGGTCCACGTCGGATTCGCCGACGCGGATGCCGCTCTGCGCAGCGAGCTGCAATTGCAGGCGCTCCAGCACCATCCGTTCGAGCAGCTGTTTGCGCAGCGCCGCGTCCGGCGGCGCGCTGATTTTTTCCAGCTCCAGCTGTTTGCGGGTCTCGCGCAGCCGCTGGTTGAGCTCGCTCTCGGTGATGACATCGTCGTTGACGATCACCACGATGCGATCGATGTCGCTGACGCGCTGGGCCGCGGCCGTGGCGATGCCCGGGGGCTGCGCCAGCATCAGGACGGTCAGCGCCAGGCCGAGCGCGGCGGATTTGGGAAAGGCATGCATGATGGTGTATCCGGATGTTCCGTGGACAGCGCGCCGGCGCCGGAGTTCGAGCGCGCTAGGATAGCATGATCCCGGGTGGCGGGGTTTGGTGCCGTCCCTCTTATTCTGCCTTCCCGCGCCCCCTCTCCCCGACCCCTCTCCCGCTTGCGGGAGAGGGGAGTTTTGTATGACCGGAGCCGTCCGGACTCC
>JBFMBB010000163.1:0-5557 GCA_040755435.1 Pseudomonadota bacterium | reverse complement strand
AGGGGGTGCTGCTGGGCGTGGGGGTGGTGTCGCTATTGAACTTAAGGTGAATTCGCGCCGCTGAGCGCCCGGCCAAGGATGGCCGGGCTGGGGCCAAACGAAGCCATAACGTTGCGCCAGGGATGGCTGACACAAGCGCAGCACGTCGCCACCGGATATGAGCGAAGAAATCCTTATCAACGTCACCCCGCAGGAGACCCGCGTCGCGGTGGTCGAAAACGGCGTGCTGCAGGAGGTCTATGTAGAGCGCGCGCGCAGCCGCGGCATCGTCGGAAACATCTATAAAGGCAAGGTGGTCCGGATTCTTCCGGGCATGCAGGCGGCGTTCGTCGACATCGGGCACGAGCGCACGGCATTTCTGCATGCCTCGGACATCCGTTCCATTTCCGGCGCCGAGAGCGGTGCCGGCCCGGCGCCGCCCATCCACGAACTGTTGCAGGACGGGCAGGAAGTCGTCGTGCAGGTGCTGAAGGACCCGATCGGCACCAAGGGCGCGCGCCTGACCATGCAGATCACGTTGCCGGCGCGTTACCTGGTCTATCTTCCCTACAGCCGGCACATCGGCATCTCGCAGAAGATCGGCGACGAGGCCACGCGCGAGCGCCTGCGCGCGCTGGTGAAATCCGCGTTGCCGGAAGGCGTCGAGGAAGGCGGTTACATCCTGCGCACGCTGGCCGAGACGGCGGCGGAGGAGGATATCGAAACCGACATCCGCTACCTGCGCCGCGTGTGGGCCGCCTGCCAGGAACGCATCCGCAGCGCGCCCGCGCTCAGCCTGATCCACGAGGACCTGCCGCTGGCGCTGCGCGCCATGCGCGATCTGGTGCGCGGCAATGTCGAGAAGATCCGCATCGACTCGCGCGAGGTTTACACCAAGGCCATCGATTTCGGCATCGAGTTCATCCCGGAGATCGCCGAGCGCATCGAGCATTATCCGGGCGAGCGCCCGATCTTCGACCTGTATTCCGTCGAGGACGAGATCCAGAAGGCGCTCGACCGCAAGGTCATGCTCAAGTCCGGCGGCTACCTGATCCTGGACCAGACCGAGGCCATGACCACGATAGACGTGAACACCGGCGCCTACGTCGGCAAGCGCAACCTGGAAGAGACCCTGTTCAAGACCAACCTGGAGGCGGCGCAGACCATCGCGCGCCAGCTGCGGCTGCGCAATCTCGGCGGCATGATCATCATCGACTTCATCGATATGGCGGAGGCGGAGCACAAGCGCCAGGTGCTGCGCGCCCTCGAACGGGCGCTGGCGCGCGACCGCACCAAGGTCTACATGACGGAGATGTCGCCGCTGGGGCTGGTGGAGCTCACGCGCAAGCGCACGCGCGAGAGCCTCGAGCATGTCCTGTGCCAGCCCTGCCCGGTGTGCGAGGGGCGCGGCATGGTGAAGACGCCGCAGACCGTGTGCTACGAGATCTTCCGGGAAATCCTGCGCGAGGCGCGCCAGTACGGCGCCGACGGCTACCTGGTGCTGGCGTCGCAGCCGGTGATCGACCTGCTGTACGAAGAGGAGGCCGGCAGCATGGTGAAACTGCAGGAGTTCATCGGCAAGCCGATCCAGCTCAAGGTGGAGCCGCTCTACACGCAGGAACAGTACGACGTCGTGCTGACGTGAGGGCGGCCGGTGCCGGCCGGCGCGCAGAACTTCCCCGGAACCGCGGCCTCCAAGGAATCATTCCCGGGTTGTCGCCGGGATCCCCGATATTTTCCTGTATTGCACCCGGATACGGCAGAATAGCGGTATGAATCCTCCCACGAGCCGTTCCAGGGACGCCTGACATGAAGAAGCGACTGCGCCAGTACGCCTTTCATGTCGGTCGCGTGACCTGGCACGTGAGCCGCTGGACCCTGTACGCCTCGCTGGCGCTGCTGGCGCTGCTGGCGATCGCCTTCGGCATCGCGCGCCATCTGCTGCCGATGATTGCCGAACAGAAACCCAGTCTCGAGGAATACCTGAGCCAGCGCACCGGCCATCAGGTGCGCATCGACTCGCTGCACGCCTACTGGGACGGCCTGTATCCCGGCGCGCGCGTGCAGGGCTTGCAGGTATTCGCCACCGACGGCACCCGGCCTGCGATCCGCCTGAGCGAAGTCCGCATCAGCCTGTCGCTGTTGCCCCTGCTCTGGGGCGACTTCGCCATCAACAGCCTGGTCGTGGTGAATCCGAGCCTGGCGCTGGAGCGCCTCACGGACGGTCGTTTCCGCATCTCCGGTTTCGATCCGCTCGCACCCGTCGAACGCGGACAGGACGAGAAGTTCGTCAATTGGCTGTTCCAGCAGGGGCGGCTCGAGATCGAGAACGGCGAGCTGCAGTGGTTCGATCACCGCGAGGCTGGCACGGCCCTGCACCTGGGGCGCGTGAACCTGAGCCTGCGCAACAACGGCGACCGGCACCGGCTCGTCTTCAACGCCGTCTTCCCCGACGGCGTGTGCGACGGATGCTCGGCGGTTCTGGACGTGAAGGGAAATCCGCTGGCATCGCCCGACTGGGATGGAGAGATTTACCTGCGTGCCGGACACATCAACATCAGCACCCTGCCGCTGATCGCGCGCGAGAAGTTGCCGGATGCCTTGCGCGGAAAGTTTACGCTGCAACTGCGGTCCGAGTGGAACGAGGGGCGTCCGGTTTCGATCAGGGGTTCGGTGAAGGTTTCGGGTCTGCGCCTGCCGGTCCCGGGATGGGAGACGCCGCTCGGGATTCGCGAGGCCGGCGGAGACCTGGTCTGGCGCACGCTGCGCGAAGGCTGGCGCCTGGACGTGGCCAATCCGCTGATCGGCCTGGAAGGCCGCGCGTGGTCAGGCGGACATCTGCGCATCGTGCACCGGCCGGAGGCGAGCGATTTCCGGATAAACCACGCGGATGTGGGCGATATCACCGCTTTCGCGGCGCGCCTGAAAGGTGAAATCGCCGAGAGCGCCAAAAATATCCCGGGCAACGCGGCCGGGCTGTTCGATGCCTGGCTGGCGATCAAGCCCGAGGGCAATATCGAAAATTTCAGACTGAGCCTGCAGGGCGACTGGATGTCACCCGCGGATTATGCCCTGGAGGCGGATATCCGCGACGCCACCGTGCTTCCGTATCTGAAATATCCGGGCGCGCGCAGCGTGAGCGGCCATCTGTCGCTCACGCGCCATACCGGGAATTTCCGTCTCGACGCCATCGGCATGGAGCTGTCGCTCCCGCGCATATTCCGCGCGCCATTGTCCGCCGAGCACGTCAGCGGTGACCTGAGCTGGGAGAGGTACGACGATTACTGGCTGGTCAACGGCAGCGACCTGCGCCTGTCCGATGCCGACGGACGCGGCAGCGGCAAGCTCAGCCTGCGGCTGCCGCACGACCATGATCTCTCGCCGATGCTGAAACTGCGCGTCGATTTTCAGGACGGCAACGGCGCGCGCGCCGCTCGCTACTATCCGGCCTCGCATCTGAAGCCGGAGACGCTCGCCTGGATGGAGCGTTCCTTCGTGGGCGGCGAGATCACCGAGGGTTACCTGATCTACGACGGCCCGATCCGCGATTTTCCCTTCCGCCAGGGCACCGGCAAGTTCGAACTGCGCGGGCATGTGCGCAACGGAATATACCGTTTTCTTCCCGGCTGGGAGCCGGTCCGGCAGGCGGAGGTGGACGTGGCCATCGACGGTTCCGAGGTGACGGTGGTCGGCGGCGGAAAAATCGGCAAGCTAGACGCCACGCAGGTGGTGGTGCAATCGCGCTATTCAGGCGCGGACCATCATGTTGTGCACGTCGGCGGCAAGGTGAGCGGTTCGCTCAATGAAACGCTGAATGTGTTGCGCGAGGCCAGGCCCGAACCCGGTACTCATCGCTGGCTGGCCTACCTGCCGCCCGGTTTGCAGGCATCGGGCGCGGGCCTCCTCAGTCTCGACATCACGATTCCGCTGGCCGACGTGCACTCCACCGGGCTCCAGGGCGAATACCGCTTCATGAAAAACACGCTGCGATTCGCCGGCGCGCCCGTGGCGGCGGAGGCCGTCGAGGGCAGCGTGCGCTTCACGCAGGCGGGCCTGCACGAGGGCAACTTGCGCGCGCGTTTCCTCGGTGGCGAGACCGAACTGGTCGCCGCGCAGCGCGACGGCCGGCTGTTCGTGCAGGGCCAGGGCGTCATCACGGCCCAGGGCCTGGCGCCCGTGACCGGAAACAGGATCGCGGCGCGCCTTTCCGGCGCCGCCAGCTGGTCCGCCGCCTGGCAGGACCGGGGAGAAACCGGCGAGCTGCGCGCCGAGACCGATTTGCGCGGACTCAAGGCCGCGTTGCCGGCGCCGCTCGATCGTCCCGGGGGATTGCTGGACGGCATGCTGACGCTGCGAACCGAATCCGCGCGTCCCGATCATCTGCTGCTGGTAATGCAGGCGGGCGAGAGCGTGAACGGCAGGCTGGCCATTGCCCGCAACGCACAGGGCTGGGGATTCGCCGGCGCGCAGATCGGTTTCGGCGGCGCGCCGGTGACGGCGCCCACCACCAATGATATTTACATCCGGGCGGAAGTGGCGGCGGTGGATGCCGATCAGTGGATGTCCCTGCTCGGCGACGGCACCGGAGGGATCCCGGCGCCGCTCGGGCGCGTGAGTGCGAGCGTGAAGTCGCTCGTCATGTTCGACCGCCGCTTCGAGAATCTCGCGTTCGATTTCCTGCGTCGCCGCGATGTGTGGCAGGGCACGGTCAATGGCGCGAACGTGGCCGGCGCCGTCAAATATTCCGGCAAGGGCCCGACGGCGCGGTATGAAATGAACCTGACGCATCTGACGCTACCGGACAAGTTGCACGAACGCGCCGATCCGCCCACGGACCCGCGCCGCCTGCCGGCGGTGGTGTTGCGCAGCAAATCCTTCGAGCTTCGGGGAAAATCTCTGGGTGAGCTCGATTTCATGGCCGAACCCGACAGCGCCGGCTGGCAGTTCCGGCGCCTGAATCTGACGCGCGCCGACATGAAACTGAACGCCGACGGACGCTGGGATTTCGACGGCACGAACCATGTGAGCCGGTTCAATATCGAATTCAGCAGCCCGGACATGGGCAAGACCATGGACGCATTCGGCGCGCCGGATCAGCTGGCCGGCGGCGAGGTGTCGGTCAAGTCGCAGTTGTCGTGGACGGGGTCGCCGGCGAATCCGCAACTGGCGGCGCTGAGTGGCAAGGTCGACGTGTCCGCGAAGAAAGGCCGCTTTCTCAAGGTGAAATCGGGCGCCGGCCGCCTGTTCGGTCTGCTCGATCTGAGCGCCATCGGCCGCTATCTCACGCTCGACTTCACGCCGGTATTCGGCAAGGGCCTGATCTATGACCGCATCCAGGGCGAGGTAAAAATCGAAAAGGGCAATGCCTACACCAGCGGTTTTACCATCCGCGGGCCGGCGAACCAGCTCGACATCGGCGGCCGCATTGGACTGGCGGCGGAGGATTTCGATCTGGCGCTGGAGCTGCAACCGAAAATCAGCGACACCGTGACGATTGCGACCTGGGGCGTGCTGGGGCCGCAGGTGGCGGCGGCGGTGCTGGCGGTGCAGAAGCTTTTCAAAAAACAGATCGCCAAGG
>JBFMBB010000162.1:0-5641 GCA_040755435.1 Pseudomonadota bacterium | reverse complement strand
TCAGGTGTTGCTATAGAAATACCAATTCCAAATATATCCCAAGTAACATGTAAACTATTGTATAAGGGTAGGCCATTTGCGACCCCAGCGTAACCGTCAAAATCTAAATTACCTGTAGTTATCACTGGAGTTGTAGAATTACCTTGAGCCACAGCTAAATACACCTGCTGGAAACCGTTTGTTGTGCTTACGGTGAACTCGTTGTCTGTTATTAGAGCCCAGGTTGACCCATTTGTGCTATAAATAGTATTGTAATCATTACCTTCATAAGTAAAAAAGAAATTAGTTACATCTAGAGTTACAGATCCTGTTGATGCAAAGTCTCCATCCACAGCATAAAATGAAACCGATGCAGCCGAAGCCGTACCAACCGCCAAAAAAAACACCAGCAAACATCCCAAACCCAACCATTTCACTTTCATGAAGCCTTCCTCCCCCCTGGTTTATGAATGTACATGTTATTCTCGTATAATTAACTTTAGCTGAAAATTCGAATGGTCTCCAATCACACTTCTTTTTTACTATTATTATTTAGCCGGTTATCATCTTCACCCCCAACCCATTCAGCAGGTGACGTGGGCATTGCCCACCAATTGAATGCCCCAACTTTTCGGATGATCCCTGCACCGACCAAACGTTTGCTCCTGATTTGGTGGGCGATGCCCACCCTACAATTCTACCTTTCGCCCGCTCGAAATCCGCCCGGAAGTTGATCATCATTTTTTATGAGCGAGTGTATGAAGCCCGAGGGTATACCAGCTATACTTTGAAGCGTCTCAACCGGCAATCCGGAACCCGGCTGATTATTTCATTATTCTTTAGGGTCCGATTACGAAAAAAGTAGTAAATTTAAACCGACGCAATTCGTACTCCCATTTTCCCGCACAAAGCAGGTAGGGTGGGCATTGCCCACCATGTGGATATACATCTGTTCATTGATGATCTTTTTAAGACCAATGCCCACCCATCCATGTTGAAGAAAAGACATGTCGGATGATTCGCGCGCCAATCCCAAAGGTTTGCGCCTGGCCTGGTGGGCGATGCCCACCCTACAATGCCGAGGCCAAAAGCTTGGGCCGCAGAGGTCATTCCCGCGCGGGCCGGAACCCAGGCGGCAAGTTCACTTCCTGGTTATTGCGATTACAAGAATCTTTTTCTGAAAACCGCCAACCCGATCAAGCCTGACGCTCGAACCTTCCCTCACGGCTCCCCACGAAGAGGAATCCGCAGGATGTCTGATCCCTACCCTTTTTCCTACTGAAAAGAAATCGGGGGAATTTCTCATTAAAGTCGTATTCCGTCCGCGGCGGCCTCAGACAAAAGTATGGCCGCGCCATCAGGCGGCGCTTGCGACGGGCCGGCCGGCCCTATTTCCCGCCATTCCCGTTGCGCCCGTAATACCGGTAGTAGTATCCGTCGCCGGCCGAGGCGTGCTTGTTGAGCACGAAACCCATGAACTTCTCCTGCGGCACCAGCTCCAGGGCGCTGCGGATCTCCTTGACCGGCGTGCCGCCCGAGGCCACCACGACCACGACGGCGTCCACGTAGGGCGTCAGGGTCATGGCGTCTGCCCCGCCGAGCAGGGGCGGGGCGTCGATGATGATGAAGCGGTCGTCGTAGCGCTCCTTGAGCTCGGTCATCAGCTCGCGCATGCGCGGCGAGCCTAGCAATTCGACGCTTTCGCCGGTCGTGCGGCCGCCGGAGACCACGGTGAGCTTGTCGATGCCCGGCCAGACGATCAGGTCCTTCAGCTCCCGGCCGTCGGCGAGAAAGTCGACCACGCCCCGCTCGCCGGGCAGCCCGAGATAGCGGTAGACGCTCTGCTGGCGCAGGTCGCAGTCCACCAGCAGCACGGTGTGGTTGTACGATTTGGCGAACTCCAGGGCCAGATTGACCGAGGTCAGGCTCTTGCCCTCACCCGGCCGCACGCTGGTGACCATGACCATCTTCCAGCCCATGGGCTTCATGCGCTGCATGAGATGGGTGCGCAGCACCTTGTAGTGCTCGGTTTCGGCCGCGTCCGGGCCCAGGCAGACGCGGTGCTCCATGGCCGCCGCCGCGTTCAGGTCCTGCCGGCGCGAAGCACTGTAAACCGGCGCGCGCCAGCCGCCCTGGGCCGCGCCCGCGGCCGACGCCACCGGCGGCGCGTCAAGCGAGACGCTGGCGGCCGCCGAGTCCGGCGCCACAGCCTCTTCTTCGCCTGGTCCGGCGATTCCATCAATTGCGGCCTGCCCGGCCAGCGCCTGCTCCTGCCTGGCCTTTTCAATGGCCTTCTGGTACTTCATCATGGTGCCTTGTTCTCCCCGCGGTCCGTTCGTGCGAACCTTCTCCAGCCGGCGCCGCCCCTGCGATCAGAGCGTCAGCCGGCGCATCAGTTTGACCCAGAAGACTTCCAGGTCCATGACCTGGTAGTGAAACACCGCCACGGCCGCCGCCACGATCACCACGGCCCCGGCCGCCGCCGAGATGCGCCGCAGCCTGCGCCGCCGCAGATCGCCGGCCGACAGGATCACCGGCACGACGGCCAGCACCGGGGCCTGGAACATCCTGCTCAGGGCGTCCGCGCTGTGTACGCAGGTGTCGGTGAACTCGCGCAGCGCCGCCATGCCCACGCCCGCGCCGATACCCAGGACCACCCCGATCAGCAGGATCGCCAGGCGGTTGGGCTTGAACGGCTTTTCCGGGAAGCGCGCCGGATCGATCAGGGTGAAGCGCTCGCCCTTCTGCTCCTTTTCCAGCCCCTGGGACACGCGCGCGTCCATCAGCTTCTTCATCAGGTCATCGTACTTGGCCTGGGTGTTGTTGCGCTCGGACACCAGGGCGCGGTAGGCCTCCTCGACCCTGGGGGTGTTGGCGATCTTGCTCCGGAAATCCTCGATGCGCGCGGCGAGGTCGCGCATCTGCCCCTGCACGGAGACGATCTCGGCCCGCGCGCTGGACAGCTGGGCCGCCAGGGTGATGAAGGCCGGGTTGTCGGGCTTGTCGCTCGATTCCGGATCGCTGCGCCGCGCCTCCATCTGCCGCGTCAGGTCGGCGATCTCGGTTCGCGTCTTGACCACGTCGGGGTACTCGTCCGTAAAGCGCGTGCGCAGCTCCACGAGCTGGATCTTGAGCAGGTCCAGGCGCTGGCGGTCTTCCTGCTGTTCCTCCAGGGACGGCGACACATTGGCCAGCTGCGCCTCCAGGTAGCCCTCGCGCTCCTTCAGGCTGCGCAGCTGGGCATCCAGGGACTCGCTGGCGCGCTCCAGGTTGTTGAGCGTCTGGGCGTTGACCTGCAGCATTTCCGGCAGCATGGCGATGTTCTGCTCCTTGTACACCGCGATGCGCGCCTCCAGCGCGTCCAGGGCGTCCTTGACCTTCTTGAGCTCGCTTTCCAGGAACGCGCTGGTCTCCTGGGTCTGCTGCACGCGCACGTTCAGGTTGCGCTCGAGAAAGAGGGAGGCCAGCTCGTTGGCCACGGCCTGCACCTTCTGCGGCGCGGTCTTGCCCTGGTAGGAAAGCGAAAAGGCGATCGTGGCCTCGGCGGGCCGCCCGCTGCGCGGGTCGATCACCTCGGCGTTGATCATCTCCAGCTTGGTGTCGGCGCGCATGCGGGCGATGACCTCCTCGGTGGTGCGCGCGGCGCGCATTTCCTCGTAGAGCCCCAGGCGGTTGATGATCTCCAGCAGCTTGGTGGAGCTCATGATCCACTGATTGATCGCCTGGATGCGCTGCTCCGCGTAGCTGGTCACGGTGGCGCGCACGAACTCGTCGGGGATCTCCTGCTCCTCTATCAAAATCGTGGCCGTGGACTTGTAGACCGGCGGCAGCAGCAGGGCCACGGCCGCCGCGATCGCGATCACGGCGACCATGGGCAGGATCAGGCTCCACTTGCGCCGCCGGACCACCTGCAGGTAGTCGCCGATGGTCATCAGGGTGTCTTCCATGGGTTCCCTTCCTATTCTATGACATCGAACGCGAACACCAGGCGCAGCATAAAGACGTTGCGGGTGCGCGTCACGTCCGCCACGCGGTCTTCCACCTGCGCCCAGGCGTAGGAGGCCTCCAGGCCCCAGTCGTCGGACAGGGCCAGGCGCAGCGACGGGCTCAGGCGCACGGTTTCCTCGTCCGTGTCGCGCACGGCCAGCTCGCCGGCGTCGGCCTGGTTGCGGTAAACGCCGGCCGACAGCGCCAGGCGCGAGCGCTCGGCCAGGCGCCAGGAGGCGTCGAGCACGGCCGAGGTGCGCTCCACGGCCCCGTCGCGGCCGCCGGAAGCGCCCAGTTCGTGGCCTGCGCTGAGCCGCAGCAGCGCGCGCTCGCCCGTGTACTGCACGAGCAGCAGGCCCACCGAGCCCCAGCCGCTGTCCGTGCGTTCCGGCACCAGGCCGCCGACGCTGTCAAAAGCGGTTTCGGTGTAGCGCGCGCCCCCGTCCAGGGCCAGGTGCCACAGCTCGCTCCACTGCCACACCAGCCCCAGCGTGCCGGTCCAGGCGTCGGTTTCCACGCTGCTGAAGTCGTAATGCGCGTAGCCCAGGTTGACCCGGCCCTGGGTGTTGGGCAGGCGCCGGTCCAGGCGCCGCGAGAACCACAACCCGGCCTGGTGGCGGTCGTAGTCTTCGAATTGATCCTCGTCGTACGTCTCGCGCTGGAAGCCCCAGGAGATCCCGGCCATGGAGATGTCCGTGACCTCGGCCTCGGCCGACGCGTCCAGGCGCAGGGTCTCGCGGGTCTGCGTGCCCAGCAGCAGTCCGGTCTCGGCCAGGTCGCGGTCCGGCTGCGAATCGCGCGCAAAGCCCGCGCCCACGCGCGCCTTGAGGCGCGGCGTGAGCCACCCGCCCGCGCCCGCGTTGTAGAACTGGTCCACGGCATCGAGATCGTCTTCTTCAGCGTAGATCAGGTCCACCACGCGCGCCGACAGCAAAAGGTCCCAGCGCTCGGTGCGGTTGGAGAACTTCAGCTCGCCGGCAAGCCGCGTGATGGTGTCGTCGACCTCGTCGTCGGCGGAGAAGAAAATGTTGTCGTTGAACTCCGCGCCGCCGGAAACCGTCAGCGTCAGCCGGCGCTCGTCCGCCGCCGCCGGGCCGCCCGCCGCGAAAAGCGCCAGGACCAGGGCGGCCCTCATCCACCTGGCTATGGGCCCGCGCATCAGCGCACCACCACCACATCGCCGCGCATCAAGGCGATGTTCTGCTCCAGGCGCTTGCCGGACGCCACGTCGTCGTAGTCGAAATCGAAGATCACGGTCTTGCCGCCCGTCTCGCGAAACACGGCGATGCGGTCGCGGTCCGCGAAGCTGTCCAGCCCGCCGGCCACGGCCAGGGCCTGCATCACGTTCATGGCCCCGTTGACCTGGAAGCGCCCGGGCTGCCGCACGCGCCCGATCACATAGATCCACATGCTGTTGACCTGCTGCACGGTCACGGTCAGGCCGGGATCGGGCGAGAAGCGCTTGAGCCGCTCGACCATCTCGTCTCTCAGGGCCGCCGGGCTCTTGCCCCCGGCCACGATCTCGCCCAGCAGCGGAAAGCTGATCCTGCCGTCGGGCAGCACGGTCACCACGCGGGAGAGATCGACGTTCTTCCACGCGGAAATCTCCAGCACGTCCCCCGGCCCGATTTGGTAATCCCCGGCCGGCGTCGGCGCCGCGCCGGCCGCGGCCGCG
>JBFMBB010000161.1:0-5720 GCA_040755435.1 Pseudomonadota bacterium | reverse complement strand
TGTTCGCGGCGAACAGCGTCAACGATGACGACATCGAGGTGTACCGCGACGATTCACGCCGCGAAATCCTGCTGACCCTGCATACCCTGCGGCAGCAGGACGAAAAACCGCCGGGGCGGCCGAACCGCGCGCTGGCGGATTTCGTGGCGCCGAAAGATTCCGGCCGCAAGGATTACATCGGCGGCTTTGCCGTCGGCATTCACGGCGCCGAAGAGCTCGCGAAACAGCACGAGAAGAACCATGACGATTACAGCGCGATCATGGTCAAGGCACTGGCCGATCGCCTGGCCGAAGCCTTCGCTGAGCGCCTGCACGAGCGCGTGCGCAGGGAATTCTGGGGCCATGCCGCCGGCGAAAAACTCGACAACGAGTCGCTGATCCGCGAGGAGTACCAGGGCATCCGTCCCGCGCCCGGCTACCCAGCCTGCCCGGACCACACGGAAAAAGATTTGCTGTTCAAGCTGATCGAGGCCACGAAACATTCCGGCGTGAAGCTGACTGAAAGTTTCGCCATGTGGCCGGCGGCGGCCGTGAGCGGTTTTTACTTTTCGCATCCCGACTCGACCTACTTCGCCGTGGGCCATCTCGGCAAGGACCAGGTCGAGGACTACGCGCGCCGCAAGAGCATGGACCTCGCCACGCTCGAGCGCTGGCTCTCGCCCAACCTCGGCTACGAGCCACGGGAATAGACCGCCCCGCGCGTCCCGGCCGGCCCGCCGGCCCGCTCGATACCCCCGAATATACGCGCCGGCAAAGCGTTTTCCCGCGATCGCGGCGGTCGTCATTTTGACATTTCGCAAATCCCCCCGATGCGCCGGGTGCTAGGGTTATGCCTTGCACTCTTTCCACTCAAACCGTGTTGCAGCTGGATCGGATGCCTGTGTCATCGCAAGCCATCGCTTGCTGAATTGCGGGGGTGACTTTTGTGAGCCTGCCACAATGGCTATCCATGGATCGCTTGATGCGTCCACGCGGCATCGCCTGGTTCGTGCTGGCGTTCACCTTGCTGCTCTCCACCCTGCTCGCCTGGAACATCCAGCGCAACATCGATCTCCAGGAACGCCGGCGTTTTGACGATGCGGTATTACAGACCCTGACGGCGATCGAGCAGCGCATGTCGGCCTACACCGACACGCTGAGCGGCGTCGGGGCCCTGTTCTACTCGAGTGACTACGTGAACCGGCGCGAGTTCCAGACTTACGTCAACACCCTGCGCGTCCCGGAACGCTACCCCGGCATGCAGAGCCTGGGTTTCATCCGCCGCGTGCGCGAATCCGAGCATGGCGCGGTCACGCGGCAGATTCTCGAGGAACATCGCAGCAATCCCTGCGGCTATCCCGACTTCCCGATATTCTCCGCGCCCACCAGAACCGAATATTTCCTGGTGGTATTCGTCGAGCCGATCGCGCAGAACCTTGCCCTGTTCGGCCGCGAGGCACTGACCGAACCGGCCTGCCGCCATCCCATGGAACGGGCGCGCGACACCGGCGAAATCTCGGCCAGCGAACGCATCATGCTCCGGCACGGCGACCGGAACAAATCCGGTTTCGTGCTGCTGCTGCCGCTCTACCAGCCTGGCGCCAGGCTCGACAACGTGGAGAATCGCCACCGCGCGCTCACCGGCTACGTGTTCGGCAACTTTCTCATGAACGACCTGCTGGAGGGCATCTTCGGCAAGTGCGTGGTGTCCAATCTCGGCATCGACCTGGAGGTGTTCGACGGCCGCCACCTCACGCAGGAGCATCTGCTGTACGACGATGACGCGGTACTGCACAGCACCGAGACGGAGCCATCCAGCCCGTACCGGCAGCTGACCGAGATCGACGTCGGCGGACGCGTCTGGAGCCTGTCGTTCACGGCGCTGCCGGCATTCCACGACAGATTCAGCAGCAAACTGCCGCTGATGTTCTTCGTTTCCGGTTCCCTGCTGAGTTTCCTGCTCTACCGCGTGATCCTGGCGCGCGCGGTCCAGGTCAGCGAGCGGCGGCAGCACACCGAGAGGCTGGAACATCTGGCGAATCACGATGCGCTGACCGGACTTCCGAACCGCAATTTCCTGCTCGAGCAGCTCCGGAACAAACTGCGGCAGGGCGGCGGCAACCCCGGGGGCCTGGCGCTGCTGCTGATCGATCTCAACGGCTTCAAGGAAATCAATGACACCCTTGGCCATCAGAGCGGCGACACGCTGCTGCAGCAGATCGGCCCGCGCCTGCGGAAGCTGCTGCGTCCGACCGACGTGCTGGCGCGGCTCGGCGGCGACGAGTTCGGACTGATGCTCGCGCCGCTGCGCGGGGAACAGGACGCCACGATCTGGGCCAGACGCGTCATGGACGAAATCCACCGGCCATTCGAACTCGACGGCATCACGGTGCAGATCGACGCCAGCGTCGGCATCGCCCTGCATCCGTCACACGGCACGGACGGCAGCACGCTCATGCGCTGCGCCGATGTGGCCATGTACGTCGCCAAGAAGAATCACCACGGCTACGCCGTGTACCAGCCGGAACTGGACATGCACAGCCCGCGGCAGTTGTCGCTCATGAGCCAGATCGAGGAAGCCATGCGGCGCGAGCAGCTGGCGCTCTACTACCAGCCCAAGATCCGCCTGCGCGGCGGGAAAGTCGTCGGCGTCGAGGCGCTGATCCGCTGGCATCATCCGGCCGAGGGGTTGATACCGCCCGGCGAGTTCATCCCGCAGGTCGAGCGCAGCACCCTGATCCGCCCGTTCACGCTGTGGGTGATCGAGCACGCCCTGATGCAATGCCGCCAGTGGCAGGACGCGGACCTGCCGACCCGGGTCGCCGTCAACATCTCGGCACGCAACCTGCTCGACACGGAATTGCCGGACGACGTGGAAAAACTGCTCGCCAAGCATCGCGTGATGCCGGAATATCTCGAGCTGGAAATCACCGAAAGCGCCATCGTCGCCGATCCGGAACGCGCGCTCGACATCCTGACCCAGCTGTACGAGCGCGGCGTGCATATCTCCATTGACGATTTCGGCACCGGATATTCCTCGCTCGCGCACCTGAAGAAGCTGCCGGTATCGAACCTCAAGATCGATGCCTCGTTCGTGAGCGACATGACCGAAGACGAGAACGACGCCATCATCGTGCGCTCCACCGTGGATCTGGCGCACAACCTCGGACTCAGTGTCATCGCCGAGGGCGTGGAGGACCAGGAAACGCTGGATATTCTCCAGGTCCTCAAGTGCGACTACGCCCAGGGATTCTTCATCTGCCGGCCCATCCCCGCCGCCGACGCCACCGAATGGCTGCGCCGGCACGCGCCCCCGTCACGCCGCTGACGCGTTCGGCACAAAAAACCGGACCCTTCACGGGTCCGGTTTTGCGTCACCCCGGACGAATGATGCGTTTCACACCGTTCGCGCCGGCTCCGGCGCCAGACCCTGGAGGATGCTGCCACGCGTGGGCGGAGCGAACACCGTGCGCTTCAGCAACGCCAGGCTGAACGGCTCGCGCCGGTTCCAGGGCATGAGCGACAGGAAGCGCGCCAGCGGGCAGTAGCCGAACAGCACCATGGCCGAAGTGCCGGCGAGCTGGATGTAATAGATGAAATACGCCGGACCCCACTGGCCGAGCACCAGTAGTGCGAGATAACCCATGCGCACCTGCACCGGGAACGAAGTCAGGCTGAGATCGCGCAATCCGAAGTGAATCCACTGCATCGCGGTCAGCACCATGGCCCAGTAAAACGCCTCGTTGCGACCCGAAAGTCCCGCGATCAGCAACGGGATGGTCGCGAGCCAGTACCACCAGCTGACATGACGATATTGAAACATGCTTGATTCCTCCATTCAGGTTGTAATTGATATCAGGTGATTTCTACTTGCGCGCGAAGAAATTCACCGCGTGCACGCGCAGATCCTTCGATACCTTGGCCTCGGCCGAGGTGTTGCGGAAACAGTCGAAGCGCTCGGTGATGCAGCCGTCGCGCAGGCCCGCCGCAGCGGCGACCTCGAACAGCTCCGGCTCCGGCAGCGCGCCGCCGATGCAGGCGGCCCACAGGTCGGGATTGCCGCGCGCCTCCATCTTCAGCTCGCGCGCCACCACCACGTCCGCCAGGTACAGGCGCCCGCCCGGCTTGAGCACGCGCGCGATCTCGCGGAACACGCGGGTCTTGTCGGGCGCCAGATTGACCACGCCGTTCGAGATCACCACGTCCACCGAGGAATCCGCCACCGGCAGCTCCTCGTACACCCCGGGACGGATCTCGACGACGCCGTCGAGCCCGGCCTCGCGCGCGGCCAGGGCCGCGCTCTCGCGCATCGCCGGCGTCATGTCCACGCCGATGGCGCGCCCGCGCGGTCCCACGCGCCGCGCCGCCAGCAGCAGGTCCATGCCGCCGCCGCAGGCGTGATCCAGCACGGTCTCGCCGGGCAGGATCAGGCCGATGCGGTGCGGGTTGCCGACGCCGGCGAAACGCGCCGTGGCGCGCGCCGGGATCAGCGCCAGCTCGCGCCGGTCGTAGTTCAGGTATGCCGCGGCGTACTCCGGACCGCGATGGAAGTGGAAGTCGCCCTCGGGCTCGCGCGCCACGCGATCGTAAGTCGCAAGCACCTGGGCGCGCAGTCTTTCGGTGTCGAATCCGATCGGACAGGTTGCAGCCATGACAAGCCTCCTTGGTTAGTTGATTAATTTAAATTCGCTGATGTAGGTTGGGGTTCGGCGTTGCACGCCTCACCCCAACCTACAGAACTAGTTCACAGCACCCATCAGATACATCACCACCGGCACGGCCAGCCACATCAGTCCCTTCACGAGGAAGAACGCGAACCCGGCCATCCCCAGACGTTTCCAGAACCGGTTTTCGATGTCGCCTGTGAGCGTGCTCATGTCAGATCCTCCCGGTAGCGGGCAGCGCGGCACATGTCGCGCTGTCCCGTGATCTCAGGCCGACTCCGTGCCGGCGTCGGAGGCGCGGACGCCCAGGCGCGGCACCAGCATCGGCACCTGCTTGCGGTATTCGCTGTAACGCGCGCCATGCTCGGCCACCAGGTCACGCTCCTCGAAGCGGATCGCAATCAAAATGTAAGCGGTCGCGAGCAGCGCGAAGAACAGGTGCGCCACGGTCATGGTCGGCGTGGCCCAGAAGGCGAAGAACCAGCCGACGTAGAGCGGATGGCGCACGATCTTGTACAGCGCGGGTGTGCCGAAATCGAGCGGGCGATATTCCCTGCCGCGCAGATGCAGCCACACCTGGCGCAGGCCGAACAAATCGAAATGATTGATCAGGAAGGTCGCCAGCAGCACCAGCCCCCAGCCGAAAGCGAACAGCCCGTAAAGCACGGCCCGCCCGATGGGGTCCTGCACGTCCCAGATCACGCCGCCGATGGGCTGCCAGTACGCGAACAACGCGATCAGCGCGAGGCTCGAAAACAGCACATAGGTGCTGCGCTCGGCCGGCTTGGGCACGATGCGCGTCCACCAACGCTTGAAGGCCGGGCGCGCCATGACGCTGTGCTGCACCGCGAACAGACCGAGCAGCAGCGCGTTGATCAGCAGCGCCTCTCCCAGCGGGCCCTGCGGGGCCGAATCGATGGACTTCGGCACCAGGAAGTCGCCGACGAAGCCGATGGCGTACAGGAAGGTGCCGAAGAAAATGGCGTAGCTGACCACGCCGTAGATGAAGATCGCGAATCTTTTCATGTCACTGTCTCCTCGAAGGATGGTTGCGGGTCGGGGCGGACGCGCGCCGCG
>JBFMBB010000160.1:0-5745 GCA_040755435.1 Pseudomonadota bacterium | reverse complement strand
TACATGAAACTGTTATCGGTGTTTATCCGTGTTCATCGGTGGTTTCAAGATTTTTTTGTTTTACGCAAAATGGTCATGGCCACTTTGGCGCGGCTGATAAGGCCTGCCGGCCTCGTCAACGATGCGCAGGCCCGGCTCCGCCTCGATCACGCCGATCTGGTGAAATCCGCAGGCGGGCCGCAGCTTTTCCAGTGCCGCGACATGCTGCTCCGGCGCGGTGAAACACAGCTCGTAATCGTCACCGTTCGCCAGCACCATATCCCAGCCGGTTTCACGCAGATGCGCCCGGCAAACCGGGGACACGGGTATTTTTTCGAGATAGATGCGTGCGCCGACTTGGCTCATTTCGAGAATATGGCCCAGGTCCGCCAGCAGCCCGTCGGAAATATCGATGGCGCTGTGCGCCAGGCCACGCAGCATCAGGCCCTCGCGCACGCGCGGCGTCGGACGGTCCATCCGGCCGGCAACCGCCGCCAGATCGGACTCCGGCAGGAAAATCCCGCCGAGACGATGGCGCAATGCCAGCCCGGCATCGCCCAGCGTGCCGGTGACATAGATGCTGTCGCCCGCTTGCGCCCCGGAGCGCCGCAGCGCCTGCCCCATTGGCACGAAACCATGGGCCTCGATGGCGATGGTCAGGGGCCCGCGCGAGGTGTCGCCGCCCACCAGTTGCACCTTGTGCTCGCGCGCGAGCTCGAACATCCCGCGACAAAATAGCTCAAGCCATTTGGCATCGGCCCTCGGCAGCGCCAGATTCAGCATGAACCAGGCCGGCTCCGCGCCCATGGCGGCGAGATCGCTGAGATTCACCGCCAGCGCCTTGTGGCCGAGCAGATACGGATCGGCGTCGGGAAGAAAATGCACGCCGGAGACCAACAGGTCGGAGGTCACCGCCAGCTGCTGGCCGGCGGGCGGCTGCAACAACGCGGCATCGTCACCGATACCGGCGGCGACATCGGCACGCGTCACGTCCTGGCGCGCAAAAAACGTGCGGATGAGTTCGAACTCCGTCATACAGGATTTTTTTACCGACTCCCCCTCTCCCTGGAAGGGAGAGGGTAAGGGGAGAGGGTGGCAGCGCTCAGTTTGGCACGGAGCATTAATCAATTTACCCGGGTTATTGTGATCCCCTCTCCCTGTCCCTCTCCCCCGCGGGGAAAGGGGAATCCAATCGGGCCCACGTCAGGCCGTGGAACGCTCGCCCTTGATTTCGCGCGAACGCAGTCCTGTGGCGATCTTGTCGAGAATGGCGTTGACGTACTTGTGGCCGTGCTCGGCGCCGAAGGTCTTGGCCAGTTCCACGGCCTCGTTCAGGATGACCTTGTAGGGAATCTCGGGATGAAACTCGAACTCGTAGGTGCCGATGCGCAGGCACGCCAGCTCGACCGGGTCGACGTCGTTCAGTTTGCGGTCCAGGTGCGGGGAGATGTGATCGTCCAGCTCGTGCAGGTGCAGCGGGATCTCGCGCACCAGGTGATGGAAATATTCGAGATCGACGCCGTTCATCTCGTGATCGAGAATGAAATGGGCCTCGATCTCGCGCGGCGGCTGCTCGGTGAGCTGCCACTGATACAGGGCCTGCACGGCGGCGCGGCGTGCCTTGTGACGACTGCCCTTGACCATAAACCCTCCGTCAGACGCGCAACTTCTTGAGGAGATTCACCATCTCGATGGCGGTGAGCGCGGCGTCCACGCCCTTGTTTCCGCTCTTGGTGCCGGCGCGCTCGATGGCCTGCTCGATCGTGTCCACCGTCAGCACGCCGAAAGCGACCGGCAGATTGTACTCCATGCCCACCTGCGAGACGCCCTTGGCGCATTCGCCGGCGACATACTCGAAATGCGGCGTCGCGCCGCGGATCACCGCGCCGAGCGCGATCAATGCATCGTATTTTCCGCTGGCGGCCATGGTTTTCAGGGCCAGCGGCATCTCGAAAGCGCCCGGCACGCGGACGACTTCAATGTTAGCAGCTTCGGCACCGTGGCGCACCAGCGTGTCGATCGCACCTTCCAGCAGGCGCTCGCCGATGAAACTGTTGAAACGTCCGAGAGCGATTCCAAAACGTGCGCTGCGCGCGACCAGATCGCCGTCAATGCTTTTTACGTCATTCATCCGGATACCTTTTTCTCTTTGTTGTGTTTGCCGAGAGTACTTGAGAGTTGTGCTGGGTCGTTTTCGATGTAGTCCACGATCTCCAGCCCGAAGCCGGAAAGGCCGGGCGCCTTCATGGCATGGCCCAGCACGCGCATTTTGCTCACGCCGAGCTCCGCCAGGATCTGGCTGCCCAGGCCGTAGGTGCGCATTTCCTGGTGACCGCGCTTGCCACCCGCCGATTCTAAGGCCTTGCCCTGCCCCTGAAAATGCCGGATGCGCTGCACCAGGTCGGCGGGCTTTTCTTCCTGTTGCAGGATCACCACCACGCCCGCGCCTTCGGCCGCGACGTACGCCAGCGCCTCGTGCAGCGACCAGGAACCGGCGCGATGCGCCGTGGTGACGAGGTCGAGCAGGCTCTCCTGCATGTGCACGCGCACCAGCGTCGGCCGCCCGGCGCGGATCTCGCCCCGGACCAGCGCCAGGTGCACGGAATCGCTGATGTCGTCGTGATACGCCAGCACGCGGAAGTCGCCGAATTCGGTCGGCATCACGCACTCGCCGACGCGCTGGACGGTGGATTCATGCTCGGTGCGGTAGCGGATCAGATCGGCGATGGTGCCGATCTTGAGCCCGTGCTGCGCGGCGAACTTTTGCAGTTCCGGCAGACGCGCCATGGTGCCGTCTTCGTTCATGATCTCGCAGATGACGCTCGCGGGCTCGAGCCCGGCGAGGCGCGCCAGGTCGCAGCCGGCCTCGGTGTGCCCGGCGCGCGCCAGCACGCCGCCGCGCTGCGCCATCAGCGGAAACACGTGGCCCGGTTGCACCAGGTCGTTCGGCCTGGCATCGTGCTTCACCGCGGCCTGGATGGTGCGGGCGCGGTCGGCGGCGGAGATGCCGGTGGTCACGCCCTCCGCGGCTTCGATGGTGACGGTGAAATTGGTCGATTGCCGGTGATGCGTGTCGTTCACCATGAGCGGCAGGCGCAGCTGGCGGCAGCGTTCCTGGGTCAGGGTGAGACAGATCAGGCCGCGTCCGTAACGCGCCATGAAATTGATGTCGGAGGCCGACGCATGCGCGCCGGCCATCACCAGGTCGCCCTCGTTCTCGCGGTCCTCGTCGTCCATCAGGACGACCATGCGGCCGCGTTTGATCTCGTCGATGATCTCGGTTATGGGACTGATCGGCATAAAACCACGCGTAAACCCCGAATCGGGCGTGCATTATCGCCTATTTTCGCGCCGGATGTCCTGATCCAGGGCGGGTTCCGGGACTGCGGCATGTATCGCCGCTTGTCGGGCTTACCCCGGCATTTATCCCGGGTTTCCTCGCCGATTCCGGATCCACGACCATACTCCTTATATACGCGCGGGTACAACCAAGGGGGTGGCCCGCGTGATTCAGCCATACGGGTGCCATAAACATGTCTGCCAAAGCCGACAAGGTCGGCAAAATCCAGAGCACGGTCATCATTTCCGACCGCTTCACCGAGCGCCGGGCGGCGCTCGTCGCGCGTTCCGCCGACGACCCCGCCGCCGACCCGCTCGAGCCGGGCAGCCTGGTCGGCCGCTACCTGACCCTGAGCCGCGTCGGCGTGGGCGGTATGGGCATCGTGTACCGCGCGCACGACACCGAACTCAACCGCACCGTGGCGCTCAAGGTGCTGCCGCCCAAGCTTGCCGAACATGCCGAATACCTGAAGCGCTTCCAGACCGAGGCCCAGGCGCAGGCGCGCCTGAACAGCCCGCACGTGGTCACATTGTACGAGATGATGGAGCATCAGGTCGGCAAGGTGCTGGTGCTGGAATACGTCGAGGGCGAGACGCTCGAAAGCCGCCTGCGCCACTACGGGCCGCTGACCGTGTCCGAAGCGGTGCGCGTGTTCGAGCAGGCCATGCTGGGCGTGGAGCATATGCATGGCGTGGGCGTGGTACACCGCGACCTCAAGCCGAGCAACATCTTCCTCACGCGCGGCGGCGAGGTGAAGATCATGGACTTCGGCATCGCCCGGATCATGGACAAGCCCGACCCGTCGCAGAACGGCGCCATGGTCGGCACGCTGCTGTACATCTCGCCGGAACAGATCAACGGCCGCGATACCGACGCCCGCTCCGACGTCTACACCCTCGGCATCAGCCTGTTCGAGGCCGTCACCGGCCGGCTGCCGTTCGAGCGCCGCAGCGACTACGCGCTGATGCACGCGCATGTACAGGAAAACCCGCCCAGCCCCAAGGAATTCCAGCGCCGCCTGCCGCGCGCGCTGGAGGCGGTGATCCTCAAGGCCATTGCCAAGGACCCGAACCGGCGTTACCAGAGCGTGGCGGAATTCCGTGCCGCCCTGCTGGAACTGGGCCTGGTCGAGCACCACGGCGTAGCCATTGCGCGCGCCATTCCGGGCCTGCGTCGCCGCCACGCCACGGACGACGCCCCGCGCCGCATCTGGGGCGGGGCCTGGCTGGATGTCTCGATGGTGTCGGCAGCCGTGGTGCTGGCCGTGGCGCTGGGGATTTTCCCCGCGAGCCTCGGACCGGCGCGCAACGACGATGCGGCGCGCGCGCCACTGACCGCGCCGGTCAAACCGAGGCCGGGCGCGAAGACGGAAATCACAGGCGATAACGCACCGGCGCCGCGCAAACCGGTCGAGCGCAAGGACAAGTACGACGCGTTGCGCGAGGCCTGGGGCGGTTGAACCACGATCCCGCCAGGGACAGGCCATGATGTCGAAGCGACTCCCCTCTCCATCCCGTCACCGGCTGGCATTGGTCTTGGCCGGCGGCGTGCTGCTGCTTTCCGGCTGCGCCGGATTTCCCGGCTTCGGCGGAATGAGTTGCGCGCAATTCGAGGAGGCCAGCCGGGATGCCGATTACGCCACGCATTACCGCCTGCTGGAGCCTGAGACGAAAACCCTCGCACGCCAGCTCCCGCCACTGTCGCGCGGGGCCGTCGCCGCCGTGCGCGTGTACGAGATGCGCGTGGAACCGTACACGACGCAATCCTGCAATCATCTGAAACTGCACAAGGAAGTTCACATCCAGCGTCGTGCCGGCAAGTGGCGTCTGGAGGAAGTGCGGGAGTTTTACACTTTCGGCGGCAAGCTGATTACCACCCGCACCGAATCCGTCAGCAGCCAGCTGACGCGCAGCGGGTTCTACGCCGGCAGCACGCTGCTGCCGATACCGGAAAAGGCCCCGCCCGGCAGGTACCGCGTCGTCAGCAAGCTGGTGTTTAATAACAGCGGCAGTACGACGGTGCTGGCAAAAACCAGTGCGAGTTTTCAGGTTGTTTCTCGCGATTGATATCGAGCGGGCATCGAAATGCCCGTCCTTCCGCGATGTATCTCTCTGTTGTCATTCCGGCTTTCGCCGGAATGACAAGATAAAAAACTACTTGAGAAACCCGTGTTTCGCGAGAAACTCGCGCGTGACGGACTTCCCGCCTTTCGCTGCCGACTCGCCCAGCATCAGCCGCTCCAGATAACGCGCCAGCAGATCGACTTCCAGATTCACTTTTGACTCCGGCCGGAAACTGTCCAGCGTGGTTTCGGCCAGCGTGTGCGGCACGATGTTCACCTCGAACTGCGCGCCATGCACCGCGTTGACCGTGAGGCTCACGCCGTCCACGCAAATCGAACCCTTTTCCGCGATATAACGTGCCAG
>JBFMBB010000159.1:0-5779 GCA_040755435.1 Pseudomonadota bacterium | reverse complement strand
CCAGAAGGACGGTACCTACTCCGTGGTGCCGCGCATGTGGGGCGGCGTGACCACGCCGACCGAGCTGCGCGCCATCGCCGACGTCGCGGAAAAATTCAAGATACCCGAGGTCAAGGTGACGGGCGGCCAGCGCATCGACCTGCTGGGCGTAAGGAAGGAACAGCTGCCCGCCATCTGGGGCGAACTCGGCAAGGCCGGGCTGGTCTCGGGCCACGCCTATGCCAAGGCCATCCGCACCGTGAAGACCTGCGTCGGCAGCGAATGGTGCCGCTTCGGGGTGCAGGATTCCACCAACATGGGCATTGAACTCGAAAAAATGACCTGGGGCTCCTGGACCCCGCACAAATTCAAGCTGGCAGTGTCGGGCTGCCCGCGCAACTGCGCCGAGGCCACCATCAAGGACTTCGGCGTGGTCGCGGTCGACTCCGGCTGGGAACTGCACGTCGGCGGCAACGGCGGCGTGAAGGTGCGCGTCACCGACCTGCTGTGCAAGGTCGCGACACCCGAGGAGGTGCTGGAACACTGCGGCGCCTTCCTGCAACTCTACCGCGAGGAGGCGCGTTATCTCGAACGCACCGCGCCCTGGGTCGAGCGCGTGGGACTGGCCGCGATCAAGCAGAAAATCGTCGAGAACGCCGCCGGGAGAAAAGCGCTGTACGCACGCTTCCTGGAATCCCAGAAATACGCGCAGGTGGACCCCTGGGCCGAACGCGCCACCGACGGCGTGGACCGGCATGAATTCATTCCGCTCAAGCAAATTGCCTGAACTTAAAATGAAATTAACCGCCAAGGCGCCAAGTAAAGATGAGTTTCGAGGAGAAAAAACTTGGCGTTCTTGGCGTCTTGGCGGTTCAAAATCATATTTATTCTTTTAAAACTCTATAAGACATTGATATGAACGAGTGGATAGAAATCGGGTCGGTGGACGACATCCCCTCCCAGGGCGCGCGCGTGGTGCGCACGGCGCAAGGCGACATCGCGGTGTTCCGCACCGCCACGGATGAAATCTTCGCCCTGCGCGACCGCTGCCCGCACAAGGGCGGGCCGCTGTCGCAGGGAATCGTATCCGGCAAGACCGTCACCTGCCCGCTGCACAACTGGAACATCGCCCTCGACACCGGCGAGGCCGTGGCGCCGGACGAGGGCTGCGCCGGGCATTTTCCCGTCAAGGTCGTTGAAGGGAGGATTTCAGTTTTGCTTTCGACGGAACGGGCAAAACTGGCTGTCGTCTGTTGAACGATTCTGCCGGTTTCCCGTCTTAACCGGCAACAGGTCAATCACTTACTATTTCGGGGGTGTACCGCACAGGACACTAACCTTATAGTGTCGCGCATGGATCCCGGACTGGTCGACCCCTTCAACCGCAGAATCGAATACATTCGCCTGTCGGTCACCGACCGCTGCGATCTGCGTTGCACCTATTGCCTGCCGCCGGGCCATCACGATTTCATCGAACCCGAACATTGGCTCACGTTCGATGAAATCGAGCGCGTGATACGCGCCTTCACCGAGCTCGGAGTTTACCGCGTGCGCCTTACCGGCGGTGAGCCGCTGACGCGCCACCAACTCCCGGAACTGGCGGCGCGCCTGAATGCACTGCCCCATCTCGAAGACCTGTCGCTCAGCACCAATGGCGTGCAGCTGAAAAAACAGGCCCATGCCCTCAAGCGGGCCGGCGTGAAACGCATCAACGTCAGTCTCGATTCGCTGCAACCCGCACGCTTCGCCACCATCACCGGCGGCGGCAAGCTGCACAAGGTCCTCGACGGACTCGCCGCCGCCAGCAATGCCGGGCTGCATCCGGTCAAGATCAACATGGTGGTAATGAACGGCGTCAACGACGACGAGGTCGACGACATGGTGCGCTACTGCATCGACCGTGATTTCACGCTGCGCCTGATCGAAACCATGCCCGTGGGAGACACCGGGCGCGCCGCCAGTGGCCATTATCTCGATCTGGAGGTGGTGCGGCGGCGGCTGGAGGAGAAATTCGAGCTGGTGCCTGCGGTCATGCCGGGTGGCGGGCCGGCGCGTTACGTGGGGGTTGCCGGAACCAATTTGCGCATCGGCTTCATCACGCCGATCTCGCGCCACTTCTGCGAAACCTGCAACCGCGTGCGCCTGTCCGCCGACGGCGCGCTGTACCTGTGCCTCGGCCAGGACGACAAGGTGGAATTGCGGCCGTTGCTGCGCCAGGGCATCGGCCATGAAGACCTGAAGAACGCGATCCGCGCCGCTATCGCGCGCAAGCCGGAACGGCACGAGTTCCGGGAACAGCCGCGGAAGATCGTGCGGTTCATGTCCCGGACGGGAGGTTAAAAACCATTATTTAAGCCACAGAGTACACAGAGATCACAGAGTTAAAGCATTTGTAGTTATCTCTGTGCCCTCTGTGTGCTCTGTGGCGAAATTGATTCTTAATGCAGCTGGTGGAGGAGCTTGTCTTCGATCTCGATGCGGGCGGCGAGCTCCTCGCCGAGACGGGAAAGATCCTCGTTGAAGGTCGGAGAGATTTCGCAGTTGTCGCTGCAGTCGTACTTGTCGTTGAAGTCCAGCGCGGCTTCGGTGGATTTGGCGATGCGGGGGTAGAGCTTTTCGGCCAGCGACGAGATTTGCTGGCGGCGCTCGGTGCCGTTGACGATGCGCTCGTACAGGCTGAAATGCCCGGCGGCGATGTAATCGACCAGCACCTGGCAGAATTTCTGGAGCAGCTCCTGCGAGTGCTTGAGACGGGAATTTTTTCCATTTCCGTAGGGCTCCAGGCCCGCCAGTTGGCAGTACAGGGACAGCATCTCGGTGCGCTCGGCGACCAGCTTCTGCACCAGCTCCCGGCTCCCGGCGCGGCGTTCCCCGGCCTTGTTTCCCTGCGGCGTCGTCTCTCTCTGGTGCTCCATTGTCATGATCCCGTGTTTCGTCCGTTCTCTGTGTGGGTAGCGAAACTATACGCCCTGAACCTGCATTTGTTAACAGCAGCAATACCGGCAATAACCGGTTATTACAGGAGTATGAAAAATATTTTCAGCCGGGCATGCCCGGCAGGCGCCCCTTGACTTCGCGCAACATGCGTTGCAGCCCGCCCTTGCCCATGCGTTTCATCACCTTCTGCATCTGATCGAATTGCTTGAGCAGGCGGTTGACATCCTGCACCTGCGTGCCCGAACCGGCGGCGATGCGGCGCTTGCGCGAACCGCGGATGGCGTCCGGGTTGCTGCGCTCCTCCGGCGTCATGGAATTAATGATAGCCACCAATCGCCGCACCTGCCTGTCGCCCAGTTGCGACTTGGCGGCTTCGCTGACGTCACCGACGCCCGGCAGCTTTTCCACGAGGCTGGCCAGTCCACCCATCTTTTCCATTTGCAATAACTGGTCGCGGAAATCCTCGAGATCGAAGCCCTTGCCCCGGGCGAGCTTCTGGGCGAATTCCTGCGCCTTCTCCTTGTCGGCGGCCTGGGTCGCCTGCTCCACCAGCCCCAGCACGTCGCCCATGCCGAGGATGCGCGCCGCCACGCGATCCGGATAAAACGGTTCCAGCGCCGCCGGCTTCTCGCCCACGCCCATGAACTTGATCGGCTTGCCGGTCACCTGCCGGATCGAGAGCGCCGCGCCGCCGCGCGCGTCGCCGTCGGTCTTGGTCAGGATCACGCCGGTGAGCGGCAAGGCTTCGTTGAACGCCTTGGCCGTGTTCACCGCGTCCTGGCCGGTCATGCTGTCCACCACGAACAGGGTCTCGACCGGTTCCAGCGCCGCATGCACGGCGCGGATCTCCTGCATCATCGGCTCGTCCACGTGCAGGCGGCCGGCGCTGTCCACGATCAGCACGTCCATCACGCGCTTGCGTGCCTCTTCCACCGCCAGGCGCGCGATGTCCACCGGCTTCTGGTCGGGACGGCTCGGAAAAAATTCCGCGCCCACGGTGGCGGCCAGTTTCTGCAACTGTTCGATCGCCGCCGGACGATAGACGTCGGCGCTCGTCACCATGACGGATTTGTGCTCGCGCTCGCGCAGGAAGCGCGCCAGCTTGGCCACGGTCGTGGTCTTGCCGGAGCCCTGCAGCCCTGCCACCAGGATCACCACGGGCGGGCGCGCCGCGAGATTCAGTTTCTCATTGGCCGCACCCATGAGCGCGACCAGTTCGTCGTTGACGACCTTGATCAGCGCCTGCCCCGGCGTCAGGCTCGCGAGCACCTCCTGGCCGGCGGCCTTGGCGCGCACGTGCTCGATGAAATCCTTGACCACCGGCAGCGCCACGTCGGCCTCGAGCAGCGCCATGCGCACCTCGCGCAGGGCCTCGCGCGTGTTTTCCTCGGTAAGCCGTCCCTGCCCGCGCAGGCGCTTGAGGGTGACCTGTAATCTCTGGCTTAAATTGTCGAACATGGGTCAGGTTTCAGACTCAAGTTTCAAGTTTCATGTTTCAGGTTTAAAACCGGTAACCAAGCGCCAGGAATCATGAAACATGAAACCTGAATCTTGAAACCACATCCTGCCCCCGTTTCAGCCACCGGGGCTATTGTGCGGGATGTACCGCCGATTCCCCGCATGACGGAATCTTCGCGTCTTACCCTTCAAAGGCAGGACGACCTGTGCCATCATGCGCCCACATTATAAGGTGCGACGAACGCGGCAGACTTATTATGACCAATCCCGTCATGAATTTCCTCGCCATGGCGCTGTATTTCATCGCCGCCGGATTGCTGGGCCAGCGCCTGTTGCGCGGGCAGGTCGTCACGGGCGGCGTCAAAATCGGGATTTTCAGTCTCGGCCTCGGCGCGGTGGTGCTGCACGCGGCGCTGCTCTATACCGGCCTGTGGACATCAGCCGGCCTCAACCTGGCCCTGACGCCGGCATTCTCGCTCGTCGCCTGGGTCGTGGCCATGCTCTACCTCACCACCTCGCTCATTCGTCCAGTCGACAACCTTGGCATCCTGATCATGCCCATCGCCGGACTCACGCTGCTGGTCGAATGGCTGTGGCCCGGCCACATGTCGCTGGCGCTCACCTCGAGCGTGTCGGCGGCGCATATCATCATCTCGGTCCTGGCCTACAGCCTGCTGTGCCTGGCCGCGGTGCAGAGCCTGATGCTGCTGATGCAGGAACGCCACCTGCACGGCAAACACCCGGGCGGGTTCATCCGCGCCCTGCCGCCGATGCAGACCATGGAAAGCGTGATGTTCCAGATGATCGGCCTGGGCTTCATCCTGCTCACGTTCACGCTGGTCAGCGGCGTGTTCTTTTCCGAGGCGATTTCCGGCCAGCCGCTCAAGTTCACGCATCACATCGTGCTGGCGGTGCTCGCCTGGATCGTGTACGCCATCCTGCTCGTCGGCCGCTGGCGCCTCGGCTGGCGCGGCCGTCCCGCCATCCACTGGACCCTCGGCGGCTTCGCGCTGCTGCTGCTGGCCTACTTCGGCAGCAAATTCGTGCTGGAAGTGCTGCTGCAACGCGGCTGAGCACTGGCGGCGCCGGCGGGAAACCGCTAAAATCGCCGCGCTTCGCAGTTCCTGAAAGACGCTAATCCGCGCCGGCTCCGACCGGTGCCGCTTCCGCCGGGCTTTTCATGCAGCAATCCGTGACGACCGCGTCGTACTGCAATACCTTCTGGGTGAAGTTTTTCCCGTTCCTGCGCTGGTGGCCGATGGTCACGCGCGAGACCGTCAAGGCCGACTTCATGGCCGGCCTGACCGGCGCCATCGTGGTGCTGCCGCAGGGCGTGGCCTTCGCCATGATCGCCGGGCTGCCGCCGGTCTACGGCCTGTACACCGCCATGGTCCCGGCCATCATC
>JBFMBB010000158.1:0-5787 GCA_040755435.1 Pseudomonadota bacterium | reverse complement strand
GATCACTTCCTGGCGCGACGGCGTGGCATAGGCGACTTCGACGCGCCAGCCGGCCTCCCGCGTCATGGCTTGTTTCCGTGCAGCTCGACCGCGCGCCGGTGAAACCGGTCGACCAGCTGGTTGGCAATATTGGAAAACACCGGCGTGAGCGCGAGGCTCACGATTCTGTTGGCGACCTCGAATTCCAGGTCGAGGGAGATCTTGCTGGATTGCTCGTCCAGCGCCTTGAACTGCCAAAAGCCCTGGAGATAGCTGAACGGTCCTTCCAGCAAACGTATCTCCATCATCTTGTCGCGTTGCAGCAGGTTGCGCGTGGAAAACGTCCGGTGCACGCCGCTGTAGGCGATGTCGATGGCGGCGATCACCTCGTCCCCCTGCGCCGAGACGATGCGCGCGCCGGCGCACCACGGCAGGAACTTCGGATACGACGGGATATCCGCCACCAGTTCGAACATCCGGTGCGCACTGTAGGGCACGATGGCCGAACGGTGGATGGCGGTCATGCGAACAGCTCGGGAAGATTGAACAGCACGATCAGCATCAGCACGGGAATGACGACGCGCAGCAGCCAGCGCCAGGCGCCGTAAAGCCAGGCCTGCTTCAAGGGCAGGGCCTCGCGCATCGTGTCCGGCTTCAGCGCCCAACCGGTGAAAAGCGCGATGAGAATGCCGGACACCGGCAGCAGCACGTGCGCGGTCAGCACCTGCATCACGTCGAAGAAGCCCAGCTTCTTGACCACGCCGAACAACTGGAAGCTAAACGCCCAGTCATGGAACGACAGGATGGTGATCACGCCCAGGGACCAGGCGCTGACACCGCACAGGATCGCCGAGCGATGCAGGCTCATGCCGAATTGCTCGCTCAGCCACACCATGACCGGCTCGGCCAGTGAAATCGCCGACGTCAGGGCAGCGACCACCAGCAGCCCGAAGAATACGACGATCAGGATGCGTCCATAAGGTATGTGATCGAAGGCCAGCGGCAACGACTGGAACACCAGGCTCGGTCCGGACGACAGCTCCACGTTGCCGGCGAACAGGATCGACAACACCACCAGGCTCACGGCCACGCTGGTGAGCGTATCCAGGCCAATGACATAAACCGAGAGCCGCGGAATGGGCGCATCGGCACCGAGATAGGCGCCGTACATCAGCATCGCGCCCGCGCCCAGCCCCAGGCTGAAAAAGGCGTGGCTCACGGCCGCGAGCACGCCCATGCCGGTGAGCTTGCTGAAATCCGGCAGGAAGAACACCGAGGCGGCGTGCGCGAAGGCATCGGTGGTGGCGACGTAAACCGTCAGCGCCAGCAACACCCCGAGCAACAGCGGTACGGCAAAGCGCACCACCATTTCCAGTCCATGGCGCACGCCACGGGCCGCGACCAGCATGGTGATGGTCATGAACAGCGTGTGCCAGAACAGCTGGCGCTCGGGGTCCTTCACCATCTGCGCGAACTGCGCGCCCATGCCATCGGCCGTCAGGCCGACGTAAACGCCGAAGGCGGCGCGCAGCATGTAGGCGATAACCCAGCCGGCGATGACGCTGAGATAGGACAGGATCAGAAACACGCTGAGAACGCCCATCCACCCCACCACCTTCCACGCCGGGTTGGCGCGGGCGCGCTGGGTCATGAAGCGGAAGGCGCCGACCGGCGAGGCACGCCCGCTGCGGCCCAGGGCGAACTCCGCCATCAACAGCGGCAGGCCGATGAGGAGCACGCTCAGGACATAGACGATCAGGAACGCGCCGCCGCCATGCTCGACGGCCAGGTACGGGAACTGCCAGAAGTTGTTGAAGCCGATGGCGGCGCCGCCCGCCGCCAGCACGAATATTCCCCGCGAGGACCAGCGCTCGTGCACGTTCTTCCTGCCGGAACGCAGGGGGTTGCGGCGCGCGGGGTGTTTGTGCGTTGCGATCATCGTGCGTCGGTCACCGGTGTGTGGGCCCGTTCCTCTCGGGCGGGCAAGAATGTGGCATACTCGGTACAGGACGTCCACCGGCAAACGGCGTCACGCATATCGGCATCATGTCCATTCCATATATAGATATAGAGCATAGCCAACCCCACCCGCGAAGCAGCGGGCGCGCTCCTGCGGCAGCCAATGAGTAAAAAGAAAGACGAATCGCACAGCCCCGTCATCGCCCAGAACCGCAAGGCCTGGCACGATTATTTCATCGAGGACAAGTACGAGGCCGGGCTGGCATTGCAGGGCTGGGAGGTCAAATGCCTGCGCGCCGGCCGCGCGCAGCTCAAGGAAGGCTACGTGGTCATCGATAACGGCGAGGCCTTTCTGGTCGGCGCGCATTTCTCCCCGCTCACGTCCACTTCCACCCACATCAAGGCCAACCCCGTGCGCTCGCGCAAACTGCTGCTGCACCGCGAGGAACTGAACAAGCTGATCGGCGCCACCGAGCGCAAGGGCTACACGCTCATCCCGCTGCGGCTCTACTGGAACCGCGGCAACGCCAAACTCGAGGTCGGCCTGGCGCGCGGCAAACAGGCGCACGACAAGCGCGCCGACATCAAGAAGCGCGAATCCGATCTGGAAATGCGGCGCGCGCTCAAAAACCGTTAAGAATCTCCAACAAAATAAATATGATTTTGAACCGCCAAGACGCCAAGAAAAGCTATTTTAAACAGTAAAAACTTGGCGTTCTTGGCGTCTTGGCGGTTAAGTTCTTTTTATTAGAGACTCTTGGTCATTGCAGCGTCGTGTGGAAGCGCTTGAAGCTGATATAGCCCGAGACCAGCGCCATGAGCGTGAGTATGCCGATGTGCCGCAACGCGAAATCGAGTTCCCCGCCCTTCAGCATGATGTTGCGCAGCAGCCCCAGGTAGTGGGTCACCGGGTCGACGTAGGCCAGCCACTTCATGGCGAGCGGCATGTTCTCGATCGGGAAGAACAGGCCCGAGAGCAGGATCGCCGGGAACAGGAACAGGAACCCGCCCATCATCGACTGTTGCTGGTTCTGCGCGAACGTCGAGATCAGCGTGCCGATGGCGACGGCCGTGCACACGAACGCGAACGTCGCAATCGTCAGCATCACGAGCGATCCGCGCATGGGTACGTGAAACCCGATCATCGCCACGCCCAGGATCAGCGGCAGCGACGCCATGCCGAGAACCATGTACGGGATGGTCTTGCCGAACACCACCTCCGAGGCCGTGACCGGCGCCGAGATCAGCATCTCGAACGTCCCCAGCTCCTTCTCGCGGCTGATGGACATGCTGGTCAGGATCAGCGAGTTGATGATCATCAGCATGGCCATCACGCCCGGGACCATGAAATGCGAGGTCTCGAGCGTGGCGTTGTACAGCACGCGCGTGTCGAACCGGATCGGCGCCTCCGGCGGCTCGAGCCGGAGATCCTCCTGCACCACGCGCGTGACGATGGCGCGCAGGTAGCTGTCGACCGACTGCGCCTGCAGCACGTTGGTGGCGTCCACCAGCAGCTGCAGGTCGGCGTCGCCGCGCGCGATGGCGCGCGTCAGTCCGCCCGGCGGCGGGATCACGGCGGCGTCGATCCTGCCAGCGCGCAGCAACGCGAACGGATCGTTGTCGCGACCGGCCGCCGCGGGCAGGAACCAGCCGCTGGCGACGGCGCGCTCCTGCACGTGCTGCAGCACGGTATCGCCGGAATCGAACTGCACCCACAGGCGGATGTTCTTGACGTCATTCGAGATCGCCACGCCGAACAGCACCAGCTGCACGATCGGCGCCATGAAAAGCAGGATGCGCATGCGCGGGTCGCGCAGCGCCTGCTTCAGTTCCTTTTCCAGGAAACCGGCGAGCGTGGACATCATGGCTCGAGGTCCCTCTTGAACCGGCGGGCCGCGAGCAACACCATGACCGCGCACAGGATCGCCAGCGCCGCGAACGGTTCCCACATCTCGGTGAACGTCGCTCCCTTCAGATAGGATTCGCGCGCAATCACGGTCAGCCAGCGCGCTGGCATGATCATGGTGAGATACTGGAAAAACGCGGGCATGCTCTCGATCGGAAACACGAAGCCCGAGAGCAGGTTGGCCGGGATCAGCCCCGACATGATCGCCACCTGCATCGCCACCAGCTGGTTGCGCGTGAGCACCGAGATCAGCAGCCCCTGGGCCAGGTAGGCGAGGAGGAACAGCACGCACCCGGCGCCATAGAGCAGCAGGCTGCCGCGGAACGGCACCGCGAACACGGTGCGCGACATGAGGTAGACGAACGCGAGCGCGGCGATACCGAGGGCCGCGTACGGCGCGAGCTTGCCGACGATGATCTCGAGCGGCTGCACCGGCGTGGACAGCAGCAGCTCCATCGAGCCGTTCTCCCATTCGCGCGCCACCGCCAGCGCGGTCAGCAGCACCGCCAGGATCGCCATCACCACCACCGCGAGGCCGGGGATCACGAACCAGCGGCTGTTGAGCTCCGAGTTGAACAGAAAGCGCGACTTGAAGTTGACCGGCTCCGGCGGATCGAAACCGGCGATGCGCTCCCCGGCGAGCGTCTGGATCGACCCGATGTAGCTGAGAATCGGCCCCACCGTCGAATTGTCCGTGCCGTCGAGCAGCAACTGCGCCTGCGCCGTGCGCCCGGCGTACAGGTTCTTCTGGAAATCACCGGGGATGATCAGCGCCGCGCGGGCGTGCTCGCCGCCGAGCGCACGGAACGCGTCCTCGGGCGACGCCACCCGCCCGACGAGGAAGTAACCCGAGCTGCCGAAAGTATCGATCACCTGGCGCGAGCTGCGCGTGTGATCGGCGTCGAACACCGCCAGGTCCACGTTCTTCACGTTGAACTCGATGGCGAAGCCGAACAGCAGCACCATGAACACCGGCAGGCCGAGCGACAGCCCGAGCGTGAACGGGTCGCGCAACACGTGAAACACCTCCTTGCGCGCGATCGCGGTGGCGCGGCTCCAGCGGAAGCTCATGGGCCGTTCCCCTCGACCAGCCGGATGAACACGTCCTCGAGCGTCGGCGCGATCTGGCGCACGCGGAACTCGCGGTCCAGGCCGTCGCGCAACCGCGCCGCCGCCGGGGAGTCGCGAAACGCCGCGTGGAAGCGCAGTCCATAGGGCTCGAAGTATTCGATCTCGGGATCGTGCCCCAGCTGCTGCAGGCGCGCGAAATCGGTCCGGCCGCGCGGGTCCAGCTCGTACAACGGCCCGGGGAACACCTGGCGCTTGAGCTGCGCCGGGGTGTCGAGCGCGACGATGCGCCCGCTGCGCATGAGCGCGATGCGGTCGCACTGTTCGGCCTCGTCCATGTAGTGCGTGGTCACGAAAATGGTCTTGCCCTGCCCGGCGAGCTCGCGGATCAGCGCCCAGAAGCGCGCCCGCGCCGCCGGCGTCACGCCCGCGGTGGGTTCGTCCAGGAACACGATCTCGGGATCGTGCAGCATCGAGGCCGCCAGCGACACCTGCTGCTTGATGCCGCCGGGCAGGTCGCGCACATAGGAATCGAGCGGCCGCTGGAACGAGACGAACCCGAGAAGATAGTCGCGCCGCTCGAGGAAGGTCTCGCGCGGGAGCTTGCGCAGGCTGGCGGTGAAGGCCAGGTTCTCCGCGACCGTCATGTCGTTGTACAGGGTGAAACGCTGCGACATGTAGCCGACCTTGCGCTTGATCGCCATCTCGCCGGTGTCAAAACCCACGCCGCCGACCGTCACCTTTCCAGCGGTCGGTGTCAGCAGCCCGCACAGCACGCGGATCGTGGTGGTCTTGCCGGCACCGTTGGCGCCGAGGAAGCCGAACACCTCGCCGCGCCGCACCGTGAAACTGATGTCGTCCACCGCTGTGAAGTC
>JBFMBB010000157.1:0-5883 GCA_040755435.1 Pseudomonadota bacterium | reverse complement strand
TGCGGCGACACAAAACCATATTGAGTCGCGCAAAAAACCGCGCGATAGCATTTACACCCTGGATTCCCGCCTTCGCGGGAATGACAAGCAGCTGCTGAGACTAAGCACCCTGCAAGTTAATAATCTCCGAAGGCGATGCACCCTACCCTCTCGGATGATGCTGCTCATGCAGCGTCTTCAACCTCGCCTGCGCAACATGCGTGTATATCTGCGTAGTCGATAAATCAGCATGCCCGAGAAGCATCTGGACCACCCTTAAATCCGCGCCGTGGTTGAGCAGGTGCGTGGCAAAGGCGTGGCGCAGGGTATGGGGTGAGAGTTTTTTGGGATCGATACCGGCCTTGCGGGTTTGCTGCTTGAGGTTGTGCCAGAAGGCCTGGCGGGTCATAGGTCCGCCGCGGGCGGTGGTGAAGAGCGCGTCGGTCGAGCGGTTTTTGACCAGCTTGGGCCGGCCTTCGGCGAGATAGCGGCTGATCCACGCGATGGCCTCCTCGCCCAGCGGCACCAGCCGTTCCTTGTCGCCCTTGCCGATGACGCGCACCACGCCCTGCGTCAGGCTCACCTGCGACAGCGTCAGCCCCACCAGCTCCGACACCCGCAGGCCGGTGGCGTAGAGCGTTTCCAGCATGGCGCGATCGCGCAGGCCGAGGGAGGTTTTGACATCCGGCGCTTCCAGCAGCTTTTCCACCTGCTCTTCGGACAGCGACTTGGGCAGCGGCCGGCCGAGCTTGGGCGAATCGATGAGCGTCGTGGGGTCGGTTTTGATCTGTTCTTCGCGCACCAGGTAACCATAAAACCGCCGCAGGCTGGACAGCAGCCGAGCCGTGGTGCGTGGGCGCGCGCCTTTGCTGACGCTGCTCGACAAATATTCCAGCAGGTCAGCGCGCGAGACCGATTTCAGCGTCGTGCCTCGCTTCGCAGACCAGCGGTCCAGCCCCTCGAGATCGCGCCGGTAGGCGTCGAGGGTATTGTTGCTCAGCCCTTCCTGCATCCACAGGGCGTCGCAGAAGCGTTCGATGAGGTCCTTATTCGCCGCGCTCATGCGCCAGCAGCCAGTGCTTCAGATTCAACGGCGAGCCCGAGCGCTTGCCCATGAAACCGCCCATGCCGTTCGACGCCACCACGCGATGACAGGGCACGATGATGGGTACGGGATTGGCGCGGCAGGCATTACCCACGGCACGCGCCGAGGTGGCGAGCTTTTTCGC
Organism: Pseudomonadota bacterium; assembly: GCA_040755435.1. Classification (GTDB taxonomy): domain Bacteria; phylum Pseudomonadota; class Gammaproteobacteria; order Acidiferrobacterales; family Sulfurifustaceae; genus Sulfuricaulis. The sequence goes on along the minus strand of JBFMBB010000157.1, from coordinate 4,675 downwards.
CAGTGCGCCGTAGCTGAGCGTCTTGCCCGCGGGAATGCGCTGCAACGCACGCCACACGCGCTGCTGGAACGGCGTGCCATCGAGCCGGAGCGGCAGGCGGAAGGTCTGGCCGGGATTGCTGAAATAGGACTTGAGAGAGCGGGAGACTTTACGCGCCTGGACGCCGCGCGGCGGCGACAGCGGAGTGTTTTTGTCCAAAAAGCTGATGTCCGTGATGGCATCGCCGTCCAGAATGAAACCGACCCTGCCAAACGGTGCCGCAATCACCGCGTCGAAATCCTTTGTCCTTTTCCCGCGTCGCATGGATTCATTATCCATATACACACTGATCGACGCCACCACAGGGACAACCATAAACCCCGGCACTAGGGGTTTTTGGGTCCCCGTAGCGCGCGTCGAGCACCGCAGCCCCGCCGGGAGCTTTTAAGCGAGACCGTGTTCGAGCCCGTAGCGCGTATTTCGCGCTCGGCGAGTTGGTCGAGCGCCCGGTGGGGCGAGGAGCGGAGAAGGATGTCGCGCGCTCCGGGGCGGCCTTTTCTTTGGTGACTTTCTTTTGGCCGAACAAAAGAAAGTCACCTGCCGTGGGTCAGCCACCCACAAGTATGCGTCGCCAAAGGCGACACAAGACCACCCCTCTCCCTGACCCTCTCCCCTTCTGGGGAGAGGGAACAAAAAGAAAAGCCGCCCTTTCGGGCGGCTTTGTTATTCAAATCCTGGATTCCCGCTTCCGCGGGAATGACAGGCAAAGAAGCTATCGCAGGAACAATAATAAACCTCAGACCTTCTCCCGAACACGCGCTGCTTTACCCGCCAGATCGCGCAGGTAGTAGAGCTTGGCGCGGCGCACGTCGCCCTTGCGGTTGACCTCGATCTTGGCGATGGCCGAGCTGAACAGCGGGAACACGCGCTCCACGCCCTCACCGTAGGAAGTCTTGCGCACCGTGAACGAGGAGTTGTAGCCGCTGTTGCGGCGCGCCACGACCATGCCCTCGAAGGCCTGGAGACGTTCGCGCTCGCCTTCCTGCACCTTCACGTGCACGGTAACGGTGTCACCCGGAGCGAACTCGGGGACTTTCTTGTCCGCCATCATTCGCGTTTCCAGTTCCTGCATGATCTTGCTCATTTTTCGACTCCTGACTCTTTGAGATATTCCCGCTGGAATTCTTCCAGCAGCTGTTTCTGCTCTTGGTTCAACGTCAATCTTTCCAGCAAATCCGGCCGGCGCAACCAGGTCCGTCCCAGCGAGCGCTTGAGGCGCCAGCGGCGGATCTTTTCATGATCGCCCGACAACAGCACTTCCGGCACTTTCTGCCCGGCATACTCTTCCGGGCGCGTGTAATGCTCGCAATCCAGCAGGCCTTCCACGAAGGAATCCTGCTGTGCCGAATCCTCGTCGCCCAGCGCGCCGGGCAGCTGGCGCGTCACGGCGTCGATCAGCACCATCGCCGCCAGCTCGCCGCCGGAGAGGACGTAATCGCCGAGCGACCACTCCTCGTCCACTTCCATCTCCAGCAGGCGCTCGTCAATGCCTTCGTAACGCCCGGCTAGAAGAATCATCCCTTCCCGCCGCGACAACTCCAGCACCGCGGCATGATCCAGCTGGCGGCCCTGCGGCGAAAGGTAAATTACTTTCGCGCCGGGTTGTTGCTGCCGTGCGTCCTCGATCGCCCGCCTGAGCGGCTCGATCATCATCACCATCCCGGGGCCGCCGCCATAAGGCCGGTCGTCCACGCTGCGGTGCTTGTCTTCCGCGTAATCGCGCGGGTTCCACACCCGCAGCGTCAATAATCCGTTCTTCACCGCCCGGCTGGTGATGCCGTACTGGCTCACGGCCTCGAACATCGGCGGAAACAGACTTATCACGTCGATGCGCATGGGTCAGAAATCCGCGTCCCAATCCACCCGCATCACGCCCGTTTCCAGGTCCACCTCGCGGATAACCTGGCTCGTCGCCGGCAGCCAGCGCTCCTTGCCGTTGCGCACCACCAGCACGTCGTTGGCGCCGGTCTCGATGAGGTGGTCTACCTTGCCGAGACGCTCGCCGGCGAGATTGACGACCTCCAGCCCCACCAACTGCGCCCAGTAATATTCGCCTTTCGACGGCGGCGGCAGCTGCGAAAACTTTATTTCGATGTCCGCGCCGATGAGCTGGCTCGCCTGATCGCGGTCATCCACTCCCTTGAGCTTCGCCACCACGCCCTTGCCCTGGGCGCGCCCGTCTTCGACAACCATCTCACGCAGGCCGGCGGCAGTCTTCACGAGCCAAGGCGAGTAGTGGACGATCGCTTCGCGCGGACGGGCATGGGAAAAAACCTTTACCCAGCCCTGCACTCCGAACAGGCCGGTGATCCGGCCGAAATGCACCAAGCCGTCAGGGCGTGACGGGCTGGCCATGACGGAATCAGGCGGCGGCTTTGGCGGCCTGCTTCAGCAGATCAGCCACGCGGTCGGTCGGCTTGGCGCCTTTGCTCAGCCAGTACTGCACGCGCTCCATGTCCACCTTCAGCTTTGCTTCTTTCTCGGTCGCGAGCGGATTGTAAAACCCGATGCGCTCGATGTTGTTGCCGTTCAGCGCGCGACGCCGGTCGGCGACGATGATGCGGTAATAGGGCCGCTTGTTGGCGCCGCCACGGGCCAGACGTATGGTTACCATTCGATTTACCTCACTCCGTTAAAAAGCCCCGCCCGGCCGGACAGGGCCCGTACAAGCTTCGAGAAAGGGCGCGATTTTACCCTCGATATGGCGGGAAATGAAGGGGCACGGCCGAAAAAACCGCTGTTATTCAGCGGTCTGGGCCGGATTGGGCTCTCCCGGGCGGGGTTTTGCCGCTATCCCCGGATGCCCGGGCCCAAGGCGCGGCCGTACCGCCAAATAAGGCTTGCAAACCGGCTGTGGCGGGCAGATAACGTAACCACCAACCCGTTTCCGATGAGGGGGCAACATGAACAAACCCTTAGCGATGCCCGCGGGCATGGTCCTCCGGGCCGAGATCCCAGCCGAATATGCCAGTATCCTGACCCCGGAAGCGCTCGATTTCGTCGCCGGCCTGGCGCGCCGTTTCGGCCCCGAGCGGGACAAGCTGCTGGCGCGGCGCGAGGAGCGCCAGGCGCAGCTCGACCGCGGCATCAAGCCGGAATTCCCGCCCGAGACCCGCGCGCAGCGCGAGGCCGATTGGACCGTGGCGCCGGTGCCGGCGGAGATCCAGGATCGCCGCGTCGAGATCACCGGACCGGTGGAGCGCAAGATGATCATCAACGCGCTCAATTCCGGGGCCAACGTGTTCCTCGCCGACCTCGAGGATTCGCTCGCGCCCACCTGGGACAACGTCATCCGCGGGCAGATCAACCTGCGCGACGCGGTGCGGCGCACCATCAGCTACGACAGCCCCGAAGGCAAGCACTACGCGCTGAACGAAAAAACCGCGATCCTGTTCGTGCGCCCGCGCGGCTGGCATCTGGTCGAGAAACATGTGCTGGTGGACGGCAAGCCGGTGTCCGGCAGCCTCTTCGATTTCGGGCTGTACTTCTTTCACAACGCCAAGGAATTACTTGCGCGCGGCACCGCGCCCTACTTTTATCTGCCCAAGCTGGAAAGCTACCTCGAAGCCCGGCTGTGGAACGAAGTATTCGTGTGGGCGCAGGAGCGCCTCGACATTCCGCGCGGCACCATCAAGGCCACGGTGCTGATCGAAACCATCCTCGCGGCCTTCGACATGGACGAAATCCTGTACGAGCTGCGCGAACATTCGGCCGGCCTCAATTGCGGCCGCTGGGATTACCTGTTCAGCACCATCAAGAAATTCCACAACGACCCGGATTTCATCCTCGCCGACCGCGGCCAGGTAACCATGACGGCACCGTTCATGCTGGCGTACTCGCTGCTGCTGATCCAGACCTGCCACCGGCGCAACGCCCACGCCATGGGCGGCATGGCGGCGCAGATTCCTATCAAGACCGATCCGGCGGCGAACGCGGCCGCGCTCGCCAAGGTGCGCGCCGACAAGGAGCGCGAGGCCAAGGACGGGCACGACGGCACCTGGGTGGCGCATCCGGGGCTGGTGTCGCTGGCGAAGGAGGTGTTCGACCGGCTCATGCCCACGCCGAACCAGATTCACCGCAAACGCCATGACGTGCTGGTGGCCGCTTCCGATCTGCTCGCCTTCTCGCCGAAGGCACCGATCACGGAGGCCGGGCTGCGGCTCGACATCGAGGTCGGCATCGAATACCTGGGCGCGTGGCTGGCCGGCACCGGCTGCGTGCAGATCCATCACCTCATGGAAGACGCCGCCACCGCGGAAATTTCCTGCTCGCAGGTGTGGCACTGGATACGCAGCAAGAAAGGCGTGCTCAGCGACGGGCGCAAGGTCACGCTGGAACTGGCGCAGAAGACAATTCCGGAGGAGCTGCAACGCATCCGCATGGCGCTCGGCGCCAAAGCCTTTGCCGCGGGGAAATACGAGCTCGCGGCGCAATTGTTCGGGAAATTCATCGCCACCGAACCGATGCCGCAGTTTCTGACGCTGCTGGGGTACGATTATCTGGATTAAGTATGTAGGTTGGGGTGAGGCGTATTGTGCCGAACCCCAACAAGCTGTGGTTCGGCGGGTTACGGCGAAATGCGCCTAACTTCCGGCCCAGGGTGCAACAAAACCCGTTGCACCCGCTCGGCGGCGTG
>JBFMBB010000156.1:0-5900 GCA_040755435.1 Pseudomonadota bacterium | reverse complement strand
CGATCGGCGTGGTGCCGGTTTCGGCGACGCCGATATCCACGCTGGTCATGCCCGCCGCCGGACCGTCGACCGCGGCGAATACGCCTTCGTAACTGAGGAATTGCATCACGCCGGTGGTGTTCACCAGCGCCAGTCCGTCAGGCGTTGCCGTGCCGCCGTTCTGGATGCCGGCGTGGGCAAAAAACAGCGTGCCGTAACCGTTCTGCTGGTCGGGAATGAAACCGCCCAGGGCTAAGCTGTCGTAGAGCGCGCCGGACGCACCGTCGTACAGCGCCAGGCTCCAGCCCGCGAGGTCGGTCCCGGCGGGGCCGGCGATCTCGACGCCTTCGTCCGCGTCAGCGCCGCTGTTGTCGTAGTGCAGTTCGTTGATGAACACCGTGCTGGCGGACACCGGCATGGCGCCAAACGCCATCAGGCCGAGCCCGCCAAGGCAGGAGACGATTTTATTCTTGATTGATGCACGGACATCGAACAATGATTTTTTCTTCTTGAGCATGTGATCCTCCGAATAAATTTGATGTTGTTGCTTCGCCGCCGGCTTCCTTTGCCACTCGGCCAACAGCTTTAGAGATAAGTCACCTGCAGCGAAGTCCGCGCTGAATTTGTTTCATGTTTTGCGAATTGACAACCGGCGCGCGCGCCACGACCGCGCGGTTCCGCTCGCCTGCGCGCAACGCAATGAAAAAGATGAACTAACAACCTTTATCCAAAAGGCATATAAAAATTCAGGTTCTGACCCGCGCGCCCGGCCTCCCGGGCCGGTCGCGTGCGGCGGGACGCTCTCGCCGAACGGACCGCCCGGCCCGACACGGCAATCGCCATCCGGTGTGCGGACGCGCATAATTCCCGATCCGAATCGGCTCGTCGCAAAGCGGGGAATCATGGTGCTCATGACAGGCGCGGCTCCCGGGCGCATCACAGTGTGGCAGTGCATCGGTTGCGGGAGAATCGAGGGTCCACAGAACTGCATCGGCGTCTGCGAGGACCGCAAGGTGGAACTCGTGTACGCCGACGTGCACGAGGCGGCGCTGAAGCAGCTCGATCGCCTGCGCCGCGAGGCCGAGGCGCTCAAGGCGGTGGTCGAGCGGCTCGCGCACATTACGCCGCACGCGGACGGATGGGAGCGCTCCTACCGGGCGCTGCAGGCCCTGGCGCGCGCGGCGCTCGCCGCCGGGGCGGAAGAGGTCTAGTTTCCGGTACGAAAAGGGAGCGGAGGGATTAAACTTTAATTCCTCCGTCCCGTTTTTATTGCGTTTTTATTGTCGGATCAGAACTTCATGTTCACGCCGGCATAAACCGAGCGCCCCATGCCGGGAACGGCGGTGCCCCATTTGGGGGTGGTGAGGGCGGTGGTGCTGGCGCTCATGGTCGTGCCCTGGCCGAGATAGGCCCCGCCGAGCGGGTGGAAATAGAGCCGGTCGAACAGGTTTTCGACGCCGAAATCGAGACGCGTGCGCTTCCAGCTGTGGCTGGCGCGCAGGTTGACCAGGCTGTAGTTCCCGGTCTCGATTTCATTGCGCATGCCGGAAAGCTCGTCCTTCTCGCCCACCAGCACCAGCTCGGCGGCGTTGTTCCAGCCGCGCTGCTTGTGCGTCAGGGTGAGCCGGGCGTTGAGCGGCATGATGTTGTAGAGCTCGTCGCCGGTGTCGCGGTTCTCGCCGACGGCGTAGCTCAGCAGGCCCCTGAAGCCGAACTCGCCGGCACCGGTCTGCGCCAGCGGCATCCGGCCGGACAGATCCACGCCGTAGAGTTGTGCCGACTGGTTGACGAACTTCAGCACCGTGAACTGGTCCGTGACGAGTGTCGTGGACGGAGCATTGGCCGTCGCATTCCACTGGATCGCATCGATGTAGTCGTGCACTCGCGTGTACCAGGGCGTGGCCTTGAATTCCCGGCGGCGGTCGGCGGTGTGCCAGCCGAAACTCGCGGAAACGGTGTTGGCCTTTTCCGGTTCCAGGTCGAGGTTGCCGATGTAGCCGTTGCCGTCGCCGGTCCAGTTGACCATCAGCGCCGCCATGCTCCAGGTGGACCAGGCGTAGCGCTCGTAGAGGTTCGGCGAGCGCGTCTTGTGCGCGAAGCCGAATTCGACGTCGCGCGTGGCGTCGGGCGCGTAGCGCGCCAGCACGGTCAGGTCCCAGTTGTCGTCGGTCCGGTGCCGGTCGGCGGTGTTGAACAGGGCCGCGTCACGCGTCTGGTTGCCGGAGCCGGCCACGCTCGGGTCGGTCGGGAAGCTGTCGAGGTTGTAGCCGTGCACCTCGCCGGCGTCCATGGTCACGCGCTCGTAGCGCAGGCCGGCGAGCGTCAGCCATTGCGGGCCGTGCTGCTTTTCCCATTCGCCGAACAGCGCCGCGCGGTCGCGCTCGCCGTCGTTGATGTTCCAGAAGGTGTACGGCCACATGCCGGCGCCGGAGGCCGGCCACCAGTCGTCGAGGCGATAGCGCTGGTATTCGGTGCCGAGGCGCAGCAGGTCCTGCTCGCTCAGGGGCAGCTCCGTCTTGAGGACGAGCCCGGTGTTCTCGCTCGCGGTGTACATCGGCATGCCGGCGGCGCAGGTGGCGCTCGGGCCGCCGCAGGGCGAGCCGTCATAGTCCGGCGTGCCTTGCAGGTACCAGTATTTCTTGTCGGCGCCGAAGTCCATGAAGTGATCGACTTCCTCGTGGTAGCTGCGCGCCTCGAGGTTGCCCCAGTCGAAATCGCCGAGATAACGCAGGTTGAGGCGCCTGGCTTCGTTGTCCAGCATGTCCATGCGCTGGTTCGGGTAGAGCTGCTCGGGAACGTCCTGGAAACCGAGCGCAGCTTGCAACAAGTGGTTGCCGGCGCGAAACGCCAGGCCCAGCATGTGGTTGCGGGTGTCGTAGGCCGTCGAGCCGACCTCGTCGAGCGCCAGCACGTGGCCCGGGCGGCCGGTGAAGGCCGGGTCGGCGGCCGGGTTGGTGCCGAATATGGAATTCTTGAAATCGTCGCCGGCGTCGTAGTTGCCGGATTTGGCGACGGCGCCGTTGTAGGAAACGCTGAGGCTTTCGGTGGCATAGGTGGCCGCGAGATTGCCGCCGCGGGCATTGCCGTTGCTGCGATAGAACGCGCCGGCCTCGCCCTGCGCCAGGCTGGCTTCGCCGGGCGGCGCGAACAGCGGCGCCGGGGTTTCGGCGATGATGCTGCCGCCGATGCTGTCGCCGCCGAGACTGACCGGCGCAATGCCGGCGTACACCTTGAGCGCGCCGACCTGGGCCGGGTCGAGGTAGGAGAGCGGCGGGTTCATGTGGTTCGGGCAGGCGGCGATCAGGTCCATGCCATCGACCTTGATGCGCAGGCGATCGTCGGCGAGGCCGTGAATCGCCGGCAGGCCCGAGACGCCGCCGGCGCCGTAGAGGCTCACGCCCGGCGTGTCGCGCAACAGGCTGGCGGCGTCGCTGGTGGCAGGCCTCATGGCGGCGAGGTCGGTCGCGTCCGGACCCGTGGCGCCGGCGGCCGGCCCGGTGCCGGCCCTGGGAGCGCTGACGACGACCTCGTCGAGTTGCGGATTATCTTCGGCCGAAGCAACGGCCGGCAGGGCGGTCAGCAGGGCGAGGATCAGGGCGCGCCGGACGGGTGCATGCATGGTGGTTCCTTGGTTTCTGAAAAGTGGAATGGAAAGAATTCGTGTCAGCTTTCGAGGCGGAACAGGATGGGCACGTCGACCCAGGACTCGACCGGCGTGTCGCCGCGCCGCGCCGGCACGAAGCGCCAGCGCTGCACGGTCTGCAGCGCGGCGCCGTCGAGCACGGCATGGCCGCTGCTGCGTTTGAGCCGGACTTCCTCGCTCGCGCCGTCGGCGCCTACGTGCACGCTCAACAGCACGCGACCCTGCGCGCCACGACGGCGCGCGGCGAGCGGGTACGGCGGTTTGGGATTGTTCAGCGCGGCGACGTCATGGCGTGATTCGATCAGGGGCTCGCTGCCGGCGATCTCCGCGCTTTCCGGCATGGCCGTGGCCTCGGCATCGGGTTGGCCGGTACCGGTTTGCGTGAGACGGGGAATTTCCCGCGCGGCGGAATTGGAACGGCTGGCCGATTCGATCGAGGCTTGCGGCGCCGGATTCGCGGCCGGTTCGGCGAGCAGGACCACTTCCAGCGTTTCGAACATGCCCACCCGCGGCGCGGAGACGGCGAGGGGACCGAATCCGAGCACGGCGCCGACATGCACGGCGATCGACAGGCCGAGGGCGGTCCAGGACGCGGGCGGGAGATTACGCCGGTAAAACGCGATGCTCATCCGAATGGCAAAGCGAAATGGTCTGTTATTGTCGAGAACCGGAAACTAGAAGGGACCGGCGGGATGCGCAATATGGCATAGTGTCGCACTTGTTCTCGGCAGCGCGACAAATGGGCGCAGAGGTTCTGCGTGGTTTATACCGCGTCTGATATATAGGAATATGCCCCCGGAATTTTTCGAATGAGCGACGTTACGCCAGACATTTCCTCCAACGCCATCAATCTGCGGCGCCTGATCGTGCTGCGCCTGATCGCGCTCGCCGGGCAGATCCTGGCGGTGTGGATCGCGGTCACCTCGTTGCACCTGGCGCTGCCGCTGCGGCCGCTGATCGGCATCATCGCGGCCATGGCGCTGTTCAATTTCCTGACCTGGCTGCGCATGCAGCGTCCCTGGCCGGTGGCGGAGACCGAATTGTTCGCGCACCTGGCGCTGGACGTGGCGGCGCTGACCGGCCTGCTCTATTTCAGCGGTGGCTCGACCAATCCCTTCGTGATTCTTTATCTGCTGCCGCTGGCGCTGACCGCCGCGGCGCTGCCCGCGGGCTACGCCTGGGCCATGGTGGCGGTGAGCATGGCCTGCTACAGCCTGCTGATGTTTTATTATGTTCCGCTGCCGCACGCCCACGGCGACCACGACGATTTCGGCCTGCACGTGCTGGGGATGTGGCTCGGCTTCCTGCTGAGCGCGGCGCTGATCGCCTGGTTCGCGGTGCGCATGAGCGAGACGCGGCGTTCGCGCGACCGCCTGCTGGCGCAGATGCGTGAGGACGAATTGCGCAACGAGCGCATCGTGGCGCTTGGCACGCTCGCCGCCGGCGCGGCGCACGAGCTGGGCACGCCGCTGTCCACCATGGCGGTGCTGGCCAAGGACATGGAAAGCGACGCCGCCGCGCCGCCGCCGATGCGCGCGAACCTGCGCATCCTGCGCGAGCAGATCGATCGCTGCAAATCCATCCTGTCGTCGCTGTCAGCCTCGGCCGGCAGCGACGTGCGCGCCGAGGGCGGCCGGCGCCTGCCGCTGGAGAATTATCTCGCCGACGTCGTCAACGACTGGCAGCAGATGCGCCGCGGCGTTTCCGTGCGGCGCCAGTTCGAGGGGCCGCGGCCGTCGCCCGAGATCATCGCGGAGCAGACCCTGAGCCAGGCCATCGTGAACATCCTCAACAACGCCGCCGATTCCTCGCCGGACAGCGTCGAGGTCGGCGCGCGCTGGGACGAGCGCGAACTGGTGCTGGAAATCAGCGACCGTGGTGGGGGCATGACGCCCGACGTGGCGCGCGCCGCCGGCCAGCCGTTTTTCACCACCAAGGCGCCGGGGCAGGGCCTCGGTCTCGGGCTGTTCCTGGCGCATGCCACCCTGCGCCGTTTCGGCGGAACGGTGCGGATGTATAATCGCGAGGGTGGCGGCGTATGCACCCGGCTGGTTCTGCCATTGGCCAATCTGCGCGTGGACGGGACGACATGAACGACGAGACTGCGACAGACAAACCGAGCCTGCTGCTGGTGGACGACGACGTCACCTTCTGCCAGGTGCTGTCAACGGCGCTGGAGCGGCGCGGTTTCGCGGTGCACGTAGCGCACAGCGTGGCCGCGGGATTCACGGCGGCGGAAGGCGATCCCCCGGAATATGCCGTGGTCGACCTCAAGATG
>JBFMBB010000155.1:0-5996 GCA_040755435.1 Pseudomonadota bacterium | reverse complement strand
CCCCGGGCAGCAACAGGCCTTGAATGGTTCGCGCGTTTTGCGCGCGACTCTAGAGCTTGCGTGCTGGTTGCTAGCCTTCTCCGCTGTAACAAAGTTGTTTTGGGTTTGAAATGTCAAAAGCCGCCAAAGGCGGCTTTTGGTCATGTACTGCCTGGATTCCCGCTTTCGCGGGAATGACGACAATCTTGTGAGGCAGCTGCCCACAACTAATGCCCGCTCCGTCATCACAACTAGCTATAAAACAAGGGATTACCCGCTTCCTTGCTTGACAGTCCGCCCGCCATCCTTACAATGCTCAACTCCTGCGGGAATAGCTCAGTTGGTAGAGCGTAACCTTGCCAAGGTTAAGGTCGCGAGTTCGAGCCTCGTTTCCCGCTCCAGACACGCAGGGAGGTGCCCTTAAGCCGGGTCCTCCCTTTTTTGTTCGGGTTTCGGCTGGGTAGCAGAGTGGTTATGCAGCGGCCTGCAAAGCCGCGTACGCCGGTTCAATTCCGGCCCCAGCCTCCATCTCCCCCTCCGTTTTTTGTTTAATGCCCCGGATTCGTCTATATAATCGCCTTGCCTTCCCGATGCCCGGGTGGCGAAACTGGTAGACGCAAGGGACTTAAGTAATTTGAGCACCCAGGAGGGAAACCCCTGGCGTGAATGGAGTCAAATTCGGGGAAATCTCAGCGCTTAGCGGCGGAGGCAACCCCGAGCTAAGTCTTGGACCGTTTTTTAGAACGGTAAGTTGGAGTCTGTGCGTGGCAGTTAGGGCACAAGAGACGGAGGTTTTTCAGCCTGTTGTCCTTGTTGTTCCCGTTGATGTGGTCAAGCTCCAAGGGTATAGGCTGGTCGAGCCATCGTACATTTCGGCAATTGGCGCAACGATGCTCAAAAATACCTTCTCGCAACAATCGGTTTCTGAGTTTGTGCGACTGAAGGGGCAGGGTGTTACCAAGATATTTCTCGATCGGCTGTTTCGGGGGAAGTGTCTTGCCCTTGCTCCAGGCTTGACCAACGAAGTGCGAGGTGTCGAGATTGAAATGCCTGATTGCTTTTCTCAGCACGTCGTAATTGCCGCCGTAGGGGGCGACACCGAGTATCTGTAGAACTTGTCTCATGGACGCGGAGCTTTTCACCGCTTCCCGGAGTTGTTTATCAGAATACTTTCGCAGCTTCATGTCGTCCCTGAAGACATTCAGCTCCAAGAAAAGTGTAGAGACTTGACGGCTCCTGCCTACGGCCAAGCAATTTAGGCTACGGTAAAGGTAAAGTCCAGACTACAAACGCGTTTTAAGTAAAACTTGGCGCGGCGGCGAAAGCCGTAGTGAGTACGAAAATCCCTTGGTGGCAACACCGTGCCGGTTCGAGTCCGGCCCCGGGCACCATTTTCCCGACGCTTCGATTTCTGCCTGTCGTGCCGCACAGAGCCGGCCCTCAAATGCTTTAGTCGAGGACAGGCATCCAGTGATCGTTCAGCCGCCTTCTTTCTGCTGCCAATGCCCTTTGCGGGTCATGCGGCCCCAGCCGCCGCGGCGGCGGCGGAACCACTGCCACAGGCCCCGCAGGCGCCACAGCGCGATCAGCTGGCGGTAGCCGAAGTTCTCGAGCACGGCCGCGGCAAACAGCTTCAGGGTGTCGCCGGGGCAGGTGTAGACGTGGAACGACATCTCCTCCAGCAGCAGCGCGCTGACCGACAGCAGCAGCCCCAGGCCGAGCGCCACGAACAGAAACACCGCCAGCACCTCGAGGGCGATGAAGCCGAAGAGGTAGGCCAGCACCGTGAACACGTAACCGGTGATCTCGATCAGCGGGGCGGCCCACTCGAAAAACAGCATGAACGGGAAGGCGATCCAGCCGGCCGCGCTGCCTTCCTTGTGAAACAGCAGGTCGCGGTTCATCCACAGGCTCTCCGACAGCCCGCGCTGCCAGCGGATGCGCTGGGTCTTGAGCACGCGCAGCGACTCCGGCGCCTCGGTCCAGCAGATCGGGTCCGGCACGAAGGTGATGAGGCAGGGCTTGCCGGCGGCGCGCCGCAGGCGGTGCATGCGCACGATCAGCTCCATGTCCTCGCCCACGGTGTCGGTGCGGTAGCCGCCGACGTCGATGACGGCGTCCTTGCGGAACACGCCGAAGGCGCCGGAGATGATCAGCAGCGCATTCATCGGCGCCCAGCCGAGCCGGCCGAACAGGAATGCGCGCAGGTACTCGATCAGCTGGAAGCGCACCAGCAGGCTGCGCGGCAGGCCGGTCTTGACGAGATAGCCGCCGTCCACCTGGCAGCCGTTGACGATGCGGATGGTGCCGCCGCAGGCCACCACCGACGGATCGTCCATGACCGGCTTGACGATGCGCTGCAGGCTGTCGCGTTGCAGTATCGAGTCCGCGTCCACGGCGCAGAACAGCGGGTAGCGCGCGGCGTTGATGCCGGCATTCAGGGCGTCGGCCTTGCCGCCGTTCTCCTTGTCCACCAGCCGCAGGTTCGGATAGTGCCGCGACAGGTACAGACCGCGCACGTTCGCCGTGGGCAGGCTCACGCGACAGGCCCCGGGGAAGGGCTCGAAGCCGAACTCCTTCAGCAGCGTCCCCAGGGTGTCGTCCTTCGAGCCGTCGTTGATGACGATGATCTCGAACTCGCTGTAATTCAGTTGCAGCAGCGCGCGCAGCGAGGCCGCGATGGTGGAGGCCTCGTTGTACGCCGGCACCAGGATCGACACCGGCGGTTCCAGGCGCGTGTACATGTCCTGGTAGAGATTGATGCCGCGCACGTCCATGTAGCGCACCAGCGAGCGCAGCGACACCAGGTTCAGCAGCAGGTAGCCGCCGTTGAGCGCGACGAAGAACAGCAGGAATATCCACTGCGCGGCGATGACGAACTGTTCGAGCGTCATGCGTGCTGTCCCTCGGCCACGACGTGATCGAGCATGTTGCGCGCGTAGCGGTCGGCCAGGCTGTCGCGGAAACCGTCGAGGCTGACGCCGGTCAGCCCGGACAGCTGCACGATGGCCTGCGCCGCGCGGTAACGCACCCACCACTGGGGATCGGTCAGCAGGCGCCGCAGCACGTCGAGATGCTCCCGCCCGCCGATGCGGCCCAGCGACGTGGCGGCGTGCACGCGCACCTGCCAGGACGGGTGCGCGCCGTACTCGGTCGCCAGCTCGGCGTCCGTCGGCAGGGCCAGCGCCTGCAGGCACTGCGCGATGGTCTCGGTGTCGAGGCCGCCGCGCGCGTGCAGCTCGCGCACCACCCGGCTGCGCACCACCGGCTCGATGTTGCGCAGCAGGTGCGACAGGCGCGGCAGTTCCGCGGCGGACGCCTCGCGCAGGCAGCGGGCCAGCGCCAGCGACATGGCCTCGGGACCGGCCTCGGCGAGCACGCCGGAGACCAGCGACGGGGGCCAGTCACGGTATTCGACGATGCGCGGCATCAGCAGCTTCGCCGCCTCGGCCGGGTCGATGCGGGTCAGCGCCTTGGCGGCGTACAGCGCCAGCGTCATGTTCGGCGAGTCGGTCAGGTCGGCGAGCCGCATGATGGCACGACGCTCGCGCAGGTGGCCGAGCGTGACGATGGCGAGCAGCCGCTCGCGCGTGCCGCCGTGCGTGAGCGCCTCCAGGGCGCGTTCCGGAATGCCGAGCCGCACGGCGATGGTATTGAGGTTTTCCGTGACCCCGCCGCGCAGCGATTGATGCAGGTGGTTCCACAGGATCAGGAACGACTCGGTGTCCTCGTCCGGCAGCTCCGGCAGATGCGCCGGCACGGCGTCGATGGCGACGGCCAGAAACGGCCGCCACTGCGCCAGGAAATGCGCGCGGCGGCGCGTGAACGCGCGCAACCGGTAGCGCAGCAGCAGGATGGCCACGGCGATGGCGATGACCAGGGCGGATGCCGCGACGCCGGTCCAGAAGGCGAACAGGAGAACCGGTTCGGAGCTGTCGGCGAATTCCATCATGGCGCCATTACTTTGCAGAAAAATTCACGATACTAGTCGCGTCCGTCATGCCGGCGAAAGCCGGCATCCAGCATATTATTGAATTTTGTTGGTTATAATATTCTGGACCCCGGCTTTCGCCGGGGTGACGAAATATTTTCGCCAAGGCGAGATGAAAGACAACCGAACCCACCGGAATGTTTCCATCGACTTCCAGAACCATCAGGCGGAGGTTTTTTTTCTTTTCCGCAAATGCCGACCCACGCGGGCGATCAGTTCCGCGGGCTGGAACGGTTTGCCGATGTAGTCGTCCACGCCACATTTGAAACCCTTGACGATGTCGCGTTCGTTGATGCGCGCGGTCAGCATGACCACGGCCGCGTCCGGCCAGCGCGCCCGGATCGGATCGATGAGCGAAAAGCCGTCGCGGTACGGCAGCATCACGTCGAGCAGGGCCAGGTCCACGTGCGCGGTCTGCTCGATCAGCTCCGCGGCGCGCTTGCCGTCGTTGGCCTCGATCGTCGCGAAGCCCTCGCGCGCAAGCAGCCGCCCCAGCAGGTAGGCGAGATCGGGATCGTCTTCCACGATCAGCACCGTCACCGGACGCGCGTCCGCGACGGATTCGGGCAAGCCGGCGACAGGCGCGGTCAACGGGCGCATGACGCCCCGCGAATGCTTGTTCCAGTGCACATTTCGTTTTCCCCGAGATACAGCTTTTTTCCTTATAAATCTGCAAGAAGCGTTCCATTCAGCCGGTCGAATTGGTCTAAATACCTGCACATTCAGGGTTTTTGGGTTATATCCGGCCCCGAGCCGGGCCATCCGGACTGAAAACCTTTCATGATTCATGGCCTAGAATGAGTCAAATGGGCTTCTCAGCCCGACCGCCGACAAAACCTTGAGCGCCACCGATACCCCGATCTACCACAAGATGCCCAGGTTCCTGGGCATCTTTTTTGTCACGGCCCTCATCGGCGTGCTGCTGATTTCCTATGCCGTGTACCGTGCCTCGCAGGAACTGGAAGTGATCCACGAGGTGGACAACATGAGCCGCCTCACCGCCGAGTTGCTGGGCGAGAAAGGAGTCGGCCAGTTGCTGCGCGGCGGGCACTCCTCCGCGCCGGAGGAGGGCGGGCTGCCCCAGGACACGCCCTACCGTTTCTTCTCCGTGGCCGGTAGCGGCCTGCGCCCGCTGCAAAGTGGTTCGGAGGCCGACCTGCGCCGGCTGCACGCCGTGGATCTCGAGTCCACGCGCGTCAACGAGCGCGGCGGATACTTCGAGGCCGACGGCGCCATCTACACCTGGGTCAAACTGCCCGGCCGCGATCCCGGCCAGACCCTGCTGGTGCTGCATCCGTTCCAGAGCGCCGGCACGGGCGCGCTGACACAGGTGTACCGCCAGCGCCTGATCATCCCGGTCATCTTCTACCTGTGGCTGATGGTGTGGGTGGCGCTGATTCTCGCGCATCTGCTGCGCGAGCTGCACGCGCAGAAGGAGCAGCTGCGGCAGATGGCGCTGCATGATCCCCTGACCGGCCTGCCCAACCGCAAGCTCATGCACAACCGGATGCTGAAGCAGGTGCAGGCCTGCCGCCGCGACGATAAGCAGTTCGCCTTTTGCGTGATCGACCTGAACGGGTTCAAGGCGGTCAACGACCGCTTCGGCCATTTCTACGGCGACGAGCTGCTGCGCCAGGCGGCGAAACGCATCGAGGGCGCTCTGCGCGGCGCCGACACCGCGGCGCGCTTCGGTGGCGATGAATTCACCGTGCTGCTGAGCCCGGCCGAGTGGTCGGACTGGCACGCGGTGTGCGAGCGCATCCAGGCGGCGCTGAGCGCGCCGTACCTGCTGTCGGATGCGCAGGTGACGGTGAGCGCCAGCATCGGCGTGGCGATTTTTCCCGTGCATGGCGAGGATGCCGACATGCTGCTGTTCAATGCCGACCGCGCGATGTACGCCGCCAAAACCAAAGGCGGCGGCGTACACCTGTTCGAACCGGGCCAGGACAAGGATGCAGCGGCCTCCATCACGCGCGCCGGTGGCGGCGCCAGCGTCTATACAAATTAAAATCTTTCAACATTAAGT
>JBFMBB010000154.1:0-6058 GCA_040755435.1 Pseudomonadota bacterium | reverse complement strand
ATAGAGCCCGAGGCCGAAAATCGCATGCGTGACGAGGCTCTGGACCCTGGCGGCGGCCGGGCGCGGCGTGCGGCGGGCGGCGATACCCGCGCCCATGCCCGGCTGCATCACCAGGAAGGGCGCCGCCGCGATGGAGTTATGGCGAAAACGCCCGCGCGTCATGTGCGCCAGCCAGCGGCCTACCAGGCCATAGTCCGGCGGCGGGATTCCGAGCAGGGGCCGACGGGCGATCGCCCAGAGGTCGATCACCGCGGTCGCGCCCGCGCCCACGAAAATACTGCTAGTCACAATGTTCATGTCCGTCTCCTTGATTGCTTGCCAACAGTTGGCACAGGCGGCATAGTGCCACTTCATGTCAACTTGAGGTCAAGATCGTCAGGTCGTGTTTCCTCATTGTTGCCTCCTTATCTGTCTGGTGCGGCGGTTTGTCGAAGTGGCGCGACGTGGTTTCAGGCTATGCTCGACAGGTGGCACCTTGGGCGGCAGGGAAGACACATAATTCATGGCCATGGCAAGCCAGGCGAAGAGGTCAGAATCATCCGACAACCCCCGAAAACCGACCATGATGAATCCAGCCATCCGGCGGCCGGTGCCAAGGCAAGGTTGAGCGTTTGGACGCGACAAGGCGTCCGATTCTGCATCCCTTCCTACCCGCACCATCAGCCCCTTGCTCGAAGCGCAACAAAGCATGTTACCGTTCAGCAGGAACGTCGTTCCCCCAAACATGCGTTTTTCGGTCGCTCCGCGTGGAAGCAGGTGACGTATCCGTGTAACCAAATCTCGCATTTCGCTCACGATCAATGTTGCATTTGATTTCATGTTGTATTGACAAGAAACATATCGGATAAACAAATGGCTCTACATCGATCTCAGTTCGTAGATTCGAATACTTGCAATAAATGGATTGCTTTTGGCGAGTTTCTCCGCCGCATCAAGACTCTCCGCCTCGATGATGTTGTAACCGGTAATGGATTCCATATTCCATGGCAGGTCCCTGGTTCCGCCTTTCGAGATTTCCCACCCTGCACTGAACCCGCCTTGGTCTACTTGTCTGTTGGAGATCGATTCAAGCCAGGCCTCCCAGGCCTTCATGATTTCCGGGGTGGGTTTCTTGAATCCAAAATGAAGAAACATGAACTTTTTCATTTCTCACTCCTTGTTCGCGGGGGTCCTCAATGTTCTGCTTGCAAGCAAGATGACAGGGCAATTCAAACACACTTGCGGTATGCAAGCGAGTATAACAGGTCGATTGCATACTGCAAGTGGTACTCCTATAGTGGAGCCAATGAAACCGAGAATACGCACTGATCGGCGCTCGGGTTGTCCGATCAGCATCATGCTGGAAACCATTGGCGACCCGTGGTCGCTGCTGATTGTGCGCGATTTGATGTTCTACGGGCGCAAGTCGTTCAATGAGTTTCTGAACGCGGGTGAGAAAATCGCGACCAACATACTGGCTGACAGGCTGCAACGGCTGGAATCATCCGGAATCGTGGCCAAACAACGTGATTCCACCGATGCGCGCAGATACGTGTATCGTCTTACCGAAAAGGGCATCGATCTCACGCCCCTGCTGGTCGATATGATCCTTTGGTCAGCTCGTCACGAAAAAACGGCCGCACCGCCCAAGATCGTCAGAAAGATCCTGAGCGACCGGGATAGTTATATCGCCGAGGTTCGTAAGGAATGGGCGTCGCAGTCCTGAGTTCCGCTTGGCCGGCGCAAAGAATTTCTTACTCGTACGAAACGTTCATTACTTGCGCGCATAAACGGCCGCGATCAGCGGGCTGACGATGACGTAATGGACCAGTATGAAGGCCGTTTCGATGAACAGAAATCCGCTGACCGAAGCCATTTGATGTTTTGCGCTCACCGCAAGCACTGCGAAGCTCCAGGCGAGAGATCCGGCCAGCACGGCAAACTTGATGGCTCCTTTGAGAATGGGTTCTCCGACGAACAACCGATCGTACAAGACTGACCATATGACGCCCTGGACCAGCATGGAGACGATGCCGAAAGGAATGATGACATCTTCCCTGTACACCTGAAGTGTTCTGTAATAGTCGGCAAACAGGGTGAGATGCCACAAGTACCCGAGCGGGAACGTAGGCAGCAGGTACGCCAGGACGGCGAGAGCGCGTTTTTTCATTTGCTTGCATCTCCGGAAAGACGGCTGAAAAGTTCAGGTCTCATCGCTTGATCGCAAAATGCAGTCGCCAGCGATTCCAGTAGCGATCGTGCCAGCCCTGATTGAACAGGTCAAAATCCCTGTCCGGGATGCCGGAATGAACCAGCACGAGCCTGGCACCGGTGATAGTTTTCTCGAAGTTGAGGACGAGGATGGAGTCTGGCTCCGTTGCTTTCCATTGTGTCTGTGATCGCCAGGTTTGCACGACCATGCGATTGGGAACCACATGTAAAATGGTTCCGCGCAGGCCTTTGTCCCCGAAGGCGCGGAATGCACCGCCCACCCGTCGCTTTATGGAGGCTGGGGCGCCGATCGCGGCGGCATGCTGTTCCGAGTCCATATAAGTTTCGAACAGCTGGCTGGGCGAGAGACCCGTGAATTCAACTGTTTGTTCAATGGTTTTCATAAAGTGACCCAGGACGTTCAGTGTTAATTGGGGCGCCGCGATGACTCAGACTCTGATCACCTGATAGAGACCGGGGCAGTGCGGGAAGGTATCCAGGCCGTTCGCCACTCCCTTGAAATCGTTACTGGCGAGTTCCTTCATGAAATGTTCCGCCGATGCCCATTCCGCCACGGCGGCAAAAGGAAATCTGCCTCCTCTTCCCTTTCGCGGGGAACTTCGAACGGTTTGATGACAATGATGCCTGGCATGACATGCACTCCTTCTTCGGATAACTGAAATCTAGCTTTTTGCTTCCATCGCCTGTGCGAATACCTGCAATATGCGCATCCAGCCTCGCGTGTGCGACTGAACCGCGGCTTCATCGGGAAGCTGTTCGTGTGTCAATACGATCTCAGTGCCGATGTCGGTCGGGTAAAAGTCGATGGTCACGAGGGTTTCGGTGTTTTTCGTACCACGCGATATCCAGGTAAAGACGAGGCGGTGCGGGCGGTCAATGAGCCGGTAAACCCCGCTGTGAACGTGAGCGCCATCGGGGGCGTGCATGACTATCTCGAATTTGCCGCCGACTCTCGGATCAAGCGTCGTCACGGCACGTGTGATGTTGCCGGGCCGCATCCACTCCGAAAGACTGGCGGGATCGAGCCAGGCATCGAAAAGTTCCCCGGCGCTGGCCTGAATCGTGCGCCGGACCGTCACCTTCAGTGGGTGTCTTGCCATGTTCATTCCGGTTTCCTCCTACGAGCGTATCGGCTTTGTTTCTTTTTCATGAATGCATCAAGCGCCGCGAGTCGCTCGTCCCAGAAACGGCGGTAGTGGTCGATCCACGCGGCGGCCTCCGCCAGCGGATCCGCATTTAGCGACAGGAAATGGTCACGGCCGATGATTTTGCGCCGCACCAGGCCGGCTCGCTCGAGTATCTTGATGTGTTTCGAGGTCGAGTTGAGCGAGATCGGGAAGTCGTCCGCGATCTCGGTGACTCGTGCATCCGAGCTCACCAACCTGGCCAGGATGGCACGTCGTGTCGGGTCGGCGACTGCGCCGAACAAGGCGTCGAGCCGGGAGGATTTATATTCACCCATATGGATGAATATATGGCCGGTGCCAAGATATGTCAAGAAACGGGCGGCGTCAGTTCCCTGAGTTCACGAGTATGGTGACGGTATGGGATGTCAGGTGTGTTTTTCAGGCCTGATTCGGAAATTAGATGCGCCGGACGCGCCCGTGTAATGTGATTGTGGCATCATGATGCCAATGCCGTTGTCGGGACCCTCAATGGCCACAGAATTAAGCGGCAGGTCACCATTAAATGCTACCAGCATGGGCTTTCCGGGAGACTCACATGGAACCCCGCCTCAGCTTCGTTACTCTCGGCGTCTCCGACCTCCGGCGCGCGACAAAATTTTACGAGGAAGTGCTGGGACTGCCGCGCATACCGACGCCGCCGGAAGTGACCTTCTTCGAGCTCGGCAAGACCTGGCTGGCGCTGTATCCGCGCGAGCTGCTGGCGGCGGACGCCGGCGTTCCCTCCGCGGGTTCGGGCTTTCCCGGTTTCACACTGGCGCACAATGTGCGCTCGGCAGCAGAAGTGGATGCGCTGCTGAAGGAAGTCGCGGCCATGGGCGGGCGTATCGTGAAACCGGGCACGCGCGCAGACTGGGGCGGGTATACGGGCTACTTCGCCGACCCCGATGGTTTTCTGTGGGAGGTTGCCTGGAACCCGCAATTTCCGCATACGTAAAACGGCAAGATTCACAAACTCCCGGTTCATGCTAAGGTCAACATTCCTGCAAGGATAATTCCGGGAGACATTGACCGTGGAACTGGGACTGATCGGTCTGGGGCGCATGGGGGCCAACATGGCCCGGCGGTTGCGCAAGGGCGGCATCGGAATCGTGGCGTTCAATCGCAACGCCGATGTCACGAACGATCTGGCCAGGGAAACCGGCCTCAAGGCCGCCGGCAGCCTCGAAGACCTGGTCTCCCGCCTCAAGACCCCCCGCATTATCTGGCTGATGCTCCCCGCCGGGGAGGTCACGCAACAACATCTCGATCAACTCGTTTCTCTGCTGGCGCCGGGTGACATCGTCGTGGACGGGGCCAATTCCTGGTACAAGGATTCGATGCGCCGCGGGCAGGCGCTCGCGGCAAAGAAACTGCATTACATCGATGCCGGCGTGTCCGGTGGTGTGTGGGGGCTGGAAAACGGCTATGCGCTGATGCTGGGCGGAGAGAAGACGGCCATGGAGCGCCTGACGCCAGTCATCAAAGTACTCGCGCCCGCGCCGGACAAGGGCTGGCTGCACTGCGGGCCGGTCGGGTCGGGGCATTTCGTGAAGATGATTCACAACGGCATCGAATACGGCATGATGCAGGCCTATGCCGAAGGGTTCGCGCTCATGAAGGCGCGCGAGGATTTCAAGCTCGACCTCGGCGCCATCGCCGAGATGTGGCGTCACGGCAGCGTGGTGCGCAGCTGGCTGCTCGATCTCACCGCCGATTTCCTCGCGCTCGACCAGGAACTGAAGGACATCGCGCCGTTCGTGGCCGATTCCGGCGAGGGCCGCTGGACCGCGCTCGAGGGCATCGAGCAGGGCGTGCCGACGCCGGTCATGAGTCTGGCGCTGATGATGCGTTTCGCGAGCCAGGGCAAGGATGAATACGCCGACCGGCTGCTGGCCATGATGCGCCGGGGTTTTGGCGGGCATGCAACTAAAGAGAGCAAGGACTGAACGCAATCCATGGCTGACCTCGGACCCTGTTATTTCGTTATTTTCGGCGCCACCGGCAACCTCGCCGCGCGCAAGCTGCTGCCGGCGCTGTACCAGCTGGAAGCCGCCGACCGGCTGCACGCCGACCTGCGTTTCCTCGCCTTCGCGCGGCGCGACTGGACCCTGAGTGAATGGCTCGGCTTCCTCAAGCAGAGCATCCAGGAGCATCTCGGCGACAGCTTCGATGCCGCGGTGTTCCAGCGCTTCGAGGCGCGCTTCGATTACGTCATGGGTGATCTCAACGACCCGCAGGCGTACAAGCGCATGATGGACGAACTCAGCAAGCCGCGCATGGGTGTGTGCGAGAACATGGTGTTCTACCTCGCCATCAAGCCGGCGGATTTCCTCACGGTGATCGAGCAGCTCAGCAAGATCGGCATCAGCCGCACTCATGGCCGGCACCGCATCGTGGTGGAGAAACCCTTTGGCGAGGACATCGCCAGCGCGCAGAAGCTGAACGCCGAGCTGCATCGCTATTTCGACGAGGACCAGATCTACCGCATCGACCACTACCTCGGCAAGGAAACGGTGCAGAACCTGCTGGTGTTCCGCTTCGCCAACACCCTGATCGAGCCGATCTGGAACCGCAACTACATCGACCACGTGCAGATCACCGTGGCCGAGTCGGAGGGCGTGGGCCGGCGCGCCGGCTACTACGACACCGCCGGGGCCATGCGCGATATGCTGCAAAACCAC
>JBFMBB010000153.1:0-6087 GCA_040755435.1 Pseudomonadota bacterium | reverse complement strand
AATTCATTTCGCTGAAAAAACGGGTCGCGAATTTCCGCGCCTGAGCGTGCTCAGGCCTCGACCGCCTCTTGCGGCTCGGTTTCGGCCTCGACGCGCGCGCGTATGTCGGGCGGGAGTCCGGCCGCGGCCTGCTCGATCACGCGCGCCATCATCATGTAGCGCCACCAGTACGTGGACTTGATGGCGCCAAGGATATCGTCACGCAGCGCTTCCGAAATGCCAAACTCTCCGCGGCGCTGATCCAGCGCGTACACTGCTTCGCGGAACTTGAGCGTCACCGCGGCCGTGTAATACAGCATCCAGTCTTCCGAATCCCTGAGACGGATCTCCGGAAATTCGAAATAGGGCCGGGTCACGGCCTCGATTTCAAGTGTCTTCATCTCCTGCACCAGCTGGAAGCAGCGCAGCATTTCCTTCTTGGAAAAACCGAAGTAGAGGCTCGCGTGGGTGTGCAGATTGAGGCCGCCGATCCACGCGATCTGGGCGTAGGGGTCGTCGCCGGCGGGCAACGCGTCCCCCGGACCGCTGACCCAGCCGTCCACCGCGCACACCACCGTGCACAACTCCTCGACGTATTTGTAATCGTTGAAGCGCGCGGCGAATTCCTGATGGCTCTTGAAGAAGCTCTGGAAATATTCGCGGTCGAGCTTCATGAGCGGGCGCATGCTGTCGATGATGGCGCGCCGCGCATTGTCGCAGTGCGCATTTTCCTGCAGGCATTCGTTCTGCTCGCGCATCGCGCTGCGCAACTGCTTCATCGCTTCCGCGCGATCCCTTCCTTCCTGTGCATCCGACTTCCTGATGTCAGCCATGTCACTCTCCATGTGGTGTTAGGTTGGCGGCGCTGAAAATCCATGCCGCGGCCCATTCTGGCGCCAGGCGGGCGGTGCTGCAACGGACTGCTATTTGCCGATGCAAAAGCTGGAAAAAATCCTCCCCAGCAGATCCTCCGGCGTGAACTCGCCGGTGATTTCGGACAGCGCCTGCTGCGCCAGGCGCAGTTCCTCCGCCAATAATTCTCCGGCGCGTGACTCCTTGAGCCGCATCTTTCCCTGAATCAGGCGGGCCTGGGCGCGGCGGATGGCGTCGAGATGGCGCCGGCGCGCCATGAACATGCCTTCGCCCGCGGCCCGGAAACCCATGCAATCCTTCAAATGGCGACGCAGCTCATCCAGGCCCGCGCCGGTTCTGGCCGACAGCGCGATCTCGGTTTCGGTTTCGGTTTTCGTCACGCCCGGCGCGCGGCCGGTGAGATCGATCTTGTTGCGGATCACGCTGCGCGGCAATTGCGCCGGAACATGTTGTAAAACTTCCGCCGGCAGCGCGTCATGCGATGCATCGTCCAGCACCAGCAGCACGCGGTCGGCGCGCTGCATCTGCTCACGCGCGCGGCGGATGCCTTCGGATTCGATTTCGTCGCGCGACGCGCGCAGGCCGGCAGTGTCGACGATGTGCAGCGGCATGCCGTCGAGATGGATGCGCTCGCGCAGCACGTCGCGCGTGGTCCCGGGAACGGGGCTGACGATGGCGGTGTCGCGCGCGGCCAGCGCGTTCAGCAGGCTCGACTTGCCGGCGTTCGGCGGGCCGGCCAGCACCACCGTCATGCCGTCGTGCAGCAGCACACCCTGCTGCGCGGAAGCGAGCAGTTTTTCGATGTCCCTGGCGAGCATGTCGAGCTCCTGTGTCACGCGCTCGTCCGCCAGGAAATCGATTTCCTCCTCCGGAAAATCGATGGCGGCCTCGACATAAAGGCGCAGGCGCGTGAGGCCCTCGACCAGCGCGGGCACGCGCTGCGCAAACCCGCCTTCGAGCGAGCGCAGCGCCGAACGCGCCGCGGCTTCCGAGCCGGCCTCGATCAGGTCGGCTACCGCTTCCGCCTGCGCCAGATCCATCTTTCCATTTAGAAACGCGCGCTCGGAAAATTCGCCGGGCCGCGCCAGCCGCGCGCCCAGCTCGAGCGCGCGCGCGAGCAGCATGTCCAGCACCACCTGCCCACCGTGGCCGTGCAGCTCGAGCACGTCCTCGCCGGTGAACGAATGCGGCGCGGGAAAGAACAGCGCCAGTCCCTGATCCAGGGCGTCGCCGGAGGCGTCGAGAAAATCCGCGAACTGTGCATGGCGCGGTTTGGGAAGTTTTCCGAGCATGACCTCGGCGATGCGGCGCGTGGCGGGACCGGAGACGCGCACGATGCCGATGCCGCCGCGCCCGGGCGGCGTGGCGATGGCGGCAATGGTGGCGGCGGGGATCACGGCCGGTGATACGGCGTTACTTCTTGCCCTCGACGACGCGCGTGATGCGCCACTGCTGCGCGATGGACAGGATGTTGTTCACCGTCCAGTACAGCACCAGGCCCGCGGGGAAGAACAGGAACATGGCGGTGAACATGAACGGCATGATCATGAACACCTTCTGCTGGATCGGGTCGAGCGGCTGCGGATTCAGTTTCTGCTGGATGAACATGGAGGCGCCCATGATGACCGGCAGCACGTAGTACGGGTCCTGCGCCGACAGGTCCTTGATCCACAGGATCCACGGCGCCTGGCGCATCTCCACGCTCTCCAGCAGCACCCAGTAGAGCGCGAGGAACACCGGGATCTGGATCAGGATCGGCAGGCAGCCGCCGAGCGGATTGATTTTCTCGGTCTTGTACAGCTCCATCATGGCCTGGTTGAGTTTCTGGCGGTCGTCGCCGTAGCGCTCCTTGAGTGCCGCCATCTTGGGTTGCATCTTGCGCATGTGCGCCATCGACTTGTAACTCTTCGCCGACAGCGGGTAGAACACCGCCTTGATCAGCACCGTCAGCAGAATGATGGCCCAGCCCCAGTTGCCGAACAGCCGGTGCAGCCACGACAGCAGCCAGAACAGCGGCGCGGAAATGACGGTGAGGAACCCGTAATCCACCGTGAGCTCCATGCCTTCGGCCGGGAGCTGCTTGAGTATCTTCTGTTCCTTGGGGCCGGCGTATAGCGAGGTGCGGATGACGCCGATCGCCCCCGGCGCGACCTGGGTCGGGGTCAGGTTCTTGAAACCCAGCACGTGGCGCGTGCCGTCGAGCACGTCGGTATAAAACTCGTTGCGCTGGTCCGGCGCCGGCATCCACGAGCCCACGAAATAGTGCTGAAGCATGGCCACCCAACCGCCGGTGGTCTCGCGCTTCAGCGGCTTCTCGGCCATTTTGTCGAGCGGGATCTTTTCGTACTTGTTTTCGGGGGTGTAGATCGCGCCGCCGGTGTAGCTCGGCACCACGTTGAAAATGCCGCTGGTGGCCGTGTGCATGCGCTGGAACTGGCTGTACAGGTAGCCGCTCCATTCGCGGCGCGTGTCGTTCTTCACCGCGAATTCGATGTCCACCACGTAACTGCCGCGGCGGAAGATATAAGTCTTGGTGTAACGCACGCCGTCGGGCGCACGCCAGCTCAATGGCACACGCAGCTCGTTCTGGCTGTCGGCCAGGGTGTAGCGGGTGGCCTCGGCGGAGAACAGCGTGCGGTGCGTCGGGTATTGCCCCTCCAGGCCGATCAGTCCCGATTGGGCGATGAACAATTCCGGTCCGGCATCGCGCATCAGCGGGAACGCCTCTTCCGGCTTGTCCAGGCTTACCGGGTAGCGGCGCAGGTTCAGCTCGCGCACGTCGCCGCCCTGGCTGTCGATGACGGCATCGATCATGTCGGTGCGCACCTGGATGCGTGTGGCGCTCGCCAGCGCCTCGGCGGGCTTGGGGGCTCCCGCCGTGGCCTCGGCCGCGCGCGGCACCGGAGCCTGCGGCACCCCGGGGGCGGCGGCCGGTGCCGGAGCGCCGGGAGCCGTGGCAGTGGCCGGTGCCGGAGGCGGGGCATTGTGTTGCTCCCACGCCTGCCAGATCAGCATCAGCACCATGGCCAACGCGAAGAACAGGAACAGGCGTTGATTATCCATGGCGGTGCGCGTGACCGGAGCAGGAGTGATCGGCGGGCGGTACCGGGTCGTAACCGCCTTCGTGCCACGGGTGGCAACGCAACAACCGGCGCAATGCCAGCCACGAACCACGCGCGCTGCCGTGGGTTTCGATCGACTCGAGTGCGTACTGCGAACAGCTCGGGTGGAACCGGCAGGACTGTCCGAACCAGGGGCTCAACAGATAGCGATACGCGCGAATAAGAACGATCAGGATTTTTTGCACCGTTGCTCTACCTTTTCCCACAATTGCTGCAGCGAGGCGCGCAGCGCGACGGTTTGCGCCCGGCCTGCCTTCGGGCTCGCCACCACCACGAGATCCAGGCCTTCCAGCTTTTCCTGGCGACCGCGGAACGCTTCGCGTATCTGGCGCTTGACCCGGTTACGCACCACCGCCCGGGGCGATGTCTTGCGCGACACCACGACTCCTAAACGCCCGTATGGATGCGGATTGGGAAGCGCGTAGATGCCGAAAAAATCGTCACGCCAGCGCAGGCTGCCCTTCAGGACCGTCTTGAACTCCGCCGGCCGCCGCAACCGGTGCGAGCGGGGGAGCCCGCGACGGGCGGACGGCAAGGTCAGGCGCTCAGGCGTTTGCGGCCCTTGGCGCGGCGCGCGGCGATCACGCGGCGACCGCCCACGGTCTTCATGCGGGCACGGAAACCGTGGGTGCGCTTGCGTTTGAGCACGCTGGGTTGGTATGTGCGTTTCATCGGGTCGGTTCTTGGCTGTTGGTGATTCCCGCCGCCACCTTGGCGGCAAAAAGGGCGGCAAACTTACTGCCTCACAGCGAGGTTTGTCAACACATTATTCTGCTAACTGCCTGTAAATACTGGCGACGCATATCGCCTGTGGATAACTGTTGCTTTACTGGCTAGACTTCCGTTCCCCTCGTTGTCGCGTGAAACAAAAAAGATGCAGTCGCCGGTTTGGAAAAAATGCCTGGAAAGGCTGGAAGAGGAATTGTCTGCCCAGCAATTCAACACCTGGCTGCGTCCGCTGCACGCGGTGCAGGACAGCCAGATGCTGCGACTGCTGGCGCCGAACCGCTTCGTGGTTGACTGGGTGCGCGAACGCTTTCTCGAGCGCATCGCGGAACTGAGCAGCGAGTACAGCGGCGGGGCGCTCAGCGTTCAGGTCGAGGTCGGCAGCCAGTCGCGGCCGGTGGCCGGCGCCGCCAAGAGCGCTGCGGCGCGCGTGGAGGCAGTCATGCCGACCAAGACGCCGTCCATCATCGGCCGTCTGAACCCGGAGTTCACCTTCGAGACCCATGTGGAGGGAAAGTCCAACCAGCTGGCGCGGGCCGCGGCCAGGCAGGTCGGGGAGAACCCGGGGGGCGCTTACAACCCACTGTTCATCTATGGCGGCGTCGGTCTCGGCAAGACCCACCTCATGCACGCGGCCGGCAATCTGATGCTGAAACACCGGCCGGACGCCAACATTGCTTACGTCCATTCCGAGCGTTTTGTCGCAGACATGGTCAAGGCGTTCCAGCACAACGCCATTAACGAATTCAAGAAACTTTACCGCAATCTTGATGCGCTCCTGATCGATGACATCCAATTCTTTGTCGGCAAGGAGCGCTCGCAGGAAGAATTATTCCATACATTCAATGCTTTACAGGAGGCGAGACGCCAGGTCATCATTACCGCTGACCGGTTCCCCAAGGAACTGACGGGCGTTGAAGAACGCCTGATCTCGCGTTTTGGTTCCGGCCTGATCGTCTCGATCGAGCCTCCCGAGTTGGAAACCCGCGTTGCCATCCTGATCAAGAAGGCCAAACAGGAGGGTGTCGACCTGCCTGAGGATGTGGCTTTTTTTGTGGCCAAGCGGGCCAGATCGAATGTGCGTGAGCTGGAGGGGGCCCTGCGCCGGATTCTGGCGAGCGCGTTCTTCACCGGCCGGGCCATCGACATTGCGCTTGTCAGCGAGAGCCTGAAAGACCTCATCTCCTTCCAGGATCGTCTGGTGACGATCAACAACATCCAGAAGATGGTCGCGGAGTACTACAAGATCCGGATCTCCGACCTGCACTCCAAAAGTCGTTCGCGTCAGGTGGCGCGCCCGCGTCAGGTCGCGATGGCGCTTGCCAAGGAATTGACCGAGCACAGCCTGCCTGAAATCGGCGAAGCCTTCGGCGGCCGCGATCACACA
>JBFMBB010000152.1:0-6125 GCA_040755435.1 Pseudomonadota bacterium | reverse complement strand
GTTGAGCGCGGTGGCGAGCCGCGCGCGCGGCAGCGCCACCAGGATCTTCCACAGTTGCTGCTGGTTCTCGGCGACGGCCTCCTTGCCGGCGATGTACTGCTCGCGGGCGATCAGGTTGCGCACCGCGCCCACGGGGTTGTCGAGCGCGAGTTCCGCCTGCGCGCGCACCTCGCTGATCTCGGAAAGCAGCGCCGGGCTGAGGTTGCGCAGGCGGCTGGCTTCGTCCAGCCGGCGTATGCCCTTTTCGTGCGCGCCTTCGATGATCAGCACGCGCGCCTGCAGGATGTGCTTGCGCGCGCCGAAGGAGGCATCCAGCGACAGCACGTTGATCATCTCGACGCGCGTGCGCGCCTCGTACAGTTGCCCGGCCTTGAGCAGGGCGGCCGCGGCGCGCAGCTCGAAGTCCTGTTTCTGCGGCGGCACGGCGGTTTCGGCCAGGCGCGAGTATTCGCGCGCGGCCAGCAGGTATTCCCCGTCGCGCTCGGCTTTCTCCGCGGTGTCGGTGCTGACCGGCGGCAGGGCCGTGGGCGAGACCGGCACGGTCTCGCAACCGGCGAGCAGCGCCGCGCATATTAATGGTACGGCCAGCCAGCGGATGGGTTTCATGCGGTTTCCTGTTTAGAATGCGCCAAGATATCGAACGGAGACCATGGTGTCAGACGCCGGTACGCTCTATGTCGTCGCCACGCCGATCGGCAACCTCGAGGACATGACGCCGCGCGCGCGACGGATACTCTCGGAGGCCGACCTGATCGCGGCCGAAGACACGCGCCACAGCGGCAGGCTGCTGCGGCATTTCGGCATCGGTACGAAGACGGAAGCCATCCATGAGCATAACGAACGCGACCAGGTTCCCAGACTTGTCGAAATCCTGAAGGAAGGAAAGTCTATCGCATTTATCACCGACGCGGGTACCCCGCTGGTGAGCGACCCGGGCTTCCATCTGGTGCGCGCCGCCCGACAGGCGGGTATCCGCGTGGTGCCGGTGCCCGGCGCCTGTGCCGCCATCGCCGCGCTGTCGGCCGCCGGTCTGCCTTCGGACCGCTTCGTGTTCGAGGGGTTCCCGCCGGCCAGATCCGCCGCGCGCCGCGCCGTGTTCGAGAAACTGCGCGAGGAGGCCCGCACGCTGATCTTTTACGAAAGTCCGCACCGCATCCTGGAAAGCCTGAAGGACATGAGCGAGGTCTTCGGGCCCGGGCGCGAGGCGGTGCTGGCGCGCGAGCTGACCAAGCAGTTCGAAACCCTGCGCGCCGGCGGCCTGGAGGAGCTTCGCGAATGGGTCGGGCGCGACGCTGAGCAGCAGCTCGGCGAGTTCGTCGTTCTAGTTCATGGCGTGCCGCGCGCGGAGCGCGAGGTCGTGGACCCGGAGACCGAACGCGTATTGAAGATCCTGCTGGAGGAGCTGCCGGTGAGCCAGGCCGCGGCGCTGGCCGCGAAAATCACCGGACTCAAGAAGAACAAGCTGTACGAATTCGCCCTGGCGCTTAAGAAAGATGCTTAAGAGATTTATAAAATAAGAGTTTTGCCACAGAGCACACAGAGATCACAGAGAGATGTTCAAACGGTTTTTGAATGAGCATTCTCTGTGGGCTCTGTGCTCTCTGTGGCCAGTATATTAATCAGGTTTTGTCTGAATTTTTTCCTTGTCGCCCCACCAGCGGTGCTCGCGGCGCGCGGCGATGCCGAGCACGACGATGGCCAGCAGCGTCATGACGAGCGACGCGAGATAAATCCGGCCGCCGGCGTAGCCGTCGTAATGCAGGAAGCGTTCGGGAATTTTCACGCCCAGATCGATGCCGAGCAGCAGCGCGCCGGTGGCGAGCAGGGCCCAGCCGCGCACCACGTCGCTGAAAACGGCGTACACGACATACGGCAGGAGCCCCGCGAACAGCACGCCCAGGTCCAGGCGGTAACCCGTGTCGAAATGCGGCACCGCGGCCGCGGCGAAACCCAGCATCGCGCCGGATGCGATGATGAACCAGGCGAACCACCGGAAATCCGGATTCTGCTGCATGTTGGCCTCCTTGCCACCGGGGGAACACCCCGGATCAGGCGATGCGTGGAGACGAGCGGGTGTTGACGCTGAGATAATGCACGCTGAAAAGCCGCGCGTCATCGAGCCACACCTGGCGCGGCCGCAGACCGGCACCGCGCGCCAGCGCGTGGAATTCTTCCACCGAGTATTTGTAGGAATTCTCGGTGTGGATGCCGTCCCCCGGCGCAAAATGAAAGCGCTGTCCGTCCAGGCGGATGTCCTGTGCGCGGCGGCTGACCAGGTGCATTTCGATGCGTCCGCGCGCGATATTGTAGAACGCGCGGTGCCGGAAGCCGTGCGGGTCGACCTCGGCACCCAGTTCCGCGCGCAACCGCGCGAGCAGATTGAGATTGAATTGCGCGGTGAGGCCGGCGCCGTCGTTGTAGGCCGCGTTCAGTATGGCGGGATCCTTCTTGAGATCCACGCCGATGAGCAGCGCGCCGTCGGGCTGGATCAGCCGGCGCACCCGTTGCAGGAACGAAGCCGCCTCGTGCGGTTCGAAGTTGCCGATGGTGGAACCGGGAAAGAACGCCAGCCTGCGCCCCGTGTGCGCAACATCGGGCATCTCGAAATCCCGCATGAAGTCGGCGCAGGCCGCGTGTACCTCCAGCCAGGAATAATCGCCGGCCAGGCGCTCCACCGACTGGCGCAGGAATTCACGCGATATGTCGATGCCGAGATAGCGCCGCGGCCGCATGGCTTCGAGCAGCAGCCGGATTTTCCGGCTGGCGCCGCTGCCCAGCTCGATCAGGGTGGCGTCCGGCCCGGCCAGGCGCGCCAGCTCGGAGGCAGCGGATTCCAGGATCCCCATCTCGGTGCGCGTCGGGTAATACTCGGGCAATTCGCAGATGGCGTCGAACAGGCGCGAGCCGTGCTCGTCGTAAAAGAATTTTGGCGCGATGCGTCGCGGCCGCGCCGCCAGACCCTGCAACACTTCCTCCCGCATCGTGGCCGGCGCGGGCTGTTCGTCGTAAAAGCGGACGGCGCGCCGGTTCACCGGTCGTCCGCCAGGCGGATGCCGGAGAATTGCCAGCGGTCCGCGGGATAGAAAAAATTACGGTAGCTGGCGCGGATGTGGTTCGCGGGCGTGACGCAGGAACCGCCGCGCAGCACCAGCTGGTTGACCATGAACTTGCCGTTGTATTCGCCGAGCGCGCCCGCGGCCGGCCGGTAGCCGGGGTAGGGGGCGTAAGGGCTGCGGGTCCATTCCCACACGTCGCCGAACATTTGTTCCGCGCCGGCATTGCCGGCCGCCGTGATCGGATGCAGATAGCCGGCGTCACACAGATTGCCGCGCACCGGTTCACCTCCGGCGATGACCTCCCATTCGTCTTCGCCCGGCAGGCGCTTCCCGGCCCAGCGCGCGTAGGCGTCGGCCTCGTAGAAGCTCACGTGGCACACCGGCTCGTGTTCGTCGAGCGCGCGCATGCCGGCGAGCGTGAACAACGACCAGCTGCCGCCGGTCTTTTCCCAGTAAAGCGGCGCCTGCCAGGATCTTTCGCGCACGCAGCGCCAGCCGTCCGCGAGCCAGAATTCCGGGCGTCGATAACCGCCGGCCTCGATGAACTCGAGATACTCGCCGTTGGTGACCAGGCGCGAAGCCAGCGCGTACGATGCCAGCAGCACGCGATGGCGCGGCGTTTCATTGTCGAAACCGAAGCCGGCGCCGTCATGTCCGGTTTCCTGTACGCCACCCGGTTGCTCGATCCACTCGAGCGGCGCGTGGCGTCCGGCGGGCGCGGCCGGCAGGTCGGCGCGGTAGGCCGGCCTGAGCGGATTGACCGAGAAGTTGTACTTGATATCCGTCAGCAGCAATTCCTGGTGCTGCTGTTCATGGTGGCAGCCGAGCGTGATGCGTGTCGCGACCTCGCCCCAACGCGTTTCATCCGCCGAGGCGATCAGGGCGCTCATGGCCGCGTCCACCTGCGCGCGGTAGCGGAAAATATCTTCGGTCGTGGGGCGGGAGAGCAGGCCGCGCTGCGGGCGCGGGAACGGTGCGCCCACCTGCTCATAATAGGAGTTGAACAGATGCTCGAACTGCGGGTGAAACGGGCGATAACCGGGAAGAAAATCCTTGAGCAGGAAGGTCTCGAAGAACCAGGTCGTGTGCGCCAGGTGCCACCGGGCGGGGCTGACATCAGGCATGGCCTGCAAACCGTAATCGTCCGGTTCCAGCGGCCGGCACAGTGCCTCGCTCCGGCGCCGCACCGTGCCGTAGCGTGCCGCCAGGGTTTCGCGCGCGTTGGGGAGATTGCGCACGCTGTGCTCGGCTTGCCGGGACCCGTCGCGGATAATGCCCATCACTGCGCCTCCCTGCGATGCGAGGTCCAATTGAAACACAGCCACGCGTGATTTCAAAAAGTCCGGCGAAAAAATGCCACATTCCGTGGGGGTTGAGGTTGTCCGTGGCCGTGATGAACGGCCATGGTTATTGGCAGATGCGGTACACTGCCAATGGCGCGCGAATATCAAAAATTACCCGCCGGACCAAACCACGATCCATGACCACCTTTTTCGCGATCGGCATCGTCCTGAATGTCGTGCTCACCGGGCTGGCGCTGTACTGGCTGTGGCGCCAGCGCGCCCCGAAGCCGGGCAGGGATGAGACCGGAAAATCGCGGACTGATCATGGACAGGGCCGGCATGAACCCGGCGGCGCGCCCGATGCATCCAATCATTATCTGGCGGAGCACGCGCAACTGCTGACAAGCAGCTACCGTCACTGGACCGGACGCGATCTGATCGACCCCAACCTGTCCGCGTTGGAACAGGCGCGCGCGCTGTATGAGGCGCCGTTCGTGGTGGCTTCGCACGGCACCGAAGCCGATCCGGTTTTCAATTACGCCAACCGCGCGGCGCTGGCGCTGTTCGAAACCGGTTGGACGGATTTTACCGCCATGCCGTCGCGCCTGTCGGCGGAGCCGATGGAACGCGCGCAGCGGGCAGAATTACTGGAGCGCGTGAGCCGCCAGGGTTTCATCGACGATTACTGCGGCGTTCGCATTTCCGCCACCGGCCGGCGCTTCCGTATCCGGAATGCCACGGTCTGGAACCTGGTGGACGCGCAGGACGCGCCGGCGGGCCAGGCCGTGATGTTTCGCGACTGGGAATATCTGTGAGCGCGACGCCGCAGCGGATCCTGTGGTACTTCGCCGATCCCATGTGCTCGTGGTGCTGGGGCTTCGCCCCGGTGATCGCCGCCATCCGGGAACGGTATGCGGAGCGCATGCAGATCGCCCTGATGCTGGGCGGGCTGCGGCCGGGGACGACCGAAGCCATGACGCCGAAACTGCGCGAGGAGATTCTGCACCACTGGCATGAAGTGCAGCGCATGACCGGCCAGCCCTTCGCCTTCGAGGGCGCCATGCCCGGGGGTTTCGTGTACGACACCGAACCGCCCAGCCGCGCCGTGATCGCCGTCGGCGAGATCGATGCCGCGGCCGTGTTTCCCTATTTCAAATCGGTGCAGGAAGCGTTCTACGCGCACGGGCGTAATGTCGTGCTGGCGGACACGCTGGCGGAACTGGCGCAGCAACATAATATAGGGTCGGCCGCATTCCTCGACCGCTTTCATTCGGACGAGATCCGGCAAAAGACCCGGACCCATTTCGAGATCACGCGCCAATCCGGGGTGCGCGGCTTCCCGACCGTGCTGCTGCAGGACGGCACCGGAACCTCCGGCCTGCTCCTGACCCACGGCTACCGGCCGTACGCAGAACTGCAGCCGGCGATCGAGCGCTGGTTGGCCGCTTCATGACGCGGTGAAAAAATCCGCGCCGCGTCTGATTTATTTCCCGGATGGTTCCATGCGCCGGCGCTGCGTCCGTGAACGCCTTGTTTTTTCTTGACTTTTGAGAGGCGCTCCATAAAACTTTCCCGCGACCTGCTGCCTTGGAGGTTCATGGGGTTGAACTCGGGGTTGCCAGACACATCATGTCCCGCCGGACGGCATGTCGCCCGTCTTCTTTCTGTCACTGCAATCGCCGTCTCGCGCGCGTCCTGCTACGCGTGGCAGGACGCGGCCAGTTCGCGCCGATGCCGGCGCCAGACAGCGACCGGGACGCAAACCAGGGGAGCCGGACATGCTCCC
>JBFMBB010000151.1:0-6145 GCA_040755435.1 Pseudomonadota bacterium | reverse complement strand
CATCGTGCGTCTGGCCTGGGGGCTGTTCATTCTGAGCCTGCTCATCCACGCCTGGATCGGCATGCGCAGCATCTACCTCGATTACCTGCACCCGCTGTGGTTGCGCTCCGGCGTTTCGCTGCTCACGGCCCTCGGCCTGCTGGCGCTGGGCCTGTGGGCGGCGCGGATACTGCTCGCATGATCAAGATCGCGCGCCGTCGTTTCGATTGTCTCGTCATCGGCGCCGGGGGCGGGGGCCTGCGCGCGGCGTTGCAACTGGCGCAGGGCGAGGCGCATGTGGCGGTCGTGTCCAAGGTCTTCCCCACGCGTTCGCACACGGTGGCGGCGCAGGGCGGCATCAACGCCGCGCTCGGCAACGTCACGCCGGACAACTGGCACTGGCACATGTACGACACCGTCAAGGGCAGCGACTACCTCGGCGACCAGGACGCGATCGAATACATGTGCCGCGCCGCGGCGGAGCTGGTGATCGAGCTGGAACATTACGGCGTGCCGTTCTCGCGCCTGGAGAACGGCCGCATCTACCAGCGTGCCTTCGGCGGCCAGAGCCTGAACTTCGGCGGCGAGCAGGCGCAGCGCACCTGCCCGGCGGCCGACCGTACCGGCCACGCCATGTTGCACGCGCTATACCAACAGAACCTGAAAGCGCGCACGCATTTCTTCGACGAGTTCTTCGCCGTCGATCTGCTGATGGACCCGGAAGGTTATGCGCTGGGCGCTTTGGTCATCGAAATCGAAACCGGCGAGCCGCTCATAATAGAAGCCAAGACCACGCTCATCGCCACCGGCGGCGCGGCGCGCATCTACCGCACCACCACCAACGCCATGATCAACACCGGCGATGGCATGGCCATGGCGCTGCGCGCCGGCATCCCGTTGCAGGACATGGAGTTCGTGCAGTTCCATCCCACCGGCATCGCCGGCGTCGGCATCCTCATCAGCGAGGCCACGCGCGGCGAGGGCGGTTACCTGATCAACAGCGAGGGCGAACGCTTCATGGAACGCTACGCGCCCAAGGCCAAGGACCTCGCCAGCCGCGACGTGGTCAGCCGCGCGATTTATGAAGAAGTCCACGCCGGGCGCGGCTGCGGCCCGAAGAAGGATTATGTCGAGCTCAAATTGCTGCATCTCGGCGAGGAAGTCATTTCCAAACGCCTGCCGGGCATCCGCGAATCCGCCATCCGCTTCGTGCACGCCGACCCGGTGAAAAAACCCATTCCGGTATATCCCACGGCGCACTACACCATGGGCGGCATTCCCACCAACCGGTTTGGACAAGTCGTAACGCCGGTGCACACCGGGCCGGAGGAGGCGGTGCCGGGCCTGTACGCCGCGGGCGAGTGCGCCTGTGTGTCGGTGCACGGCGCCAACCGCCTTGGCGGCAACTCGCTGCTCGACATCATCGTGTTCGGCCGCGCCGCCGGCGAGCATATGCTCGAATACATCCACGAGAACCGCAGCCACCGCGAGCTGCCGGAGGAGGCCGTGGAGCGCGCCATGGAGCGCCTGACGCGCTGGGACAAGAAGGCCAAGGGCGAATCGGTGGACCAGATCTGCGACGAGCTGCGCCTGACCATGGAAGAGCACTGCGGCGTGTTCCGCGACCAGAAAATCCTGGACGCCGGCATCTGGAAGGTCTCGGAGCTGCAACAGCGCCTGCGACACGCCACGCTGCGCGATCACAGCAAGGTGTTCAACACCGCCCGGATTGAAGCATTAGAACTGGAAAACATGATGGACATCGCGCTGGCCACGGTGCATTCCGCCGCCGCGCGTCACGAATCCCGCGGCGCGCATTCCCGCACCGACTACCCCAAGCGCGACGACAAGAACTGGCTCAAGCACACGCTCTACAGCAAGGAAGGCAACAAGCTGGATTACAAGCCGGTGCGGCTGAAGCCGTTGAGCGTGGAGACCTTTCCGCCGAAGGAGCGGGTTTATTAGTTAATCCGCTGTTTAAAGAATAATTCCTCCGTCCTCTTTATTGATTTTTCAAGCAGGGAGCCATGTTTATGAAACACTATTTTCAATTTGTTGTCTTGGCGGGTTTTTTAATATCCGGCCCGTTTGTCAGCGGAGAGGTGCTGGCAGCAGATCCAGCCATGACTGCGGCTGAGATGCAGGCCAAGATTAATGCACAAGCATTTGAGATCGAGCAGCTGAAACGTGAACGGATCAGTCTTCAATTAAAGGTGGATCAGGCTTGGGCGATTGTTCAACAGAAGGACAAAGAGGGGCACGAATTCAAGAAAATTGTCGCGAATCTAGAAAAAGAGTTACGCGACTGTCGCGGAACAAGACGCTGAACAATATTGGAGTGCATCAGAATAAGTCCGCATGTGTCCTCACTAATCAGACAACGCTGAAAGATACGATGAAATGAATATGGAAGAGGAGTGCTTTTCTAAGTGAAGTCCCTGGAAGGATTGTTGGGTTTTGCTGTGTTAACCGGCCCGATGTGGCTGATTCTCCTGACGTTGCTCATTGGCATCGGCATTGCCGTGGTGGTCGCCAAGCGCCTTAAACAAAAATCAGGCAAGTTCGTGGGCATTGTTGGCGTTTTTTTGATTCTTTTTCTTCTGCTCTTTGGGGATGAGATGGCGGGCAAAGTCTATTTCAACTATCTCTGCGCTACTGCGGCCAGGGTGAAGGTGTACCAGACGATGGAACTGCCGGCGGAGTATTGGGAAGTGGATGGGAAGCCGAAGTTTTTCAATCAATACGGCAATCTTGATCACGATCTTTGGGTGAAAAAACTTGATGAATCCGGTAGTCATATAGAACGATATTCATCCGTTTTTGCCATTGACAAAGATACTTCGCCTGTAAAGGAGAGAATCAGCCAAAAGATGTTGGGAGAAGTCACTACTTTCCGATATTGGGGTGGCTGGATGAGACGGACTCTCAGTCCTAGCAATACGGCAAACTCTTGTGAATTTATTAGTGCTCCAGGTTTTAGCCGTAGCTTCTATGGCCAGCTTTTTAAACCTGCAGAATTAAAGGGGTCAGGCTCTATTAATTGAGCTGTCTGCTAGCTCCGCCCCTTGAAGATGCGCTCCAGGTGTTCCAAATCGTTCACCACCTTCCAGTCCGTGGCCCCGGCGTCGCGCGCGCGCTTTTCCCACCATTCCAGGCGCCCGAGGTAGCGGCGCGGGTCGACGTTGTCGGTGGTGAGCTTGGTGACGTTGAGCGCGATGATGCGGATGCCCTGTAAATTGATGGGAAAATCCCGCACGGTCTTGTAGTCCAGCTCTTCCTGCATGTCGGAGAAAATCAGGATGGTTTTCTGTCCGGCGCCGGTTTCATTCAGAAATTCCGAGGCCTGGATCATGCCGCCGGTGATGTCGGTATAGGCGCTGCCTTTCTTGACGTCGGCCTTGAAGGTGCCGACCTTGTCGGCGAAGGCGCGCTTCTGGTTATTGGCCTGCATCGGATCCTTGCCCAGAGTCACCTTGGCGATGATGTCCTTCTCGGTGAAGCTGCGGCTCTTGACCCGCGCCACCGCCAGCGAATCGCCGGGCTGCAGCGTGCCGAGCAGGTAACTCACCACTCTTTGGGCCTTGTCGAGCTCTTTCGAATACGTGCCGGAGGTATCCACCAGCATGTACACCGCCTGCGCGTGGCTGCGCTGGTCGGCGCAGGAGCTGGCGAGCAGGGCGAGGGCCAGCAGCGGAACGATCCAGAGTCGCTTCATAACACATGCTCCCCGTGTTTGGCCGAGAACGCGGCCGTGCCGCCGGTGGCGGGCTTGGCCTGGCGCGTGCCACGGTTGTTCAGCACCGCGCGCTCGATGATGAGCGGCAGGAAAATCACGGCGTCGTAGAGATGCTCGAAGCCCTTGCCGACCTGGCGCGCCATGCTCGACAGGAAACGCATGGTGAAACCGAGGCCGCGGATGCCCAGCACCAGCAGCGCGCCGAACACGGTGCGCCCGGAATGAATCAGGTATTCCAGCGGGATCGCCACGAAGGCGAGCGCGAACGGCAGGATGAAGCCGAGGATCATCTGCGCCGCCTTGGGGATGTCGAGCGCCCAGGAGCTGGCGGCCGCCGTGACCGCGCCGCCGGCCAGTTCCTGCTTCAGGGCGATGTCGGCGGAAATGATCAGGTCGCGCATCACCGCCAGCGCCACTTCGACGCCGGCCAGGATCAGCAGGATGCTGAAGGAGATCCACACCAGCCAGCGGCGCATGCGGTTGTTGATGCTGTTGAGCGGGAACAGGTGGGTGTAGCCCAGCGATTCCATCAGGAACAGGCCCATCAGCGTCTCGAAGAAAATGATCACCATCGCCGCGAGATAGGAAGCCTGGATGTCGCCGACGATGTATTCCGAGCCGCCGACCATGGCCGCCATCGGGCGCTCGATGAGCCAGAAGTTCACGAACGCGCCGCCGGCGGCGATCATGATGGCGATCACCGAGATCACGAACAGGATGGTGGCGGAGGAGGTCAGGGTGTGTTCGGCCTGATCGCTCTTGGCGTGGATCTGGCGGTACTTCTCCACCTGCTCGTCGATGCGCGCCGCGCTCTGCTGCATGCCGGTCAGGTTCTTGTCCACACGCTTCAGGGTCTGGTCCACCGAGCGCCAGAACGGCATGAAGCTCTTGAGGATGTTGTGACGCTGCTTGGCTGACTCACGATACTCGGCGATGACCTTCTGGTAAATCTCTTCGATCGAGTCGCTGATGTCTTCCAGGATCTTCTCCACCAGCCCGTCGCTGGAGGGTTTGATCTTGGCGATGGCGGCCACGGCCTTGGCCCATTCCGGCGGGGGCGGCGGCACCTCGCCGCATTTCTGGAACTCTTCCTCGATGCGCGTGATTTCGTCGGTGAGTTTGCGTTGCAAGGCCGGGTAGCCGTGCAGGTCGCGCTCCACCAGCGCGGTGACGCGGTCGAATTCCTTGGCGACACCCTGGGCGACTTCTTCGCGCCCGCGGGCCAGCAGCACCTGCTTGTTGCGCTCGCGCAGTACCTCGGCGGTCTTGAACAGCCAACGCGAGGCCAGGCGCAGCGGATTGCTGAGGCTGCGGAACACGGCCTGCAGCAGGCTGTGCATGGCCGGGCGCGCGCCGTACAGGATGGGGATGGCAATCACCAGCAGGACCAGCCAGGACAGCAGCAGGTTGTCCGGCCAGAGGATCAACAGATTCGCGTTTTCCATTTGCGTCTCTCCCAATGTGAAACACGGCAGCGACCCGTGTGCGAGGCCGTTGCCGTATCGGATGAAGTTATTATTGACGCTCCCGGGTGGCGGTACCGCTTTTGCCCGACCGAAGGCGGGAAACACGGGGATTACCGGTTGGTAATCAGCCCGCGCAAAGGCCGGAATTTGCGGGGTTTTCCGGTGTTTCGCGCTAAAGGCCAAACGACTACACTCAGCCCATGCGATTTTCGATCTATCGCTACAACCCCGAAACCGGCGAAAAGCCGCGCATGCAGGCCTATGAGCTGCCCGATGATAGCGGGGCGGTGATGCTGCTGGACGCGCTGCTGCTGCTCAAACAGCAGGACGACAGCCTCGGCTTCCGGCGCTCCTGCCGCGAGGGGGTGT
This sequence comes from Pseudomonadota bacterium, assembly GCA_040755435.1. Classification (GTDB taxonomy): domain Bacteria; phylum Pseudomonadota; class Gammaproteobacteria; order Acidiferrobacterales; family Sulfurifustaceae; genus Sulfuricaulis. The sequence goes on along the minus strand of JBFMBB010000151.1, from coordinate 595 downwards.
GCGGTTCGGATGGCATGAACATCAACGGCCGCAATGGCCTTGCCTGCATCACTCCGCTCAAGGACCTGAAGCAACCGATCGAACTGCGGCCGCTGCCGGGGGTGCCGGTGGTGCGCGACCTGATCGTGGACCTGAGCCAGTTTTACAGCGCCTACCGGGCGGTGAAGCCGTGGGTGATCAATGACGACCCTGAGCCGGAGATTGAGCGCCTTCAGTCACCCGAAGACCGGGACAAGCTGGACGGCCTTTACGAGTGCGTACTTTGTGCTTGTTGTACAACGGCTTGCCCATCATTCTGGTGGAATCCCGATAAGTTCCTCGGCCCCGCGGCATTGCTGCAATCCTGGCGTTTTCTGGCGGACAGCCGCGATCAGGCTACCGGCGAGCGCCTCGACGGCCTGGAAGATCCCTACAAGCTGTTCCGCTGCCACACCATCATGAATTGCACCGAGGCCTGTCCCAAGGGGCTGAACCCGGCCAAGGCAATAGGGCATATAAAAATGATGCTGGCCAAGCGCGTGTTGTGACGAACAAGCCTTCCTCTCCATCATCCCATCCATCAGAGGAGAAAGAACCCTCTCCCCAACAGGTTCCC
>JBFMBB010000150.1:0-6173 GCA_040755435.1 Pseudomonadota bacterium | reverse complement strand
CGTGGGGCGGTTCATGGTCAGAAATACGTGTTGACCGCCGCGTCCAGCGTTTCGCGCATGTCCGGATCGTCGGTGATCGGCCGCACCAGCGTCATCTGGCAGGCGGCGCGCGGATCGATGCCGCGCGCGATCAGCTGGCCGGCGTAGGCCAGCAGGCGCGTGGAGATGCCCTCGTCGAGGCCGTGGCCCTTGAGGTTGCGCGCGCGGTGCGCGATCTGCACCAGCTTCTCCGCGGTGGCCTTGTCCACTTTGGTTTCGTGCATGACGATTTCCGCCTCCACTTCGGCCTCGGGGTAATCGAAGTCGATGGCGCCGAAACGCTGCTTGGTGGACTGCTTCAAATCCTTCATCAGGCTCTGGTAGCCGGGGTTGTAGGAAATCACCAGCTGGAAATCCGGATGGCAGTTGACCATCTCGCCCTTCTTGTCGAGCGGCAGCTGGCGCCGGTGGTCGGTGAGCGGGTGGATCACCACGGTGGTGTCCTGGCGCGCCTCGACCACTTCGTCGAGATAGCAGATGGCGCCGATGCGCGCCGCCACGGTGAGAGGTCCGTCGTGCCACTTGGTGCCGGAGGCATCGAGCAGGAACCGCCCGACCAGGTCACTCGCCGTCATATCCTCGTTGCAAGCCACCGTGATCAGCGGCTTCCTGAGTTTCCACGCCATGTGCTCGACGAAGCGGCTCTTGCCGCAGCCGGTCGGGCCTTTGAGCATCACCGGCATGCGCGCGCTGTAGGCGGCTTCGTACAACTGCACCTCGTTGCTCACCGGGCGGTAGTACGGTTCCCGGGTTACGAGAAACTGGCCCGCATCCGTGGTATCGGCGGTTTTGATGGCTGCTTTGCTCATGCTCATCACCTTATGGTCGATCGGCGGTTTACACCGCTGCGCGGCTAACCCGCCCTACATTTGTAATAAAAAACCCCTGCCCGAACTCGCCGGACAGGGGCCGTTTACGGCTCGGCGTGTCCGACTGCTTACTTCATCTTGCCGCGGTAGATCACCATGGCGGCGCCCTGCGACTGCTTGAAGTTGTCGTAACCGACCAGACGCACGTGGTTGTTCGGGTGCGCCTTGTGGCAAGCCTCGGCCTCACCCAGGATGCGCGCCACGTCGGTCTCGCCGAACATCGGCAGTTTCCACATGTACCAGTAGTGGTCGAAGGCGTTCTCCGGCTCGGTGTGCTCGATGGCCGGGTTCCAGCCGCGCTTCACGATGTACTCCACCTGCTTCCTGATCTCGTCGGTGTTCATCGCCGGCAGGTAGGAGAAGGTCTCGAACTTGCGGCTCGACACATCGGTCAGGCTCGATTTGTAGTCTTGCATTTCGCTCATTGTCAGTTCCTCAGAAGTTTAAGCGTAGGGTGGGCAATGCCCACCCTACATAACTTATTTATGCGCCACGTCGAGCTTGTCGACGGTGTCGAACTCGAACTTGATCTCTTTCCACGTTTCCATGGCGATCTTCAGTTCCGGGCTCGACTGCGCGGCCTTGGTCAGGATGGCCTTGCCTTCCTTCTCGATGGGGATGCCCTGGTTGCGCGCTTCCACGCAGGCTTCCAGCGCCACGCGGTTGGCGGCCGCGCCGGCGGCGTTGCCCCACGGATGGCCGAGCGTGCCGCCGCCGAACTGCAGCACCGAGTCGTCACCGAAGATCGTGACCAGCGCCGGCATGTGCCACACGTGGATGCCGCCGGAGGCCACGGCGAAGGCGCCGGGCATGGAGCCCCAGTCCTGGTCGAAGAAGATGCCGCGCTTGCGGTCTTCCTTCACGTACTTCTCGCGCAGCAGGTCGATCCAGCCCAGCGTCGCCTCGCGGTCGCCTTCGAGCTTGCCGACGACGGTGCCGGTGTGCAGGTGATCGCCGCCGGAGAGGCGCAGGATCTTGGTCAGCACGCGGAAGTGGATGCCATGGTGCGGGTTGCGGTCGAGCACGGCGTGCATGGCGCGATGGATGTGCAGCAGCATGCCGTTGTCGCGGCACCAGTTGGCCAGCCCGGTGTTGGCGCAGAAGCCGCCGGTGATGTAGTCGTGCATGATGATCGGCGCGCCGATCTCTTTCGCGTACTCGGCACGCTTGTACATCTCTTCCGGGGTCGGGGCGGTGACGTTCAGGTAGTGACCCTTGCGCTCACCGGTCTCCTTCTCGGCCTTGTGGATCGCTTCCATGACGAAGTCGAAACGCGCGCGCCAGCGCATGAACGGCTGGCTGTTGACGTTCTCGTCGTCCTTGGTGAAGTCCAGACCGCCGCGCAGGCACTCGTACACGGCGCGGCCGTAGTTCTTGGCCGACAGGCCGAGCTTGGGCTTGATGGTGCAGCCCAGCAGCGGACGGCCGTACTTGTTCATGATGTCGCGCTCGACCTGGATGCCCTGCGGGGGGCCGCCGCAGGTCTTGACGTAGGCGATCGGGAAGCGCACGTCCTCGAGGCGCAGCGCGCGCACGGCCTTGAAGCCGAACACGTTGCCGACCAGCGAGGTGAACACGTTCACCACCGAGCCCTCTTCGAACAGGTCGATCGGGTAGGCGATGAAGGCGTAGAAGCAGGTGTCGTCGCCCGGCACGTCTTCGATGCGGTAGGCGCGGCCCTTGTAGTAGTCGAGGTCGGTCAGCAGGTCGGTCCACACCGTGGTCCAGGTGCCGGTGGACGACTCGGCGGCCACCGCGGCGGCGGCCTCTTCGCGCGGCACGCCGGCCTGCGGAGTGATCTTGAAGCACGCCAGGATATCGGTATCCAGCGGCGTGTAGTTCGGCATCCAATAGGTTTCGCGGTATTCCTTGACGCCCGCTTTGTACGTCTTCACTTTGCCTGACATGGAGGACTCCTCGTTGGAAATCGTTGAAATTCCGGCAGTTCGCCTGCTATCCCCGGGCGAAGCTGTATTCTGGGCGCTAACCCTACATTCCCCGTGTCATAAATAACACTCACATTTTATGATTATTATGATAAGTTATTACTTATAGTACTTTCAGCGGGGCCGTTACTTTGCACCTGACGCTGCGCCAACTCAAGGTCTTCGAATCGGTCGCGCGCCACCTGAATTACACCCGGGCCGCGGAAGAGCTTTTCCTTACCCAGCCGGCCGTGTCCATGCAGGTCAAGCAGATGGAGGAGAGCCTGGGGGTAGCGTTGTTCGAGCAGCTGGGCAAACGCATCCACCTGACCGAGGCCGGCCAGGAGGTGCTGGGCTACGCGCGCCGTGTGACTCAGCAGCTGGACGAGCTGGAAACGGTGCTGAACCGCATCAAGGGGTTGGCGGGCGGCAAGCTGCGTATCTCGGTGGCGACCACGGCCAACTATTTCATCCCCACCCTGCTCGGCACTTTTTCGCGCCGCTACCCGGAAGTCACGGTCAGCCTCGACGTCACCAACCGCGAAACGCTGTTGCAGCAGCTCTCGGAGAACACCGTGGACCTCGTCATCATGGGCCAGCCGCCGTCCGGACTCGACGTCGAGGCCGAGGTCTTCATGGAAAACCCGCTGGTGATCGTGGCGCCGCCGGGACATCCGCTGGCGCAGCAGAAAAAAATTCCGCTGAAGCGTTTGCAGGAGGAAGTCTTTCTCGTGCGCGAGCCCGGCTCCGGCACGCGCAGCGCCATGGAACGTTTCTTCGCCGAACGCGAAATTCATCTCAAAACCGGCATGGAGGTCGGCAGCAACGAGGCGATCAAACAAAGCGTGCAGGCGGGTCTGGGGCTGGGGCTGCTGTCACGCGCCACCATCGAACAGGAACTGGAACTGAAGCGGCTGGTGGAGCTCGACGTCGCCGAGTTCCCCATCATGCGTCACTGGTACGTGGTGCACCGCAAGGGCAAGCGCCTGTCTGGCGCGGCCGAAGCGTTCCGGGATTTCATGCTGAAGGAAGCGCGGGCGCTGCTGCAAAAAACCAGCAAAAAACAGAAATAGAAGGGATTAACTGGCGAAGCGCCGCCAGTAGGTCTCGCGCCAGTAGTACAGCACCGTGGTGTCGGCGAGCGGGTAGGAATCGGCGTAATCCACGCCGCGCTCGGGTTCCTCGATGTTGTCGTGCGCCGGGTCGAGCGGGCGCCAGCCGGATTCGATCGGTTCTTCCGCGAAAGGGGCACGGCCTTCGCCGCGGTGGCGCCGTTCGGCCACGCCGAGTTCAGCAAAATTCTGCTGGCCCTGTTCGAGCGAGACATGATTGGAACTGCCCGGCATGCGCGGAAACCGCAGCTGCGCCAGGTCGTCTTCCCACAGGCAGATCGGGCACTTTTCGTGATGGCCGGGCTGGTGCAGAAACACCCGATGGCCGCAGCAGGGACAGGGATATTTGGTGCGATGCATCATGCTTAAACCATAGGCCGATACGCCGTGCTTCGCAAACAAAAATAAAAAGGGGCGGTTGCCCGCCCCTTCGTTCACTCTTGTGCCCGTTTATTCACCCTCTCCCCTTGCCCTCTCCCGCTATCGCGGGAGAGGGGGAGTCGGTGAAAACCCTCAATTCACTTTGGGATCGAGCTCGCCCTTGGCATAACGGGTGGTCATGGCCTCGAGCGAGATCACCTTGATCTTGCTCGCCTGCCCGGCGCAGCCGAAGGCCTCGTAGCGATCCTTGCAGATCTGCTTCATGCCCTTGGTCGAGGCGGCGAGCCACTTGCGCGGATCGAATTCCTTCTTGTTCTCGGCCAGGAACTTGCGCACCGCGCCGGTCGAGGACATGCGCAGGTCGGTGTCGATGTTGACCTTGCGCACACCGTGCTTGATGCCCTGCACGATCTCTTCCACCGGCACGCCATAGGTCTCGCCCATGTCGCCGCCATAGGTGTTGATGATCTTCAGCCAGTCCTGCGGCACCGAGCTGGAACCGTGCATCACCAGGTGCGTGTTCGGGATGCGCTTGTGGATCTGCTTGATGCGCTCGATGGCGAGGATGTCGCCCGTCGGCGGGCGCGTGAACTTGTAGGCGCCGTGGCTGGTGCCGATGGCGATCGCCAGCGCGTCGACCTTGGTCTTCTTCACGAAGTCCGCCGCCTCGTCCGGGTCGGTCAGAAGCTGCGAATGGTCGAGCTTGCCTTCGGCGCCGGAGCCGTCTTCCTCGCCAGCCATGCCGGTCTCGAGACTGCCCAAGCAACCGAGCTCGCCTTCCACGGACACGCCGCAGGCGTGCGCCATGTCGACCACGCGCTTGGTGACGTCGACGTTGTATTCATAGCTGGCCGGGGTCTTCATGTCTTCCTTCAGCGAGCCGTCCATCATCACCGACGAGAAGCCGAGCTGGATCGAGCGCTGGCACCCCGCCGGCGAGGCACCGTGGTCCTGGTGCATGACGACGGGGATGTGCGGCCACTCCTCGATGGCGGCCAGGATCAGGTGGCGCAGGAATGGCGCGCCCGCGTATTTGCGCGCGCCGGCCGAGGCCTGCACGATCACCGGGCTGTCGGTCTCGTGCGCCGCTTCCATGATGGCGCGCATCTGTTCCAGGTTGTTGACGTTGAACGCCGGGACGCCGTAGGTGTGTTCCGCGGCGTGATCCAGCAGTTGACGCAGGGTTACGAGTGCCATGACAAACTCCTCTCGATACGTTATTGATTGACGTAATTGGTTGAAATCAGAATCTTGCGGCTCAGCCGAATTCCGGCAGGTTGCCCACCATGGCGATCTTCATGGCGTTGGTGCCGCCCAGCACGCCGGTCAAATCTCCCTTGGTGATGATGACCAGATCCCCGTCACGCACCGTGCCGCGGCGGCGCAATTCGTCGATGGCTTCCTTGTTGACGGTGGCGTGATCGGACGTCGATATCTCGAAAGTCACGGGATAAACGCCGCGATAGAGGCTCACCTTTCTACGCGTCTCGACATGGCTCGTCAAGGCGTAGATCGGCACGCCCGAACTGATGCGCGACATCCACAGGACAGTAGACCCGGATTCTGTAAGGGCAGCGATGGCCTTCACCGCCAGGTGATTGGCGGTGTACATGGTGGCCATGGCGATGGCCTCGTCCACGCGCCTGAACATGGCGCGCATGCGGTGCGCGGAGGTGGTCACCTCCGGCTCCTGCTCGGCCACGCGGCACACCCGGTCCATGGCCATCACCGCCGCCGCCGGATGCTTGCCGGAGGCGGTTTCGGCGGACAGCATGACCGCGTCGGTGCCGTCGATCACGGCGTTGGCCACGTCGGACACCTCGGCGCGCGTGGGAATGGCGTTTTCG
>JBFMBB010000149.1:0-6379 GCA_040755435.1 Pseudomonadota bacterium | reverse complement strand
GGCGCCGGCGCCGTAGAAAAGCGTCGGCCCCACGGCGTCGCCCTTGACCAGTACGGCGTTCATGGCCCCGTCCACATTGGCGATCAGCCGGCGCTCCGGGATCAGCGTGGGGTGCACGCGCAGCTCGACGCCGCCGTTGGTGCGGCGCGCGATGCCCAGCAGTTTCAGGCGATAACCCAGTTTTTCCGCGTACTGCACGTCGAGACGCGTGAGCTTGCTGATGCCCTCGGTGTAGGCCTGCTTGAACTTGAGCGGGATGCCGAAGGCGATGGCGGCCAGGATGGTGAGCTTGTGTGCCGCGTCGATGCCCTCGACGTCGAAGGTCGGATCGGCCTCGGCATAGCCCAGGCGCTGCGCCTCCTTGAGCACGTCGGCGAAGTCCGCGCCCTTGTCGCGCATCTCGGTGAGGATGAAATTGCAGGTGCCGTTGATGATGCCGGCCATCCATTCGATGCGGTTGCCCGCCAGCCCCTCGCGCACGGCCTTGATGATGGGAATGCCGCCGGCGACCGCGGCCTCGAAGGCCACCATCACGCCTTTCTTCTGCGCCGCGGCGAATATCTCATTGCCGTGCATGGCGATCAGCGCCTTGTTGGCGGTGACCACGTGCTTGCCGTGGGCAATGGCCTCCAGCACCAGCGCGCGCGCCGGCTCGTAGCCGCCGATGAGTTCTACCACCACCTCGATCTCGGGATTGCGCACTACTTCCTGCGGGTCCTGAACGAGCTTGATGCCATCCATCGGACAGGAACGTTTCTTCCCGAGATCACGCGCCGCCGCCAGCGCAACCTGGATTTCGCGTCCGGCGCGGCGGGTGATTTCCTGGGCATTGCGCGCCAGCACGCTGACCGTGCCGCAGCCGACGGTGCCGAGACCGAGAATGCCGATTTTGACGGGTTTCATATGTATGATTCTTATCCGCAGATGGACGCAGATTTATAAAAATAGATTAACGCAGATTAAAGACCGAAAAACCAGATCGACTGACTAAATCATCTGCGTTCATCTTCATATGCATCTGCGTTTATCTGCGGTCCCAGTTTATTAATTCTTTGCCTGCAGTGCGTCGAGCGACACCCGGTCCTTGCGGAACATCTCGCGGATGGAGCGCACGGCCTGGCGCGTGCGGTGCTCGTTCTCGATCAGGGAGAAACGCACGTGATCGTCGCCATACTCGCCGAAGCCGATGCCGGGAGAGACCGCCACCTTGGCCTCCGTCAACAGCTTCTTGGAAAACTCGATCGAGCCCATGGCGCGATAGGCCTCGGGGATGCGCGCCCATACGAACATGGTGGCCTTGGGTTTCTCCACCAGCCAGCCGGCGCCGAACAGGCCGTTGCACAGGACATCACGGCGGTTCTGGTAGATCTGCCGGATTTCCTCGAGGCAATCCTGCGGCCCTTCGAGCGCGAGGATGGCCGCGATCTGGATCGGCGTGAACATGCCGTAGTCGAAATAGGATTTCAACCGCGACAGCGCCGCCACCAGCGTCTTGTTGCCGCACATGAAACCGATGCGCCAGCCGGGCATGTTGTAGCTCTTGGAGAGCGTGAAGAATTCCACCGCGACGTCTTTCGCGCCCGGAACCTGGAGGATGGACGGCGCGCGATAGCCGTCAAATACGATGTCGGCGTAGGCCAGGTCATGCACCACCCAGATGCCGTGCTCCTTCGCGATGGCGATCACCTTCTCGAAGAAATCGAGCTCGACGCACTGGGTCGTGGGATTGGCCGGGAAATTCAGCACCAGCATCTTGGGCTTGGGCCAGGCGTTCTTGATGGATTTCTCGAGTTCAGCAAAAAAATCCACGCCCGGCACCAGCGGCACGTGCCGGATGTCGGCGCCGGCGATGACGAAACCGTAGGCGTGAATCGGATAGCTCGGGTTCGGCACCAGCACCGAATCGCCCTTGTCCACCGTGGCCAGCGCCAGGTGCGACAGGCCCTCCTTGGAGCCGATGGTCACGATCGCCTCGCTGTCCATGTCGAGGTCTACATCATAGCGGCGCTTGTACCACTGGCAGATGGCGCGCCGCAGACGCGGGATGCCGCGCGAGACCGAGTAGCGATGGGTGTCCTCGCGCTGCGCCGCCTCCACCAGCTTGTCCACGATGTGCTTGGGCGTGGCGCCGTCGGGATTGCCCATCCCGAAGTCGATGATGTCTTCGCCGCGGCGGCGCGCCTGCGCCTTGAGGTCGTTGACGATGTTGAAGACATAGGGCGGCAACCGCTTGATGCGGGGGAATTCGTCGTTTTGTGACATGCGATTCGTCAGACTGTTATAGTTACGCGCGGCCGCCAAGATATCCTTTCACCCCCTCTCCCTTGAGGGAGAGGGTTGGGGAGAGGGTGAATGGTCTGCCATGACGCGCGTCCGCCCCTCTCCCTCCCCTCTCCCCAGAGGGGAGAGGGTTTTGAGTAATACTCGAATACGCATGCATTATAGGGCTTTCACCATGATGAGGGAATAAGCCGCAGACTCATATGGCCATGACTTTACGATGAAAATCCAGCTTGAAACCGGCGGCGGGCAGAATCTTATCCGCGCCTATGCGCCCGGCAGCGTCACCGTGAACAACACGGCGTACTCCCGCAGCCTGATCGTGACGCCGGAGACGCTGACAGACTGGCCGCCGGCCGGCTTCGACGATCTGCTGGCGACGCATTTCGAGATGCTGGCCGAACTGCGGCCGGAGGTCGTGATCCTGGGCACGGGAGTGAAATTACGCTTCCCGCCTCCCCGCCTGACGCGGGCGCTGGTGGAGGCGAATATCGGACTCGAGGTGATGGATACCGGCGCCGCCTGCCGTACCTACAACATCCTCATGGGCGACGGCCGGCGCGTCGTGGCGGCGCTGTTGATGATCGAGAGTGAATAAGCTTAAGAAGCTTGCCACAGAGATCACAGAGGACTCAGGGTCAATCAACTGCTTTTTTCTCTGTGATCTCTGTGTGCTCTGTGGCTAAATTATTATCAGTTTTATCTAAAACAGCGAATCCACCGAGTACCCGGCCTTCTCCAGGATCACCCGCAGGCGCTTGAGGGCCTCGACCTGGATCTGGCGCACGCGCTCGCGCGTGACGCCGATGTCGGCGCCGACTTCTTCGAGGGTGGAAATCTCGCGGTGGTTCAGTCCGAAGCGGCGCTCCACCACTTCGCGCTGCTTGTCATTGAGTTCGTTCAGCCACTGCTGGATCAGCTGCTGCAGATCGTCGCGCTGCAGCACCTTCTCGGGGTCGGGCGTGCGCTCGTCGGCGATGGCGTCCAGCAGCGAGCGGTCCGGGTCGTCGTCCAGCGGCGCGTCCACCGAGGCCACGCGCTCGTTGAGACCGAGCATGCCCTTCACGTCCTCCACCGGCTTGTCGAGCAGGTTGGCGACTTCCTCCGGGGACGGCTCGTGATCCAGCTTCTGCGACAGGTAACGCGCGGCGCGCTGGTAGATGTTGATCTCCTTGAGCACGTGCACCGGCAGGCGGATGGTGCGCGTCTGGTTCATGATGCCGCGCTCGATGGTTTGCCGTATCCACCAGGTGGCGTAGGTGGAAAAACGGAAACCGCGTTCGGGGTCGAATTTTTCCACCGCGCGGATCAGGCCGAGGTTGCCCTCCTCGATGAGGTCGAGCAGCGACAGGCCGCGGTTCATGTAGCGCCGCGCGATTTTCACCACCAGGCGCAGGTTGCTCTCGATCATGCGCTTGCGCGCCTTGCCGTCGCCCTTCTGCGCCTTGCGCGCGAAGAACACCTCTTCCTCGGCGGACAGCAATGGCGAGAAGCCGATTTCCTTCAGGTAGATGCGGGTGGCGTCGGCGTGGGAATAATAGGTGTCGCGCGCGTCGGCGGCGGGTTCGGCTTCTTCCTCTTCAGCCGCGGGCTTGGCGGGGGTTTCCTCCGCCGCTTCGGTTTCCGATTCTTCCTCGGATTCCTCCGCCGGAGCGAGGGCGTCCTCCTCGATCTCATCGGCTTCCGGCGACACCTTGACGGGTTCGGACTTGGCTCCGGATTTGGCCTTGCCTTTTTTTGCTGGGGGGTGGGACGGTTTGCGTGGCGGCATATTTACTTTCTGGGAAGATAATCCAGCGGATCCACCGGGGCGCCGCGGTATCGCACTTCGAAATGCAGCCGGGCCCTGTCGGTGCCGGTGCTGCCCATGTCGGCGATTTTCTGGCCGCGTTTTATCACATTCCCTTCCCTGACGTAAATCTTGTCGCAGTGGGCATAAGCACTCAGAAAATCGTCGTCATGCTTGATGATAATAAGCTGTCCGTAACCGCGAAGTCCACTTCCCTGATACACGACCTGCCCGGCTTCCGCCGCAAGGATCGGCTGTCCGGTCTTGCCGGCGATGTCGATGCCCTTGTTCGGTCCGTTGGCGGCGAAACGCTCCAGCAACTCGCCCTGTGCCGGCCAGGTCCAGGAGAGCTGCCGCGCCGCGACCGGCGTGCGTCGTGCCGGCGGCGCCGGTTTCTCGACCACCGGTTTTTTCGGAGCATCCGCGCGGACGGGAGACGGCGGCGCCGGACGCGCCGTTGGCGCACCACCGGGCGGCGGGAACAGCTGCAAGCGCTGACCCGGCTGGATGACGTATGGCGGAGGAATCCGGTTCCAACGCGCGACGTCCTGGTAGTCGCGCCCGGAATCCCAGGCGATGCTGTAGAGCGTGTCGCCCGGCTGCACCACGCGGTAGCCGGTTGCGGGTTGTCGCAGCACCCGACCCTGCTCGCTCACCGGCGCCAGCGGGAAGCCGCCGCAGGCGGCCAGGCCGAGCGCCGGCAGCAGGAGGGCGCAGAATTTCAGGCAGGCGTTCATCCGTTCCAACCCGGGCGGGAACGTCGCGGCTTCAGAGCGAATCTCTCACCAGCGGGACGAAAGTGACCAGCTCGAGGCGTTCCTGGACCGGGCCCTTGTCGGTTTGCTGGACCAGCAGCAGTTCCTGCATCGTCGGGCCGCCGACCGGGATCACCAGCCGCCCGCCGGGCGCCAGCTGCTCCAGCAGCGCCGGCGGAACCGCCGCCGGCGCGGCGGTGACGATGATGCCGTCGTAGGGGGCGTGTTCCTTCCAGCCCCAGCCGCCGTCCGAGAGCTTGATGTGCACGTTGCGGCAACTGATCTCGCGCAGACGCTTGCGCGCCAGCTTCATCAGCGGCTCGATGCGTTCCACGGAATATATCTCGTCCACCAGGCCGGCCAGCACCGCGGTCTGGTAACCGGAGCCGGTACCGACTTCCAGCACCTTCTTCAGACGCCCACCGGCGAGCAGTGTCTGGGTCATGAGCGCCACGATATAAGGCTGGGAAATGGTCTGGCCGTGGCCGATGGGCAGGGCCGTGTCTTCGTAGGCGCGGCTGGCCAGGGCTTCGTCCACGAACATATGGCGTGGCACGGCGCGGATGGCCTCGAGCACGCGCTCGTCGCGTATGCCCTCCTCGCGCAGCCGCTGCACGAGCCGTTCGCGGGTACGCCGCGAGGTCATGCCGATGCCGTCAACGTCCATTCTCATCACTGCGCTCTCAGGTCGATTATCTCGCTAGATTTTGCGGAGCCAGGCGGAAACCTGATCCAGTGCAGTATAACGGGTCAAATCCACATGCAAAGGGGTGATGGACACGAAACGGTTGCGGATGGCGTGAAAATCCGTTCCGGGTCCGGCGTCGGATTCCGCACCGGGCGCCCCCACCCAGTAGACCGGGTTGCCGTGCGGGTCGCTGGCGCGCACCACCGGCTCGGCCTTGTGGCGATGGCCGAGGCGCGTGGCCTCGAAGCCTGCCAGCTGCTCCAGCGGCACATCCGGCACGTTCACGTTCAATATGGTGTCCGCCGGCAGCGACTCGCGCCGGAGCTTCTCCAGCAGACGCAGCGTCACCTGCGCCGCGGTCTCGAAATGCGCCCCGGCCTTGCCCGCCAGCGACACGGCGATGGCCGGCAACCCGAGGAAACGCCCCTCCATCGCCGCCGCCACCGTGCCGGAATAGATCACGTCGTCGCCGAGATTGGCGCCGCGGTTGATGCCGGCGATGACGATGTCCGGCTCGCGCTCCAGCAGCCCGGTGATCGCCAGGTGCACGCAATCGGTCGGCGTGCCATCGACGAAATAAAATCCGTTGCCCGCCTTCTGCATGCGCAGCGGATGAGTGAGGGTGAGCGAGTTGCTGGCGCCGCTGCGGTCGCGCTCCGGCGCCACCACGTCCACCTCCGCCACCGGCGCCAGCGCCTGCGCCAGGCAGGCGAGGCCGGGAGCGAGATAGCCGTCGTCGTTGCTTAGTAGTATTCGCATTCTTGTCTCGTCATTCCGGCGCAAGCCGGAATCCAGTTTCATAATTTGGTGTGCGCTTCGCGCACACTTGAAAAGCTAATTGCGGGTGGCTCCGCCCCTGCACCCTGG
>JBFMBB010000148.1:0-6402 GCA_040755435.1 Pseudomonadota bacterium | reverse complement strand
ACACGCTGTTCTGGCCGGCCATGCTGGAGGGCGCGGGCTTCCGCAAGCCGACGTCGGTGTTCGCGCACGGCTTCCTCACCATCAACGGCACCAAGATGTCCAAGTCGCGCGGCACCTTCATCACTGCGCGCTCCTATCTCAACCACATGCCGCCGCAATACCTGCGTTATTACTTCGCGGCCAAGCTGAACGGCCGGGTGGAGGACATCGATCTCAATTTCGACGACTTCACGGCGCGCATCAACAGCAACCTGATCGGCAAGTACGTCAACATCGCCTCGCGCACCGCCGGTTTCATCATCGACCGCTTCGGCGGCAGGCTCGGCAAGGAAGCGATCAACAAGGAACTGCTGCACGAGGTCCAGGGCGCGGCAGAGCCGATCGCCGCGGCATACGAAAGCCGCGACTATTCCGAGGCGGTGCGCCTGATCATGGCGCTGGCCGACAAGGCCAATGCCTTCGTGGACGACCGCAAGCCCTGGCTCATGGCCAAGGACCCGGCGCAGAACGACCATCTGCAACAGGTCTGCACCACCAGCCTCAACCTGTTCCGGCTGCTGACGATTTATCTTTCACCCATCCTGCCGAAACTTGCAGGCGACGTCTCCGGATTCCTTAATATACCGCCGCTCGCCTGGAGCGACGCCAAAACGCTGCTCACCGATCACACCATCAACCCGTACCGGCATCTGGCCGCGCGCGTGGACCCGAAAAGCATCCCCGCGCTGCTGGATGACGCCCAGAAGGACATGAAGACCATGGCCGAGAAAACCTCCGAGACCATCACCGAAACCAGCGACCTCGCGCGCCACCCGCTCCTGCCCGAGATCAGCTACGACGATTTCGCCAAGGTGGACCTGCGCATCGCGCGCATCGTCAAGGCCAGCCACGTGGAAGGCGCGGACAAGCTGCTGCAGCTGACGGTGGATCTCGACGGCCTCACCCGCACCGTGTTCGCCGGCATCAAGGAGGCCTACAAACCGGAAGATCTGGAGGGCCGGCTGACGGTGATCGTGGCGAATCTCGCGCCGCGCAAGATGAAATTCGGCATGTCCGAGGGCATGGTGCTGGCCGCCGGCCCCGGCAAAAAGGATTTGTGGATTCTCTCGCCGGATGACGGCGCCAGGCCGGGCATGCGCGTCAAATAGCGCGCCGGTTTGCGCCGGCTGCGGCCTTGTGCCGCAACCGGCGTTTGATGCAAGTCAAGCAGCCCCGCCCCGCGCCCCGGTATCTTCGCGGCTCATTCCGAAGCCACCGAGGTGTCGCATGAAAAAACTCCAGATTTTGATTTGCTCCAGCGCACTGCTGGCCGGCGCTGCATGGGCGGCCGATACACATCAGCATCAGGGCGCCGACCCGCGCGTCGAAGCCAGCCGCAATGCCGTGAAGGAACTCCAGGGGGCGCTGGTCACCGAGCTGCAGGCGGCGATGAAAGCCGGCGGGCCGGTCAACGCCATCGAGGTATGCCACAAAAGAGCCGCGGAGATTGCCGCCGGCATTTCCACGAAGCATGGCTGGAAGGTCGGCCGCACCAGCCTCAAACACCGCAACCCGGGGAATGCGCCCGACGCCTGGGAGCAGAAGGTGATGCAGGATTTCGAGAAGCGCAAGGCCGCCGGCGAAGATCCGGCGAAGCTCGAACACCACGAGATCGTCGGCAAGGAATTCCGCTACATGAAGGCGCTGCCGGTTCCGGCCGACATGCCCTGCCTCAAGTGCCACGGCGAGCAGCTCGATCCGGCGGTGCAGGCCCGGCTCAAGGAACTGTATCCGGGCGACAAGGCCACCGGCTACAAGACCGGCGACCTGCGCGGCGCCGTCACCATCCGGCAGCCGCTCTGACAGAAACCTGTTTCAAAAATACACCATGTAGGTTGGGGTGAGGCGTGAAACGCCGAACCCCAACTTCGGCTTCTGCATGTTGGGGTTCGCTTCGCTGACCCCAACCTACATCGGCTAACGTAGGGCGCGAAAAAGGAAAAATAGGGGACAGACCACGGTTTTCTATTCTTGAACGATCATGCAATCAAAACCGCAAAACCGTGGTCTGTCCCCTATTTTCCCAGTCGTCCATGATCGCGCGGCGTGCCAGAACATAACCGCCTTCAATACACCCCGGGGATGAATTTTTTCACGCGCCGCGCATAGTCGGCGTAACCCGGGTATTTTTTCCGCAGCCAAGTTTCCTCGTACACAGCCTTGCGGTCGAAAAATATCGCCAGCGCCAGCACCGCCGGCAGGCCGGCCCCGCTCAGCCACCACCCGCACCAGCCGAAGCCGGCCAGGATCACGCCGCTGTAGATCGGATGGCGCACGAAGCGATAAACGCCCTGCCGGTGCAGCGTGGCGCCGTCGCGTGGGCGGGGAAACGGCGTCAGGGCGTCGCCGAGGCTGACGAAACCCCAGACGATCACCGCCGCGCCCAGTCCCGTCACGACCACGCCGGCCACCGACAACGGTCCCGCCGGCGCAAAATGTCCGGCACCGGATTGCGGCGGAATCACGGCCACCAGCAGCATCAGCGGAATCTGCGCCAGCACCCACCATCCGCCACGCGCCACGAATTCGCCGTAACGCAAGGAACTCAAGCCTCGCGCCGGGCGAACCAGCGCCACAGGGCTCCCTGCGGCCGGGTTTCGCCCGAGACCAGATAGCGGATGACACGATCTTCGGTCAGCATGCGTTGCTGGTGCTCCGCCACGCCGCGGCGCCCGCAAAAGAGAATCGTGTCGCCCGGCCGGATTTCGGTTTCTTCGCCGGGGCGCAGCATTTCCTCCTTGCCGCGCCGCAGCAGCAGGGCCATGGCGTGCAGGTGCTGCTCGCGGTCGCGCGGATCGCGCATCAGCAGCGACAGGGGCAGCGTGTTCCCCGCCTGCAGCCAGGCGTGCACGGCCGGGGCCTGCTCTTCCGTCACGCTCACGCTCCAGTGATCCGGTGTGAGTCCTCCCAGGATCGGGCGCAGATCGCCGATCAGGTCCTGCGCCCAGGCCGGCTTCTGGTGCCGTGCCAGGCGCAGAAAATCCGTCAGCAGCGGCGCCGTGACCAGGGCCAGGATGCGGCGCGAAATCGTGCGCGCGCGCTGCATCACCAGGTCGAGCCGCGCCGACTGGAACAGCGCGTCGTTTTCACTGTAATTCTGGCGCGCCACCAGAAACAGCTTCGGGTTCAGCTCGCGCGCCGTCACGATCACGGACAGGTTGTTGGCGTCATCGTCGGTGCCGGCCACGATACCCACGGCCTTCTCAATCTGCGCCGCGCGCAGCGTCACGGCCTCGGTGCCGCGGCCGATGACGACATTTTTTGGCGCGCGGGTTTTGACGGGCTCTTTTTCCACGATCACCGTCGGCACGCCCTCGTACTCGAGATGGCGCTGGACCGCCTTGCCGAAACGGCCGAAACCGCAGACCACCCAGGTCCCGTGCGGCGGGTTGAGCCGCTCCGGCAGCGGCATGCCGGGGATGGCGGTCAGCCATTCATAGAGCAGGTGCAGATCCGGCGAATGCACCGCCAGCGCCAGGTGCACGGCGAAGGTGTCGAACGGGTTGATGACCGCGTCGGTGCCGAAGGACTCCATGTTCGCCTCGATATCGTGCGACTGGGCGCGGCAGATCACCGTGAGTCCCGGGCTGAGCAGGCGGCAGGCGATGGCGATCTTCAGGTTGACCAGGTCGTCGCGGCACAGCGCCAGCACGCCGCGGCAATCGGGATGGTTCAGGCCCGCCAGGCTCAGGTTGGCCGGCAGGCCGGCATCGGCGCACAGCCCCGGCACGTGCACCGGCAGATTTTCCAGCATCAGTTCGTTGAGGCGGTCCTGGTTGCTGTCGATCACGACCGCCCCCAGCTCGCGCTCGATCATGGACCGCACCACCACGCTGCCGGTGTCGCCGTAGCCGCAGACGATATAAAACGGCTGGTTCAGGCGACGCACCTGCGCCGCGAAACGGTTCTGTCCGATCAGCTGCTGCAACGCCGGATCGCGCAACAGCTTTATCAGGGTGCCGATGGCGTAGAGCCAGGCGACGACGGAGATATACAGCGAGACCGTCACCCACAGGCGCTGCGCGTCGCTGAACGGCACCGGCAGCTCGCCGAAACCGGTGGTGGTGGCGGTGTAGGTCATGATGTAGAAGGCGTGGAAGAAACTCAGATACTGCGGCCGCCCGTCCGCCTCGATGCCGGGAATCAGCACCAGTCCCAGGATGGACACGGCATAGGTGACGATCAACGCCAGGATCGGCGCGCGCATGCGCCGCAGGATCAGGAACAGGGCGGTGTTCTTCACCGGGCCTCCGCGCTCGCGGCTAGCGCCGCTGCACCGAAATGTCGATGACCAGCAGCACCACGGAAATGATGTTGGCCACCAATGCACCGCCCGCCAGCGAAACGATCGTGCCGATCACCGAGGGAGTGACGCCGGTTTCGTTGATGTGGACGGCGAAGGTCCATACCAGCACCGCGGCGATCAGCTGCAGGCTGGCGACCAGGCTCGTGGCCAGCAGCACCGCGCCCATCTGCGTGCGCTCGCCGAACTTGAGCACGGTGGCGATCAGGTTCACGACCACGACGATAAAAAGCTCATAGACGTTGTGGTGTTCCGGGTTGTCGAAATCGCCCAGAAAAAATCCGAAGTTGAGGGTGAGAGCCAGGACGATGAAAAAACTGAAAATCACCTTTTCGATATTCATTATTTATTCTCCTCTGGCAGATGCCGGACATGCTTCGGAATGCACAGGCGCCGCATGGCCCGATCACGGACGGCCTCATGGTACGTCGGGCCGACAGTCCCGGGCAATCGGAAAATCAGGACCGCGACTGTGTCGTGGAGCGCGTCCGGAGACATCATTGCCGGCCGCGCCGAACGCGGCGATACTGTGACGCCATGCCGACATCCGTCAACGCGCCGCCGGCGCTCGTCGAACGCATCGACGCCTGCCTGCCGCAAACGCAGTGCACCCGGTGCGGCTACCCGCGCTGCCGCGCCTACGCCGAAGCACTGGCCGCCGGTTCCGCCGGCGTCAATCAATGTCCCCCGGGCGGCGATGCCACCATCCGGCTGCTGAGCACGCTGTTGCGCCTCCCGCCCGTGCCGCTCGATCCCCGTTTCGGCCGGCACCAGCCGCGTGCCCACGCCGTCATTGACGAGGGCATCTGCATCGGCTGCCGCAAGTGCATCGACGCCTGTCCCGTGGATGCCATCGTCGGCGCGCGCAAGCTGATGCACACGGTGATCGCGCGCGAGTGCACCGGCTGCGAACTGTGCCTGCCGCCGTGCCCGGTGGATTGCATCGCCATGCCGCCGGCCGCTCCGATGCAACCCGGGGAAACCTGGCCGGAGTACCCGCTGGCGGAAACCGCGCGCTGGCGCCGGCGGACCGAAAAGCGCCTGGAGCGCCTGGCGCGCACCCGCCGGAAGCGCCGTGCGCGCACCGCTACCGTGCTGCTGAACGACCGTGAAAAAATACGCGCCGACATACGCGCCGCCATCGAGAGAGTGAAGCTGAAAAGAAAAGCTCACAAATAATCGGAAGCCGCCGGAAAATGATTTACATGTAGGTTGGGGTGAGGCGTGAAACGCCGAACCCCAACATTGGGCGCCAACACGTTGGGGTTGGCTACGCTCACCCCAACCAACAAGAAAATTAATTAGGTAATAAAAATATCCATGACACCATCCCAACGGGCAGAAATCTTCCGCCGCCTCAAAAAGGCCAACCCGCGTCCGACCACGGAGCTGAACTACCGCACGCCGTTCGAACTGCTCGTGAGCGTCATTCTCTCGGCACAGGCCACCGACAAAAGCGTCAACAAGGCCACGGCCGAGCTGTTCAAGGTCGCGCGCACGCCGCGGCAGATCCTCGGCCTCGGGCTGCGCGGTCTCAAGCGTTACATCCGGACCATCGGCCTGTACAACACCAAGGCCGCGAACATCCTCAAGACCTGCCGCCTCCTGATCGAAAAGCATCATGGCCATGTTCCCGCCACGCGCGAGGAACTTGAGGCCCTGCCGGGCGTCGGCCGCAAGACCGCCAACGTGATTCTCAACACCGCTTTCGGCCAGCCGACCATCGCCGTGGATACGCATATCTTCCGTGTGGCCAATCGCACCGGGCTGGCGCCCGGCAAGAATGTGCTGGAAGTGGAGCGGAACCTGCTCAAGGCCGTTCCGGAGCAATACCGCCACGACGCCCATCACTGGCTGATCCTGCACGGACGCTACACCTGCCTCGCCCGCAAGCCGCGTTGCCCGGAGTGCGTCATCTATGATTTGTGCGGGTACGGAGCTAAAGTAAAACCATGATAACGCGCAGCGTCGCCACCGGAATGAGTCACGGCCAGCGCGCCCTTCCCGAGCACGCGGAGAAGGCGGTGAAGCGCGCGCTCGAAAAGGCCGGGCTGGAGCGC
>JBFMBB010000147.1:0-6476 GCA_040755435.1 Pseudomonadota bacterium | reverse complement strand
GAACATGCTGCCTTAATACCATGTCCCCCGCCCCTCGCGGGTGGGGGTCAGGGGGAGGGGGTGCAACAGAACTTATTTGACCGTCGTCACCAGCGCTTTGCGCAGGGGGTATTTGGCGCCGAACTTCTTCTTGAATTCGGCATGGGCGCGGTCGTAGTCGTCGATGATCGTGGCCTTGGTGATCTCGAAGAATTCGTTGCGGTGGTATCGCACCGTGCCGACGTACACCGCCTTGTCACCCGGCTTGAGGGCAACCTTCAGGCCCCCGGGAAAATAGGCCTTGTTGATCTCGCTGCCGCCGAGGTCGAGATACATCATGCCGCCGAGGACATAGAACGGCTTGCTGTCGCTGCGCACGAAGAAGGTCTGGCCGAACTTGGTCTCGATGCGCCCGGCGAAGTCGCTCATTCCCGGCTCGTCCGTCAGTTGCCGGTACTGGTCGTCGGTGATCAGGACGATCTTGTTTTCCCAGTCGCCGACGATGATGCCCTTGAATTTCTGCTCGTTCTTGCGCAGCGGCGGCACCAGTTCGATGCGCCCGACCACGACGGTCTCGCCGCCGTTGAGCCCGGACAGGCTGCTGACCGGCTCGCGCGCCGGGCCGACGCAGGCGCCGAGCGCGCCCAGCAACATTAACGCCGCCGCAAGGCGGCGCCACGGCAGGCGGGAGGCGCTCATGATTTCAGCTGCGCCAGGCGCGCGCGGATCTTCTTGCCCCAGGCGGAGTCCCGGACCTCGTCATCCTCGTCGAGGATGCGCTTCAGCACCTCGGCCTCGGTCGGCTTGGCGATCTTCTCGATCGCGAACTTGCCCTGCTGGAAAAAGCCGGTTTTCACTTTTTTGTATTTATAGGAACCGAGGAAATAAATGCCGGGTTTGCTGATGCGCAGCGCGGTCCGGTTGCCCTGCTTGGGGAAGCTGTACTCGTGCTGGCCGGCGAAGAAACCCGAGCCGCCGAGCTTGGACAGCTGGTACGAGCCGGGTGGCAGGTAGGAGTTGTAGAACACGCCCTTGGTCACGCCGAGCCCCCAGTACGGCGAGTCCGACGGCGGCGCCACCTGTTCGATCCAGGCGTAACTGACCTTGGTCGGCGCATCGTCCATGTCGATGTAGCCGAAGACCAGCGAATTGGTCGGGTCGTTGATGTCGCGCGACGGCCCGCCACTGGCGCAGCCGGCCAGCAAACCGAGCGTCAACGCGAGAACCAGCCAGATCCGGTGTTGCATACCGCCTCCCTGTAAGCACGTTGCGACAATAAATGAGTATAGACAGCCACCGCCGGCAAGGGCGGTGCCGGGTGAAACGGGGAGTCACGGGGAAATATAAATGTCTGTTTTCACGGACGAAGTTCCGGGCGGACTCCCGGGGCGTGGGAGAACATTGTGTTTTTCACGAACCCGGCTACTTTGATGTGTTCGCGGTCCCGTCCGATTCTGGAAAACGAATAATATGCAGGAGGCCTCCATGAAATTCCCCTGGCTACGGCTGTCGGTCGTACTGTTGTCCGTGTTCGGCGCGGCGCATCCCGCCATTGCAGGTACCGCCTGCACCGAAGGTTGCGTATTGCAGCGCGCCACCGCGCTCGCCTCCGAATTCAATTCCGAGGCGGCGGCGGTCGCCGATCTCAACGCCGACGGACGCCCCGATATCGTGGCCGTGGCCGGGCTCGACAGCGACGTGGTGTACGTGTACTACCAGGCGGCTGACGGCAGCTTCCCGCCGCCCGTGGCCTACCGTTACGGCGGTCCGCTGGCGTACAGCAATTCGGTGGATACCGGCGACCTGAACGGCGACGGCCGTGCCGACGTGGCCGTCACGACCTATGCCGGCATCCGCGTGATGTTGCAGGATGCGCAGGGCCGCCTGAGCAGCTACCGCGACTATCCGGTCGGATACAGTACCCGGGTGCGCGTCGCCGATCTCAACAACGACGGCCGCGCCGACGTGGTCACCACCAGCGGGGTGCGGGTGCTGTACCAGAACGCGGGCGGCACGCTCGACGACCCCGTGACATATCCCGTGGACGCCTCCGCCAACGACCTCGAGACCGGCGACCTGAACCACGACGGGCTCACCGACATCGTGCTGGCCAACAACAATAACAACAGCTACCCCGGTATCGCCGTGCTGCTGCAGAGCCCCGGCGGCGGTTTCCAGCCGGCGGTCCATTACGACCTGCCGACCGACGCGTACGGCCACCGCACGCTGCCCGGCAGCATCGGCGTGGGGGACGTGACCGGCGACGGCCGCGCCGACCTGGTGGCGAGCCAGGGCTGGAACTACTGGATGGTGGTGTTCGCCCAGAACGCCGCGGGCGCGCTGAACCCGCCGGTCGTGTACACGCAGGTCGGCGGCACTTCCGACCACGTGGGCGCGACCGCCGTGGCGGACATGAACCAGGACGGCCGCCAGGACGTGGTGGCGCTGCACGAATACGGACGCGTGAGCGTGCTGCTGCAACGGGCCGACGGCACGCTCGCGGTGCCGATCTATCACGTCGGCAACATCGCCACCAGCGCCCCAAACCCGCACTCGCTGGCCGTCGGCGACCTCGACGGCGACGGCAAGACCGACGTGGTGGTGGCGAAGAACACCTACTTCCAGGGCGTGGACCTGTATCGCGGCACGCGCGCCGACCTGCGCCTGACGCTGGCGGCCGAGCGCGCCAGCGGCCTGGTGGGACAGCCGACGCGCTATACCGCGACCATCGTCAACAACGGTCCCGACGTCGCCGCCCGGGTGCGCTTCACACACACCACGCCCGCGGGCATGTTTCTGTCCGGCATGATCGACAACAGCCAGGGCAGCTGCGACGACAACAAGCGTGTTTGCGAACTCGGCGCGCTCGACCCGGGGCAGAGCGCCACGGTCGCGTTCGAGACCTACGCCTACAACGCTCCGGGCGAGTACACCGTCAGCGCCACGGTGACCGCCTACCCGTACGACATTGACGCGGCCGACAACAGCGCCGCCGTCACCCTGCCGGTGGCGGCGAGCGCCGACCTCCAGATCACCAGCCACGGCGTCAGCCGCTCGGGCGACGAGATCCGTTACAGCATCACCGTCTACAACGACGGCTTGAGCGCTGCGCCGGACGTGGTGGTGCACGACACGCTCCCGGCCGGTGTTACGCCGACCGCGGCCAGCTGGAGCGAATGGATCGGATCTCGCTCCGGCACCTGCTCGATCAGCGGCAGCGAAGTGCGCTGCGAGATCGGCGCCATGCCGGTGACGGATATTTTCGACGGCGCCTACCCGGTGATCGTGAGCGTGCGCGGCAGCGTGAACACGACGGAGAACCTGCTGAACCTGGCCACGGTGTCCGCCGGGATCGGCGATCCCCGGCCCGAGAACAGCCGCTCCGCGCGCCTCAGCACCGCGCAGGGCGTGGCCATCAACCAGCCGCCGGTGATCGACGCCGGCGGTCCGTACAACCTGCGCTACGGCGCTTCCGCCGTGCTCGACGCGCGTGGCACGCGCGACCCGGAGGCGACCTGGCTGAGCTATTTCTGGACCCTGCCTGACGGCAGCAGCGGCTACGGCGGCCAGACGCGCCACCTCTTCCGCCAGCTCGGCACGGTGCCGGTGGCGCTGCGCGTGACCGACGAGGACGGCGGCGTGGCCGACGACACGCTGCTGGTCAGCGTCAGCAACGCCGCCCCGGTGGCGCGGCTCGCGGCGCCGTACCAGCTGCGCCGCAAGAAGATGGAGATCTACTTCGACGCCCGCGACTCGTACGACGTGGACGGCGGCGTGCTCCAGTATTTCTGGGACTTCGGCGACGGCGCCACGGGCAGCGGCGAGACCGCGCGCCACGCCTACGCCCGCGGCGGGGAATACCTGGCGACCGTGACGGCCGCCGACGGCGCCGCCACCGCGGCGGCGGGCAGCCGGGTGATCGTGCTCAACGCCGTGCCGGTGGCGAATGCCGGCGGCCCCTACGGCGCGCAGAAGAACCAGGCCGTGGCGTTCGACGGTTCGCGTTCCACCGACGGCGATTACGACCCGTTGACGTATTCCTGGAATTTCGGCGACGGCGGCAGCGGCAGCGGCGTGAATCCGTCACACAGCTACGCGCGCGGCGGTGTCTACAGCGTGAGCCTGGTGGTGAACGACGGCGAGACCGATTCCGCGCCCGCCACCACGACGGTGTCGGTGCAGAATCACGCACCGGTGGCCAACGCCGGCGGACCGTACGAGACCGTGAAGGGCGTGGCGCTCACGCTCGACGGCAGCGCCTCGTCCGATCCGGACAACGACAGCCTCAGCTACCGCTGGAACTTCGGTGACGGCAGCAGCGGCAGCGGCGTGCGGCCGGTGCATACCTACGCCAAGTCCGGCCGCTACAAGGTGACGCTCATCGTCAACGACGGCGAGCTCGATTCGGCGCCGCACGAAAGCCTCGTGACGGTGAAGAATCGCTGATCCGGTTCGCGTCTCCGTATCCAGGGGCGCCACAAAAGGCCCGGCATCAACCGGGCTTTTTGTTTGGCTGTCCACCGCCTGTGGCGGCCCGAGGGCCGGGGCAATGAAGCATATTTTTCACCCTGCCCGGGTCTGGGCAACACACGTCAGCTGATGGGGAAACCCCAGGCCCTGCGCTTGAACGACACCCGCGCCGGAGCCCGGGTTGCCATGCGGATTGGCGCCAATACGCCGATTCGGCGCACCGCTCTTCCTCTTTCGTGGAATGTCACGGCCCGCACCAGCCTGACAACCTTGCCCTGCCAAACGCCGGTTCCGGATATGGGGCCAGCCGAGGCGTGATCTTTGTTTTACGCCTGGCAGCGGCATCAGCTGTCTGATTTTCAATTTATCGCGTGCTGCAGGCATCGCGCCACAGGCACGCACGGGAGAAACACAAATGAAGAAACTGCATTGGTTATTCGCCGTTGCGACGGCGCTGGCTGTCAGCAGCGGTACGGCCATGGCGGCGAACATCAGCAACCTGAGCGGCCAGTCTTGCGGAGATTTCTCCGGCACCTGGCACTTCGTCAATAACCAGACCGGCGGCGCGGCGGCTGGAACGCTGTCCGCGGTATGGTCGTCGGGCGACACCTGCACGGTCGGCGCGTCCAAGGTGGGCGCCAGCAACCAGCACTTCAACTGCACGGCGTCCGGCACGCTCCTCTCGGCTTCGACCAACCTGCCCGGCAAACTGGTGCTGTCCGACTACAGCTGTGAAAGCAAGGAAGAGCCGCCGAAATGCGACCCGAAGAAAGAGGTTTGCAAGTAACAAGCAAGCCGAGTTTGTCCTGACCATGCGCCGGGCGCGATAACCTCGCGTCCGGCACTGGTGGCTGGAGAATTGCATCCATGAACAGAATTTATTCGCTTATCCGTGCCCAGGCGTTCGGCTCAACGATCGTGGCCGCCATCCTGCTGGCCGCCTCCCCGGGCGCACAGGCGGCGGTCAGCCTGCCGCCGAATCTGAAGCCCTTGCCGGCGCACAACGTGTCGCTGGTCGCGGATGCGTCGGGCACGTCCACCCTGCGCTTCAGCACCACCAGCTGGAACAACGGCAGCGGTCCGCTCGAAATCGTCGCGGGCGAGGTCGAGACCGGCTCGGGAAAACAGAAGGTGTTCCAGCGCGTCGCCCTCGACGATGGCACGTCATTTCTCAGCTACGCGGGATCTTTCACTTACCATCCCGGGCACAATCACATCCATTTTGACGATTACGCCATCTATACCCTGCAGCCTATCAATGCCCCCGGCGGCTCGCTGCTGACCGGCACCAAGACCACGTTCTGTGTCATGGACACCACCAAGATCGACACCAGCTTGCCGGGCGCGCCCGCGCAGGCCGTCTACAGCTCCTGCGGCAGTATCGTCCAGGGCATGTCGGTCGGCTGGGGCGACACCTACGGCAGTCATCTGGCCGGCCAGGAACTCGACGTGACCGACAACCCGGACGGCATCTACCAGCTGAAGATCGAGATCGATCCGAAAAAGCTCCTCATCGAGACCAACGAAAACGACAATGTTTCCTGCGTGTTGCTCAACATCCAGAAGCCGAACACGGTGACCGTGCTGGACGCCAGCGGGTCCTGCTCCGCGGTGGTCGGCATCACGCCGGACTCGGCCGCGATGGGCACGAGCGTGCAGGTGACGATTACGGGCTACGGTTTCGCGTCGGACATGGCGGTCAGCTTCGAGGGCGGCAACGGCCCGCGCCCGGTCGCCAGCAACGTGCAGCTGGCATCCGATACCGACACGCTGGACATGATCACGGCGACGGTCACGGTGCCGCGCAAGAGAAAGGGCGGGCGTGACCCGGTGTGGAACCTGCGCGTCGGCAGCTCGGTGTTGCCCAACGCGTTTACGGTCACCGCACCGTAAATTACAAATTACGGCTGCGCCCGTAGCGCAGCCCGGCGGTCAGGCGGCCGGCAACCGTTGAGGGCAACGAGCGTGGGCCGGCGCCCGCCCCCTGTGGCGAAGACGTTTGGCAGGGGTTTTTTGTGGGTCTCGGC